>CAZRLK010000177.1:0-252 GCA_964600555.1 uncultured Bradymonadales bacterium
CAGACGGACCCGGTGCGCGGGCCACATCCTCCACCGTCTAAGACAATGCTCTTCAGAGTGGCCCCGGCGGGTCAGCCGGAGAAGGGCTGGACTTGTCATCGCCTTCGCCGAGCGCCTTTCCGGGGCTTCAATGGGGCTCCGTCTGTTCAGACGGAGAAGGTTGGCACCCCCCCCGGGTGCTGTGCCCGGCGTGGGTGGTCGGGGCATGGGGGCGGCGGCTGATCAGACGGGGGGGGGCGGGGGGGGCGCGCG
>CAZRLK010000177.1:262-10210 GCA_964600555.1 uncultured Bradymonadales bacterium
CCTTGTGCAGTGCCCGCCGTGGCTGGTCCCTTCAATGGGGCTCCGTCTGTTCAGACGGAGAAGGTCGGGTAGGCCTCGCCGCTTTCCGCCTGTGCGTACGTCGCTTCAATGGGGCTCCGTCTATTCAGACGGAGAAGGTGTCATCCATCACCTCGCCCATCGTCAGGTCGTTGAATGCTTCAATGGGGCTCCGTCTATTCAGACGGAGAAGGGTGTGCGCGTGCTCTCCGGCTACCGCTGCCCGGCGTAGCTTCAATGGGGCTCCGTCGGTTCAGACGGAGAAGGCGTGTCGTAGAGATCGCGGGTCGACTCGACAGACTCCTCGCTTCAATGGGGCTCCGTCTGTTTAGACGGAGAAGGTCGCGGCCGCGCTCGGGCGCCGGATCAACCCAGAGACGCTTCAATGGGGCACCGTCTATTCAGACGGAGAAGGCGGGAAGGGCACCATCTCAGGACTTCACCCTGGTGTGCTTCAATGGGGCACCGTCTATTCAGACGGAGAAGGCGACCTCCGCCATGATGGGTACGAGGCCGACGCCCTGGCTTCAAGGGGGCTCCGTCGGTTCAGACGGAGAAGAGACAGGGCGCGGTCGGACTTGTCGCCGGCCCACTTGGCGCTTCAATGGGGCTCCATCCGCCGGCTGGAGCTACAGCCGGCGGACGGAGAAGGGGCGGCCTCGCAAGGTCGTGCAGGTGAGGCCGCCGTTCCTATTGACTTGTCAAAGAGCCGTGCGCGGCGGGCGATCAGCCCGTGTTTCGTCGTGGTTCGTGGTCGAAGGCTTCGGACTCCTCTGGAGTGTTGGCCATCAGCAGGACGATGTCGGCCCGTTGTTCTTCGGTGAGTTCGTCGTCGAGGACGTCCCAGATCATGTTCTGGCGCTCGAATTCGCGTTTGCCCTCGAAGGTGCTCGAGGTGACGAGGCCGGTGATCTGGTCGGGGGCCGACGGGTCGAACTCGAGGTCGAAACCGTCGTCGTCGCCAAAGTGATTTTCGAGAACTTCTTTGAGTCGTGCTTTCGTCTCCATGGCCGTCTCCCGTGCGTGAGTTCGTCAGTCGGTCGAGTCGCCGTCGGGCGCCGGTTCGAAGCGTCCGAGGCCGAAATGCGCGCCGTAGCCGGCGCAGACGGGGCCGCGGATGGGTTTGGCGAATTCGATCTCGAAGCCGTAGCCGCGCGAGGAGGAGCGCTGGCCGCGGTCGTCGGGACGGATGGTGCGGAAGTCGAGCCAGCGGACGGGTTTGCCGCCGAGGCGGGTGCCGTAGACGGGGTGGACGCGGTCGCCGTCGGTCTCGGAGGGTCTCGGGGGTTCGCCGTCGTGGTCCTCGAGGGCGTCGATGCGTACGACGTCGGGCAGGTCGCGGTTGCCGAGCAGGCGGAGCAGGTCGTGCGGGGGGCTGCCGACCGGGTAGCCGTGCTCGCCGGTCTTGTTCGGCTTCGGGTGGCGCGTCGGGACGAAGGGCGTGCGGGAGCGCCAGACTTTCGATTCGGCGAGAGCGAGCGAGTGGCCGGCGCGTCTGTTGGGGCCGCCGAAGTCCTCGGGCCGGCCGAAGCCGAGGAGGATCGCCTGGGCGTCGAATTCGACCGGTCCGTCGTTGTCCCAGATTTTGGTGGTCTTCGAGATCGCCGTCTGGGCGGCTTCGTCGAAGCCCATCGGGGCGTACAGGGTCAGATGGCTGATGTAGCCGGTCTCCTCGAGGGCTTCGACGATGACGTGGTTGTGGGCGTGGTCCTCCTCGAGGGGACCGTCGTCGTTCTTGCCGGTAAAGATCGGTGGAAGACCCTCGGAGTTGGACAGCAGGGCGATGCGCACCTTGTTGGCGACGGCGACGGCATCGGTAAACGAGGGGATCGCCTCGCTGTGGAGTTTGAGGCGGGCGATGGTCGGAAACTCCTGGTCGTCGTCGGTACTCACGGCGGGGGGCGGGGTGGTGGTAGGGGTGGTGTCGGCGTCGGTCCGCAGGTAGCGAGTCCATTCGCTGCCGGGCGGCTGGTTCCAACCGTACTTCTCGAGGAGGCTGGTTTCGAGGGTCAACGCCTCGAAGAAGGTCTCCGGGGTGGCCTCGTCGATCTTGCGCTGGTTGGCGGCGGTGATGCGCTCGTTCTGGCCCTTGCGGCGCTTTTCGGCGAGGATGCGCTCTTCGTGGCGTTCGCGCTGGTCGTCGCGCCAGTCGGGATACAGCTCGGGCGGCATCGGCGCGAGGACGTCGAGGGTTTCGCCAGCGCGCCGGGTCGTCTCGTCGCCCGGGACGGCGTTGAACTCGATGTCGTCGAGCTGCTCGTCGTCGAGCCGTTCGGCGACGGTCCAGGACTCGGCGCGCCCGAGGTACCCGAGATGCTCGAGGAGCCGGCCGAACAGGTCGGCCTCGGCGTCGGTCGGATCGACGCCCGGCCAGGCGACGACGAGCGGCGTACCGGACTCGAGATGCAGAAAGGGATCGAAGACCTGAGAGGTCTGCTCGATCAGCGGTTTCCGGTACTGTTTTTTGCCGAGGGGCATGAAATGGCGGGTGTGGGCTTGCGTCGCCGACGGCAGCCGATATCGCGGCGACACCCCGGCCAGTTTTTCGACCAGGCTCTCGAGATCGTCGTGCGAGTCGTCGGCCGGGTCCCCGCCCTTCAGATGCCAGGTCGCCACCAGCGCCCGCAGCAGACGCCACGGGCTGGGGGGCCACTCGACCTCGCCCTCGTTGACCTGCCGGTCCCACGGTGTGGCGTGGTAGCGGCCGGTCGGGAACTGAAAAGATGCAGCGAGCATGAAAGCCTCCTGCGTTTTGGTCGTCCTCCAACAAAGTGTCTTCCAGCCTGCGGCGGAGTCCTCGCCGCAGGCTGGAAGAACTTGTTCGTCGGCCGACGCGATCGTGATCGATTTGCGAGAGCGGCGCGGCCGTCGATCATCCGTCGTAGCTGACCTCGGTGACGGCCGGGTCGGCAAAGTGCGGCGCGCACTCGTCGACGAGGCTCGAGACCTGCTCGGAGATGTCGTCGAGCGAGGGGATCTCGAAGTTCGCCGGGCGCTGCATCTCGATGGCGTCATCGTCGGTGGTCGTCAGGTCGCAGGCCGTTCGCAGCCGCAGCCCTCCGTCGAGGAACTTTCGGACTTTGAACAGCGCCAGACCGACCAGCAGGTCCTCGCCGGCCTCGGGCAGTCCGAGCCCGCAAATCAGCGAGAGATCGAGGTTGAAGTAGGCCGTGATCGACTCGGCGGTGTACTCGGTACGGGGATACGGGACGTTGCCGTAGCCGTCTTCGGCGCTGCCGTACTTTGCCTCGTTGCCGGAGGAGGCGGGCTGGACGCGGTCGACTTTGACGCCGCCGCTGTCGGCCCGGCGCACCTCCTCGGCCTCGATGAACGCCGAGAGCGTGCGCGGGAGCCGAACCGTGCCGCCGACTTTCTCGAGAAAGCAGCCGTGGACGAGCGAGTTCGGGTCGTAGGTGAGCAGGGCGTCGGCGAGCTGGCTTCGGTCGAAGGGCGCATCGTCTTCGAAGCCGATGGCCTGTTCGATCTCGCCGTCGTCGCCGAAGGCTTCGCTGTTGTAGATGTACGGGGAGTTGAGGCGGTGGGCCTCGAGGATGGAGTTGGTTTCGACGTCGTCCTCGACCTGAGAGTGGACGTACGGCATCCCGCGGAGCGGTTCGACGAGCTCACCCTGGCCGTCGTCCCAGCAGACCTCTTCGAGGCGGTTGGCCATCGACTGGGCCGACTCCAGCAGCAGCATCGAGGTGTCGTCGGGGGTCTCGTATTCGGCGGCGCCGAGGTCGGGAAAGCCGGTCGGCTGAAAGCGGGTTCCCTGGATCGGCTCCAGGTCGACTTCGAACAGCAGGCGATTGGCGTCGTTCAGTTTCGAAAAGTGCATGGGCTACTCGCTTGGTTCGAGGCAAATCGAGTCAGTCACAACATCGGGGTCGGTCGTACGGGTCGGTGACCTCCGGGGAGGTCAGGCGACGTCTTCGGCGGGTTCGTCAGAGGTGTCGTCGTTGGCGTCGAGAACGTGGGTGACGCGAGCGAGCAGGCGAGTCGTGTCGGCCGCCTCGATCGGGAACAAGAGGGCGGCAGCCAGTCGTCGAGCCCGCTCGTCGCGGAGGGGAACGCCGTCGACCGAGGGCGGCACGTCGGAGCCGCGCAGGCGGTTGGCGGCGCGTTCGGTCGCGCGGCGGCCGTCGCCGGTGGCCAGCGCGGAGACGATCGCGGGCTCGACGGGGATGGCGAGGCCCGATTGCTCGTCGGCGTCCGGGGCGTGGGTGTCGGGGCCGGTGCGCAGCCTGCGGCCGACGAAACAGAGCTTGGTCAGGCCGTAGGCGGCGCCGGGAGCGGGGTGGACCCGGCGTTTGTCGAAGTCGGGGATGTCGTCGCGCGCGAGGTCGCTCCAGTCGACGCCGAGCAGGCCCCACGTGAGGTCGACCATGCGGCGCAGATCGAGCTCGTCGTTCAAGAAGCGATTGATGTCAGCGAGCTGGGCGGGGACGCGAGCGCGGTCGGGCCAGAAGGGTTGTTCGGTGCGCACCGCGAGCTGGCTGCGTCGCCGCATGACGGCGACGAGGGCATCGACGGGGTCGCCGGGGTGCCAGACGACCTCGGGGTCTTTGCGATCCTTCCAGGCGGCGTTGGCGGGCCCGTAGGTTTCGACGGGTTCGAGGTTGCGCCGGAGCGGGCGCCAGTCGGTTTCGGTGCCGCGGCCGTAGTCGCCGTAGGTCGAGGCCAGGGTGCAGGCGAGTCGAAATTCGGGCGTGCGGTCGGCGGCCTGGACGACCCAGCGCGACGAGAGCCCGCTCAGGGGGTCGACGGTCTGGCTATTTCCGGAGTCGAACCAGGCGAGGCGATCGGTGCCGAGGCGTTCGAGGCGGCCGAGTTCGACGAGGACGCGCTGGACGCGGGTCGCATCGTCGCGCTGGCAGAGATCGAAGATGGCCTCCTGGAGGCGGTTGGTGGCGGCGCGGATCGTCGAGGGGACGTTGTCGTCGAAGCGCGTGCGGCGGGTGAGGATGTCGAGCCACTCGTCGAGTTCGTCGACCAGCTCGACGTTGGGGCGGCGTTCGACCCGGAGGCGTCCGAGCGGCGTGGCGAAGTACGCGCGGCCATTGCGCTGCTGGAAGCCGAAGCGCTGGAAGGCCTCGAGACCGCGGTCGACGCCGAGGGTGGCGATGGCCCTCGCAAAGTCGACGCCGTCGCGGGCGGGCCGGTGGACGTCACTGCCGTCGACGACGGCGCGACCCTCGGCGAAAAGCGCCCGGAGTTCGCGTTGGGACGTCGGGGTCGACCAGATCGGCATCCACATCTCGTCGCGGGCGTCGTCCTCTTCGCTGGCGTCGGTGCTCCCGTGGCCGACGGCGACATGGCGGACGGTGAAGGGGGCGCTGACGGCACCGGAGCGGGCCGTCTCGAGTTTGCGGACGGCGGCGGAGGCGAACATCGTCGCGCCTTCGAGCATCAGGACGAAATCCCACGGATTGACCTTGGTGTCGGCCGCGAACCCGGAGGTTCGATTCGGGCCGCCGGTCGAGGAGGGGAAAAACTGGCCGACGGCGCCGTCGTCGAGGTGGCTGTCGGCGCGGCGGTACAGGGAGGCCTCCAGCCAGCCCCGCGCGGAGTGGGTCGGCTCGCCGGTCTCGAGATCGAAGAGGTTCTGGAGTTGTTGCAGGAAGTTTTTCGAGAAATCGAGGCGGCCGTCGTTGCCGCCCGTGCCGAGAAGCGGCGGGTAGACGGGATCGCCGTTGGTCAAAACGAGCGCCGCATCGAGCCAGGGCAGCATCTGGTCGGGCATGCGGCTGCGGCACGCCTTCAAATACTCGTCTTTTCGGTCCTTGGGGACCTTCGAGTCGATGCCCATCTCCTCCATCAACTCGAAGGCGCAGGCGACGGAACAGGCGACGGGTTCGAATCGGTTGGCCCGGGCGTCGCGGGCATCGAGCACGACATCTTTGGGCTTGTCGAGCTTGAACCCGCTGCCGCCGTTCCAGGGGTTGATCATCGGAGTCGGGCGGTACTCCTCGAGCAGCAGCTCCTCCAGCTCGGCGGGGCCGAGGGACGAGTCGAGGTGAAAATCGTCGTCTCGCCAGTAGCCGCGCGGGTTGTCGTGCGTTGGTCCCTGTTCGGCGAGGATACGCAGCACCCCGAGCCCCTTGAGGTAGTGAGCGAGGGGCGTCGGTGCACAGCCCGTGAGTGTGATCGAGTGAGTCATGGTGGTGCCCTATCGTCGAAAAGATGGCCGACAAGAGTGCTCAGTCGTTTTGCTCTCTTTCTTCGGCGCTCGCCCGGCGGTCGGCGATCCGAAGCAGGGCCTCGAGGTAGGCGACCCGGAAGGGGCCGAGATCCTCGTCGTCGCGCAGGGCGAGTGCGCGTTCGAGCCAGCTGCCTCGGCCGAGTTCCATCACCTCGAGGTCGATAGTTGTTCCGTTCGTTGTCTTCGGCGCCTCGACGCCGGGCACGTCGACGCCCGGCAGCGGATCCTCGTCCCAGACGCCTCTCGCGAAGCGTCGGTGGGCATCGTCGGGCGTCTTCTCGTTCGGGAGCGATCGGAGCGAGAGCCGTACGCGGCCGTGATGCGCGGCCACGAGATACGTCAGTAGATCCTCTCGGCGATCGAGGGGCGGAAGTTCGTCGCCGTCGGACCGCTCAGCGAGGATGGCCAGGGCCGAGGCCAGCTCGTGGCGGAAGTAGGGGCGTTCGGGCGAGCCCTTGCGGTGGTTCGACTTGGCGTAGGGTTGATTCGTCCGGTCGGGGGGGGCGATGCCGTCGTGTTTGGGGACGGGCTCGGTGAGCATGTTTTGAAAGACATGGTGCGCCTTGCCGACATCGTGCCAGGCGGCTGCTTCGACGAGCAATGAACGCACGTCGATTTCGTCGGCCGGCATGTCGAGGTTGTCGTCGAGGTCCTCCGCGAGTTTCTCGGCGTGTTTCGCCACCCGTTCGAGGTGGTCGGTCAGCTCGATCCACTGGTAAGCCCTGGTATCGTCGTCGTTGATCCCGGCGGGTCGATCGCGATTCGTCTCGAGTACCTCGATGTCGGTATCGTCTGCGTCCGCCGTCCAGCCGCGATCGGAGTCGTAGCCGCCCGTCTCGGCGTGGAGGAGAATCGTCTGGCCGGGGCGGGGATCGTCGACGGCTTCCCACTCTTCGCCGAGCGGGTTCCAGCGCCAGCCGGGATTGTTGTCGAGAAACTTCCGAATCCCCTCGTCGCCCCAGCACGGGACGCGACAGACCTCGACCCGGTCCGGTGCCGACGTGTTGTCCGGGGGCCCTTCGCTCTCCCAGGACTTCCAGTAGACGAGCACGTCGGTATCTTCGACGTCACGGACGTAGCGTTTGACGTCGAGGTCGTTGCCGCCGAGGTCGGGGGAGGTGTCGAACAGTTCCACGAAATCGCGGCGGCGCAGGACGTGGTTGAGGCGGTCGGGGCTCGGTGGATCGATGTCTTCGAGGTCGACGGGGCTGAGGGAGTCTCCCGCGGTGAGCCTCTCGCGTGCCTTCTGAAGTTGCTCCGGCTCGTAGGGGCGTGCAGCCTTGTCGCCGTCGTCGGCCTCGACGACGAGGACGCGTGCGGACTCGTACTCGCCGTTGCGGTTGCAGCGGCCGGCGCGCTGGACGATCGACGCCCAGGGAGCGAGTTCCGTGACCAGCAACCGGCTGTCCACATCGAGCCCGGCCTCGACAACCTGGGTGGCGACGACGATGCGGTGTTCCTGGTTTTCACTGGCCTCCGTCAGATCCTCCTCGAGATGTTGTCGTTCGTGCTGGCGGAAGCGGGAGTGCAAAAGGAGCGGGTCTATGCCCGCGTGATCGAGTCTTTCCGCGAGCATGCGGGCACGGTTGACCCGATTGACGACGACAAGGGTCAACTGGTCGTGGTCGTCGTGGGCCTCGAGGATTTCGTCTGCCAGGTCGTCGGCGTAGTCGCCGAGTTTATTGGCGGCGGAGCTGTTCGGGATGGTCGTGTCGGCGAACTCGACGGTCTTCTCGGCCTCGATCCGCGCCTCGACGGCTTTCTGGTCGCGATCCTCGTCGTCGAGTTGGAGGTCGGGCCAACCACCCTCCGGCGGCGAACGATCGACGGTCTCGAAGGCCTCCTCGTCGACAGTCGCACTCATCCACAGCGACTTGCACGGCGCTGCGGTCCCGAACTTCTCGCGGAACTCCTCGAGCTGGAGGCTGGTCTCCAGGCTCACACCCATCAGTTGGGTTTCGTCGAAGACCCAGAAGGCATCGTTATGCAAGAGGGCGTAGTGAACCGGCCACTCGTAGCGGCTCATGCCGTAGCCACGCATCAGGGCGCGTGAGACGAGCATGTCCTGGGTGCCGACGAGGATCGCATCGTCTCCCGGATCGTCCACCCACCCCGTGTCGGTCTCGCCGCCCATCAACACGTGGACGTCGTCGGGGTCGCCCTCGAGATTGGCCACCCACTCTCGGGCGGCGTCGACGGTCTGGTGGACGAGCGAGCGCATCGGCAGGGTGTAGACGAGCCGGCGAGGCGTCTCGCCGGGCTGTTCGTGGCGGCGCCAGAGCCAGCCGATCACGACCGCGGCGGTCTTGCCGAGGCCGGTGGGGATGTCGAGGATGGTGGGCCACTGGTCCCACGACCTTTCGGCGAGGCGGCGCTGGTACGGATAGGGTTCGAGGCCGTCGGTGGCGCGTTCGAAGAAGTCGGAAAAGTTGGACATCAGAATCGTCCCCCGACAGCAGCGATGCTGTCATTGAATTGGCTGAGTGTCGATATTCTCTACTCATTGGAATGCACAACGTCAACCACCTGCTCTACGCTTTGAAATGCGTTTCGCTTGCATCACCTGAGACGGTAGGCGCTGTCTTATCTGTTCTTCAAATCCCTGTTGATCGTATGACGAGAATTCGCCCCCGCGGGACCAGTAGCTACCGACGTCACAACAAAGGGGCCGAGTGAAAAACACTCGGAAAACCTGCTTCTTCGCGCCATGAATTGGCGACCAATCATGGGCTTCAAAGGGGTTAGCGCCACAACGGTAGCTACCGGTTCCCACGGTTGGTAAGGAAATCATAACGTACGTCGGAGGATAGTACAACTTGCCATGATTTGTAGATAAATAATCACGAATTGGCATTCTTAGGATTGTCTTAATATTGGATCTTGATCTTCCGTCGGGCAGATCCTAAAAAAAAACGCCGCGGCGGATTTCCGCCGCGGCGTTTCCAGCTCGAGCACGGTCGCGACAGTCTCAGCATGACTGTCGGTGGCTCGATCAGATGGCGTCCCACCAAGAAGGCGAGAGAGGCCGATCGCTGATCCCTTTTATCGGATAAAGGCTCCTTTCTCGTCAAGCGACGGCGCCAGCGTGTTCGACGTTCGACGAGGAGGTAAAAAGTGCGAGATTCGTCGCTTCGATCTTTGATCTGCCGCGCACTTTCGGATCCCGTAAGCGCTCAGGGGCCGAGTGTATCGGATAAGATCGATACGCTGTACACATGTTGCTCCCACGATTTCATCGATCGACATACCGACGCATCTTCAGTGACCGGCTTTGTGGATGGCCTCTGTCTCTATGGCAGTGAGCCGGATAGTGATGACTTGGACTGCTACGTCGCCCGCTACAGTCAGTTCCGGGACTGGAGCCGGATGGAAAGCGGGCTCTTCATCCATCAGATCGGGACAGAGTGCGGGTTTGTGGTGGACCTGAAGCGGACGATTCACTGAGTCGCACGGCCATCGTTTGTTCGGAACTGCGGCCAAGCCGGCGCGAATGATAGTGGTCGAAGATGACCGGCGGTAGGGGACGAGTCGGTGAGCGATGTGGCCCGTAGGTCCGGCCTCGGGGAGGAGCAAGGAGGCTCTTCTCAACGGAGGTGGGGGTGGGGGGTCAGTCGAAGTCGGACGGTAGGGGGGTGAGACCGGCGCGGTCGGCGGCGGTCGAGAGGTCGCGGTCCCAGGTGGCGAAGGTGAGGGGGGAGTCGAGGGCGTCGCGCCAGGTGAGGGCGGAAGCG
>CAZRLK010000178.1:0-10038 GCA_964600555.1 uncultured Bradymonadales bacterium
CGCCTGCGACCGGGGCTACGAGATCGTTTGAGAACTCGAACGACCGGATCTCACGTCCGGGCATCCGCTCTGGGAAAGACACACGACTCGTCGAAACACCGCTTGATTGCGGGATCTCGTCCTTTTTCGGATGCCATCGAATTAGCGTCGGCGAGGCCGCCGACGGCACCATTAGATCCCGAACTTCTCTTCGAGCTTTTCGATGCGCTCGAAGTACTCCTGGCGTTCGAACTGCTCGTTGAGGATGCAAAACTCGGCATCCACCAGCCCGACGCAGCCGAAACAATACACCGAGTCGACGCAGTCCTCGCACATCACCAGATGCGAGCTGCTCGCACAGCCGGTGCACTCGAAGCAGTGGTTGCACGAGACGCACTGCTCGCAGTCGGTACACTGGGTGCACTGCTTGCAGTCGACGCACGAGCGGCAGTTCGTGCACTGGAAGCAATCCTCGCTGTCGGTCGTGAACATGCAGTCGACGCACCGCACCGAGCCGTCGGATTCGTACGAGCCGGGATTGTCGGTGCTGCCGCGGTGGCGCTCGCGCAGTTCGCGCAGGGACCGGCGAAAGGACGATGTCGAGGCTGGAATGTCGTTCATGAACCGGGGGCTCCCATCTGCGTCATCCGTCAATCATCCAGAAATTCGACCACCAGGCTGCCGTAATCGCCCCCGAAGATCCGCTCCGGCGCGTAGCCGCGGGTCACGCCGGCGCCGCTCGTCTCGAGCCACTCGAGGACCGTCGGCTTCAAGACCGGCTCGGGGTCGGACGATCGCCCGCGACCCGGCACGATGCGGGCGAACTCGACGCCCTCCCGGCGGCACGACTCGACGAACTCGCGCAGCCGGTCGGTCGCCTCGCGGGCGGTGTCGCCGCGCAGGTTCAGCTCGCGGATCGCGCCGCGCCGCTCGGCCCGCTCGAAGCGCTCGAGCATCGCCTTCTGGGCCTCGTCGAGCGACGGGATGTCGTTGAGCCCCTCGCCCTGTTTCGGCAGCGTCGGGGTGGGGAAATCGGCGGCGGTGCGCGTCGCGTCGCCGTCGTCGAAAAACGCCTCCGGGTCGGGAGCCGACGGGGCGCGGTGTTTCTGGCTTTTGTCGATCGGCTCGACGTCCGGCATCGCCGCCTCGAACTGCTCGCGGTCCGGCGTCGACTCCCGGCGCCCCCCGTCCCGCTGCGAGCCGCCGCGCGATGCGCCGCTTCCGGCGGCCGAGCCGGGCGATCCGCCGGACGACCCGCCGGCCTCGTCGCCGGCCTCGTCCGCATCGTCGTACTTGCGGCGCTCGATCTCCTCGGCCGACAGCCCCTCGACCGCCTGCTCGAACAGGTCGCGCTCGCTCGCTCCGCCGCCGGTGTCGCCCTCGTCGCTCTCGTCGGATCGGGAAGCCTGCCGCCCGTCGTCGTC
The DNA here is from genome assembly GCA_964600555.1 of uncultured Bradymonadales bacterium. GTDB lineage: Bacteria > Myxococcota_A > Bradymonadia > Bradymonadales > Bradymonadaceae > CAJXPB01. The sequence goes on from CAZRLK010000178.1 coordinate 1,404, forward strand.
GACCGGCTCGACGTCCGCTTCGCGCAACTGATCGGCGACCTGCTCGTGTTCTCGCTCCGGCGCGTCGAACGGCGCCTGCTCGAGCTGCTCGTCGTCGAGGTTCTCGACCGCGCGACGAAACAGCTCCTCGTCGCTCGTCGGGGAATCGTCTCCGTCGCTCGTCATCTCGGCTCACCGTCGGCGAGCCCGACGCTCACTCCTCGTCGTCTTCGTCGTCGTCCTGGAGCGGCTCGGGCTTGTCGGGAGTCTCGTAGTCGTACGGCACGGTAAATCGCACCAGCCCCGCACGTCCGAAACGGCTGGCCGGATACTCGAATTTCAACTCCGAGACCTCCTCGCCCGGCCGCTCGAACAAAGAAAAGTCGGTCAGCGACTCGCCCGCCGCGATCTCGGTCTTGTCGCTTTGCTGGTCGACGACGCTGGTGTTCGACGAAAAGCGCACCCGGGCGAACTGCTCGCCGTCACCGAACAGCGCCGCGCCCCGCCGCCCGGAGACGGTCCGGTGGCCCGGGTTGTAGGTGATCGCCTCGTCGCTGCCGTTCGAGATCTCGTAGACGACCTTGAAGATCGGCTCCTGGCTGAACGCCTCCTCGGCGTCGCCCGGCGGCTCGAGCTCGACGTACTCGGTGGCCACCTCCGAGACCGTAAAATCGACCCCGTCGAAACTCGCCGCCTCGCCGAGCTCGTGCCAGGTCGGCCCCTCGGGGGCTTTGCGCTGGTAGGGGATGCGAAACAACACCGGCTTTCGGCCGCGGTGGGTGGCCGGCGGAAGGCTCAAAATCAGGTCGGCCTGATCGCCGTCGGGCACCTCGAACAAGACGACGTCCTCGAGGGTCTCGCCGGCCGCGATCTGAGTCGTCTCGCGGACCTGTGCGTCCAGCTCGCCCTCCTCGAGCGTGACGCCGTTGATCCGGATCGAGGTCTTGTCGCCGGGCGGCAGCGGCTCGTCTTTGCCGGGGTCGTGATACAGAAGCGGGGCGGTCTGCTCGGTGACCTGCTCGGAGTCGTGGGTCGGAATGTAGCGAAACGGCTCGTCGCCCCGGTTGGTCAGCGCCACCGAGACGGCCAGCACCGGCCGCTCGTAGTCGTGGGTGCGATCGCCGTCGATCAGCTCGAGCTGGCGGAGCTCGTAGTCGGTCACCTCGATGCTCATCTTGCCGGTCTCGACCGACTCGCCCATCTCGGCGACCTTCGGCGCCTGCTGGCAGCCCGCCGCCACCAGCGCCGTGCAGCCCAGAAGGCCGACCGCCCAGAGGAGGCAGCGAAGGGGGCTCGATCCGGTGATCGGTGCACGTCTCATCGGCAGTCTCGAATCGGAGAGGCGAACTGGAAGATAACGGTCTGTCGGATCGACTCGGAACCGGCCGATCCGGGCGAAAAATCGAATCGGACCGGGAGGTTATCAGAGGGTGGTCGTTGGAACAACTTGCGCTCACCTGCTACACTTCCGGGCCGATCGCCCGTCCGCCACACTTCGCCCGCGACCGCCCATGGGTTTGCGACACTTCTGGTCTCGCGCGGCACTAGTCGCCGTGCTCGCTGCCGCCGCCTGGGCGGTCGGCTGCGAGGACCGCTACGAGTTCGACCGGCCCGACTACCAGCGCCAGTCGCTCGGCCAGGAGCTGTTCGAGATCTGGCGCGGCGACGCGGCCCGCTCGCCGACCGACGCCGAGGCGCGCACCGAGATGCTCGACCGCGAGCACGCGGCGTTCGTCCGGGGCGTCGACGCGATGGCGCCGGCGGCGCAACTCGAGACGATCGATCTGTATCTGCGCAACGCGCGCCGGCCGATCGACACCGGGCTTTTGCCGAGCTTCAGCCGCAAACTCGAGGGGTCGCTCGAGCGGGCCGTCTCGCACGACGGGCTCGCCGAGGGGCTCGGCGGCGACCGGCGGCTGGCGGTCGAGCAGTATCTCGGCCCGGGCAACCGCCCGGCGCTGTTTCGCCACCTGCTCGGCTACGAGGATCTCCGCCCGGCCCTGCTCGAGCTCGGCGACACGCTTCTGGCGAACGACGGAGTCGACGCCGAGGGCAACGCCGCCGACGCCGAGGGGACGGCCTTTTACGACCTGCAGCACGCCATCGCCGACGGCTTCCGCGAGGGCCTCCCGGCCGAGGGGCCGCCCGACGAGACATCGAGCATGGCGCTGCGCGAGATCCTGCTCGTCGAGGACGACCGCGTCCGCCCCGCCGACGGCCGGACCTCCATCCCGGCGGTCCGCTTCGACGAGCGCGGCCTGCCGCTGGTGCGCGCCAATGCCGACGGCGAGCCGGTGTATCCGTTCGTCGACCGCGACGGGGACGACCTGGCCGACGTCGACGAGCGAGACCGGTTCGTCTTCGAGGGCTCGCAGGCGCCGCGCCGGGTGCAGCCGTTCGCCCTCGACGGCGGTGACGACGCCTTCGGACGCGACGACCGGGGGCGAGCGACCCTCTCCGGGCAGCCGCTGTTCGAGTATATCGATCTCGTCGACACCGGCGCCCATTTTCTCGTCCGCCGCATCGGCGACCTGCACGAGCGCGGCGTCGTCTGGGACCTCGCTGACGGCCTCCCGACGCTTCTCGGCGAACGGACGAGCCTCGACGACGCCTACGGCAGCTACCGGGGCTATCCCGAGGACCACCCGCTGGCCGACGCCCTCGATGCGACCGTCCGCACCCTCGCCATCGACGACCTGCCGGAAGCGGCCCGGGCACTCGCCGAGTTCCTCGACTCGAGCCGCCTCGAGTTCGGCCGCCTGTTCGCCGCGATCGAGGAGGCGAAGACGACGATCGACGCCCATCCCGACGCCGAGCTGGCCGACGACTCGACGATCGGCTACGACCTGCTGCCGCTCGTCGAGCAGATCGCCGACAACCCCGAGCTGTGGGCCGACCTGATGGTGGGCTTGCGCGAGCCGGTGACCGCCGAGCTGGGCGAGCCCTTCGCGACGACGCTCCGCTACTCCGACCCGACGACCGTCCCCGACGGGATGGGCGGCTACGAGGCGTGCTTTCAGGACTGCAAGAGCCAGTACGAGAGCGAAGCCTCCGAGCGCCATCCCCACGGGATCGGCACCGTCGGGCGCTTCGAGTGCATCCGCGACTGCCCGGACGACGAGCTGTTCTCCGAGCGGACCGACTTCGAGGCCCGCGAGTCCCCCGACAACCGCAGCATCAACGCCCAGATCTTTCATCTGCTGCGGGATACGGCCGGCGTCGAATACCGGATGCGCATCACCGAGGCGAACGTCGACCAGGTCAACATCTCGGAGCTGCCGCCGCTGGTGATCCTGCCGGGCGCCGCCGAGGCGTTCATCGCGACGATCGCCGGGAACCTGCGCATCGAGGATTACGTCTCGGACGATTTTCGCGAGGGCTCGCCGCTCGGCAATCTGCTGAGTCTGGTCGGCATCGACCCCGGCAACCTGAGCGAGCTGATGAGCACGATGACGCCGCTGTTCGGCGCGGAGCTCGACCCGGCGCCGACGCCCGACCAGATCACCCGGCTGTTCAACCAGCCCGATCTCGGGTTCACGGAGTCGGGCATCGAGGTCGACGTCAACGAGCCGGTCTGCAAGGACGGCTACGTGATGGCGAACCACCACGCCGACAAGCTGTTCGCCGCCGAGGCCTCGGGCCTGATCGACGCCATCCAGCCGATCGCCAAGGCGTTCAGCGACCACGACCGCGAGGACCTGCTGGCGGAGCTTTTCGTGGTCGTCCACCGCCACTACTCGGCCCGGCAGAATCTGTACCGGCAAAAAGACGGTGCGCCGTCGCCGATGAAGGGGGCGGATTTCGCCAGCTTCGAGCCGGCACTGTTGCAGCTCGCGGAGTCGGGGCGGGTCTTCGAGGCGCTGCAGCAATTCGCCGTCGCCGTCGACCGCGCCGAGCCCGTCGACGGCGTCCCGTTCTCGGAGTATCTGCGCCGGCTCGTGCACCGGGCGGTCGACCGCGACGGGGACTTCGAGCCGCGGCACGTCGAGGCGCCGCTCGAGCTGCCGGACGGCCAGCAGATCGACGAGCCGAGCCGCATGCACGTGGTGCTGCACGCCTTCGGGCGGATCAGCGAGGAGCTCGACGATCAGCCGGAGGTGCGCGAGCAACTCGGCGACGCCCTCGGCGGGCTGGGGCAGGCGTTCGGCGCCACCCGCGAGGAGGAGGGCGAATTCGTGCCGGAGCAGCCGGGGACGCTCGCCGCCGCGTCGCTGCTTTTCCGGGAGTTCGCCTCGAGCGCCGAGGAGTGGCGGGCCGAGGGGACGCTCGACCAAAAGATCATCGAGAGCTGGCCGGAGGCCGCCTCGGAGGCCGTCCACTCGCGGGCCTTCTCCGCCGGCGTCGATCTGCTCGAGACCGTCGCCGACTCGGAGTCGACCCGCTCGGCGACCGACGGGCTTTTGTCGCACCTCGTGGCGACGGGCGCCGGGCGAGACCAGGTGGCGACGGCGCTGTATCAGATCCTGTTGCGGCGGGTCGATCCGGCGCACTGGGCCCCGCTGGCCGACTACCTCGGCGAGGTGCTCTCGCCGACAGTCGAGTGGGAGAGTGCGGCGCGGCCCGGGCTGCCGTTTTTGTCGCACGCGCTGACCTTCGCCCACCGGATGCTCACGCCGGAGGACGGGCAGGCGGGCATCGATCTTTTGTACCGGGGGACGGGCCAGATCGAGGGGGGCGAAGTGGCGCTCGGGGCCGTCTCGGATACGTTGCTCAACTACTACCGGACCGACCCCGCCTCGACCGACGATTTCACCGCCGAGGACTACCGCAGCAGCCTCCGGGGGCTCGCCGACTGGCTCGGCGACGAGGCGCACGGCCTCGAGCAGGTCTACGACCTCCTGCGACGCTCCGGCGGGGAGACGCAGTAACCCTCCACCGACCGACGCCGAGCCCGACGAGGCTCCATGCACCGACCGTTCGACATTCGACCCGCCCTCGCGGCGACTCTGCTCGCGTTCGCGCTCGGCCTGGTCCCGACCGACGTGGCGGCCGGCGCCTTTTATCTGCCCGGCCACGGGGTGCGGCCGGCGGGGCGGGCCGGCGCCTCGGTCGCCTCCAGCGGCGGCAACCTCAACGCCATCTGGCACAACCCGGCGAACCTGGCGTTGCTGGAGGAGCGGACGCTGACCGTCGACACGGCGGTCATCGGCAGCTTTTCGACCTTCCAGCGGGCGCCGCGCACGAAAGAAAACGGCGAGGTGGAGCGGTACCCGGCGGTCTCGAACGAGGCGCTGCCGGTACCCGACCCGCAGGTGCTGATCGGGGGCCCGACCGGCCTCGAGGACGTGAGCTGGGCGGCGGGCCTGTGGGCGCCGTACTCCGGCTACCAGCGCTACCCGGAGGAGGGCCCGCAGCGGTACTCGCTGATCGACAAGTCGGGGTCGGTGCTGGCGTATCTCGGCGCCTCGGTCGGCTGGCAGGTGACCGACTCGCTGCGCATCGGCGCCGGCTTCCAGAACGTCGTCGCCGACCTGGAGCTCGTCTCGAAAGTCTCGGGGTATTCGGGGCTGTACGGCCGGCCGGAGGACAAAGACCTCGACGTGCTCGTCCGGCTCAACGCCAAGGATCTGTTTGCGCCGACGGGCAATCTCGGGGTCTGGTACGCGATCTCGGAGTCGGTGCAGGCGGCGGCGTCGGTGCAATTGCCGACGCGGATCGCCGACAAGAACGCGAAGGTCGACGTGCGCCGCGGGAGCCACCCGAGCTTCGACGAGGTCGAACAGGAGGGCAACGCGGTCTCGGCGGGGATGACGCTGCCGGTGATGGTGCGGGCGGCGCTGCGCTACCAGGCGCCGAGCTTCGACCTCGAGCTGACGGGCGTGTACGAGGGATGGTCGGTGGTCGACCGGCTGGTGCTCGACCCGCAAGGGGTGCGCATCACGGAGGTGCCGGGCGTCGGCGAGGTGCCGCTCGAGCCGATTCCGGTCGAGCGGGACTGGCGAGACTCGGTGTCGGTGCGGCTCGGCGGCGACTACGAGCTCTCGGAGGCGGTGACGGTCCGGGGCGGCTACGCGTTCGAGACGAGCGCAATCCCGGCCGAATACCACGACGTCCTGGCGCTCGACGCGCCGAAACACCTGTTTTCGGGCGGCTTCACCCACCGGTGGGACCGGATCTCGCTCGACGGGTCGGTCGCCTACTACCTGTATCACACCCGCGAGGTGTCGAACTCGAAGATCCGCCAGATCGCCCCGATGGACCCCGACGACGAGCATGCGACGGTGGTCGGCAACGGGACCTATCGGATCGGGCACCTGGTGGTGGGCGCCGGGGTCAACTGGAAGTACTGACTGGCGTCACTCCTCGAGTTCGACCTCGACCCGGATGTCGTCGTCGTCGAGATCGAACAGCTCGCGGGCCTGCTGGACGGCGGTGTGCTGGCGGACCGAGGCACGGAGGTCCTCGAGGCGTTGCTGGTACTCGGCCTCGCGCCGGTCGGCCATCGTCTCGCGCCGGGCCGCCTCGCCCTCCCAGGCGTCGATCGAGGCGGTCCACTCGCTGCCGAACAGCTCGGAGGCGGCCCGCTCGATGTCGGCCAGGTGATCCTCGCGCTCGAAGAACGGCCGCTGGCTCGGATCGCAGACCAGCTCGATCGTCCCGCCCTCGAAGCGCTCGGGGTGGGCGTGTTCGAACTTGACGCCGGTCGAGCCGAGGCGCTCGCGGAGGCGCTCGACGACCATCTCCCAGCGCGACTCGGCGTCGCCCGGGTCCTCGGCGCCATCGATCGGGCCGGGGGCGTCGGACTCCCGGTCGGTAGAGGCGTCGGAGCGGGGGGTTGGCTCGGCCGGCTCGGAGGTCTCGGCGGGCGTCGGTTCGGCCGGCGGCGGGGGTGAGCCGGGAGGCGGCGGGTCGGGCGAAGGTTCGTCGGGGGCGGCAGACGTGTCGGTCGCAGCAGACGCGTCAGTCGCAGCAGACGCGTCGGGGGCGGGAGATGCGTTGGGTGCGTCGGGGGCGGGAGATGCGTTGGGTGCGTCGGCGGCGGGAGATGCGTCGGATGCGGGAGATGCGTCGGGTGCGTCGGCGGCGGGAGATGCGTCGGATGCGGGAGATGCGTCGGGCGCGAGTTCGTCGGCCTGCTCGGAGGCACTCGCCGAGGGTTCGCCGCCGGGATCTTCGTCGTCGGCCTCGTCGGCCTCGTCCTCGCTGTCGCCCTCCTCGCTGGGCTCCGAGCCGCCATCGCCACTGTCGCCGGCCGGCGTGCCGCCGTCGACGGCGCCCTCGGTCGACTCGCTGCGCGACTGGCGGCTCGCGCCACCCGACGTCTGCGAGTCGGTCTCGGTCGAGCTCGGCGGGCGCGTCTGCTCACCGTCGGCCGGTGGTCCGGGCGGCGCCTCGGGCAACTCCCCGTCGAACTCCCCCTCGAGCGCCTCGAGGCGATCGACGAGCAGATCGAGTTCGACCAGCGGCTCGAGATCCGTCAGCCGCACCAGCGTCATCTCGAAGATCAGCTTCGGATATGGCGAGTGGGTCATCTTGCGCGCCCCCTCGGCCATGACCGAAAAGTACCGGTGCAGAAGCTGGCGGCGCCGCTCGCCGCCGACCTGCATCTGCTCGAGCTGCGAGAGGGCCTCGTCGAGCTCGCTGGCGGTCAGATCCGTCACCCGGGCGGGCTCGTCGGCGGCGGCGGTGACGGTCAGATCCCGCAGGTGGGTCACCAGCTCGGAGGCGAACTGCTGGAGGTCGTAGCCGTACCGGTCGACGACATCGAGCGCCTCGAGCGCCCCCTGGGCGTCGCGAGCGAGGATGGCGGCGCTGATCTCGAACAGGTGCTCGCGGTTGGCGACGCCGAGGATGTTGGCGACCTCCTGCTCGTCGACGGTGTCGCCGGCGAAGCCGATCACCTGGTCGAGCAGGCTGAGCGCATCGCGCATCGCCCCGTCGGCCTGGCGGGCGATCAACTGCAGGGCCTCCGTCTCGACCTCCAGCCCCTCTTTGACGCAGATGTCGGCCAGGTGGTCGACGAGGTCGTGCTGGCTGATGCGCTGGAAGTCGAACCGCTGGCAGCGGCTCAGGATCGTGATCGGGATCTCCTGGGGCTCGGTCGTCGCAAAGATGAAATACGCGTGGTCCGGCGGCTCCTCGAGGGTCTTCAGAAGCGCGTTGAACGCCTCCGTGGTCAGCATGTGGACTTCGTCGATGATGTAGATCTTGACGCGCCCCTGACTCGGCGCGTAGCGGACGCCCTCGCGCAGCTCGCGGATCTCGTTGATGCCGCGGTTCGAGGCCCCGTCGATCTCGTAGACGTCGACGGCCTGCCCCTCGGTGATGTCCTTGCAGGATTTGCACTCGTAGCACGGCTCGGCGGTCGGGCCCTGCTCGCAGTTGAGGCATTTGGCGAGGATGCGGGCCGTCGAGGTCTTGCCGACCCCGCGCGCGCCACAAAAAAGATAGGCGTGGTGGACGCGGTCCTGCTCGATCGAGTTTTTGAGCGTCCGGGCGACGTGTTCCTGGCCGACGACGTCGTCGAAATATCTCGGCCGCCATTTGCGAGCGAGTACGAGGTAAGACATGGGCGTCCGCCGGGGTGAGGGCGCAGATCGGAGAATCGGCTATTGTGTAACCGAACGGCTGCGGTTGGGCAACCTGACTACTCGTCGGCGGGGCCGCCGACGCTCCAAATAGACGGGGAGGGGTGGGGCCGTCGGCGCTCCAAATG
>CAZRLK010000179.1:0-10015 GCA_964600555.1 uncultured Bradymonadales bacterium
CGAAGATGCGATTCGAAATCTGGTGGCTGGCAGTGGCGACGCTCGTGCTCTTCGGTTGCCAGGACGACGGCGGCAGCACCGCGCGCGACACCGCCCCCGGCCCCGACGCCGCCACCTCCGATGTCGCCTCCCCGGACATCCGAAGCGACGATGCGAGCGCCGGCAGCGACGCTGCCGACACCTCCCGGGGCGACGCGGACGCTCGGGACGCCGACACCGCCGACGCCGACTCCCTGCCTTCGCCGGGCGGGACCAGCCCCCTGCCCCCCAGCTCGGTGCTCGGGGAGCGGCGCGACCTGCAGGTCACCCGCGGCATCGTCCACAGCCACACCCCCCACTCCCACGACGCCTGCGACGGCGATCCCCGCCGCGACGACGGCTCCCTGAACGAATCGTGCCTGCAGGACTGGCGCGAGGGCGTCTGCGCGACCCGGCTCGACGTCGTCTTCAACTCCGACCACGACGAGTTCGTCGCCACCGAACCGTTCCGCGACCTGCTGCTGGAGCGCGACGGCGACGAGATCGTGTACGACGACGACCGGCCGGTCGCCAACCGCATCGACTGCGGCGACGGGGAGTCGGTGATGCTCCTGCCCGGCGGCGAGTTCGGCGTCATGCCCGTCGGCCTGAGACGCCACCTCGACGCTCCCCCCGACGAGCGCGCCGACATCTACGGCGAGAAGACCGCCGAGCGTGTCGACTCCTTTCGCGACGCCGGCGCCGTCGTCCTCCAGGCGCACACCGAATCCGAATCGCTGGAGACGCTCCGCGACCTGCAGCTCGACGGCTTTGAGATCTACAACCTGCACGCCAACGTCGCCCCCGACATCCGCGAGGAGCACCTCGGCCTCGACCCGGCCGGCTTCGTCGAACAGCTCAACCCCTTTCTCGAGGACCACGGCCCCCACCCCGACCTGGCGATGATCGCCTTTTTCGAGCCCAACGCCCCGGCTCTCGAGAAGTTCGACACCCTGCTCGCCGAGGGCCACCGCCTGGTCGGCACCGCCGGCAACGACGCCCACCAAAATGCCCTGCCCTTCGAGCTGCGCGACGGCGAACGCGCCGACAGCTTCCGGCGGATGATGAAGTTTTTCACGACCCACCTGCTCGTCGACGACCCGACCCCCGCCGGCTTTCGCGACGCCCTGCGCGAGGGCCGCGCCTACACCGCCTTCGAGTATCTCGGCACGCCGGTCGGCTTCGACTTCCGCGCCGACACCGCCGAGGCGACCGTCGAGATGGGTGAGACGGCCTCCCTGTCCGAGGACCCCGAGCTGCGCGTCGGCGCCCCGGAGGTGTACGCCGTCCCCGAGGCCGACGCACCGACCGTCGAGCTGATCCGCGCCGAACCGGACGGCGGCACCCCCGTCGCCGAGACCACGGTCGACCTCGCTCACACCCCGACCGAACCCGGCGCCTACCGCGCCGTCGTCCGCCTCCGCCCCGACTACCTGCGCCCGTACCTCGGCTCCGACCCCGAGACGTATCTCGACGAGCCCCTCGTCTGGATTTACTCGAACCCGATCTACGTCGAGGAGTGACCGCGACGCACCGGCCCCCTCACCGATACGAATCCTTGAGCGTCGGCCCCTCTTCGGTCAGCCGATAGATCGCCTTCTCGCCACACCCCTCGACCGACCACGCCTCGGTCCGAAAAAAGATCGAGTCGTCGAGCGGCCGGACGTCCATCTTCCCGCGGGTGCACTCGAACTGCAGGGCCGCCACGTCCCGCACGTAATTCTCACGCACCGTGTTGACCTTCGCCAACCCGCACCCGGCGGTCGACCCCGCCAACGCCAGCACCATCCCGATCGCCAGCAACCGCCGTCCCGACTGCTTCGCAGCGTCGAACCGATAGCCCATCGACCCGTCCCGTCGTCGCACGTCACAACTCGTCACATCGCATTCGGACGCGACAATACACAATCCTGTGCCACCCCGAAACACACCTCATCCCCGGCGCAAAAACTCCTCGCCCAGCAGACGCGGCACCTCCGACACCGGAATCACGCCGTTGCGCACCAGTCTCAACGCCGCCTGCTTCAACGAGCGCATCCCCGCCTCCCGGGCCCGCACCCGCAGATCGTCCAGCGCCTCCCCGGCCTCGATCCCCCGGCGCATCTCGGGGCCGATCCGCAGATACTCGACGACCGGCACGCGACCGCGCACCCCCCGCCCCCGACACCGCACACACCCCTCGCCGCCGTAGCAGGGAAACTCCTCGGGCGGTCCCGCCGGAAACACCTCCGCCAGCACCGACTCCTCCGGATCGACTCGCTTGCGGCACCCGTCGCAGATCGTCCGCGCCAGCCGCTGGGCAAACACCCCCTTCAGCTCGCTCGCAATCTCGCCGGCCGCCAGCCCCAGATCGTCCAACCGCCCGATCGCCTCGGCCGTATCTCGCGCGTACATCGTCGAGACCACCACCCGCCCCGTCTGCGAGGCGCGACACGCCTGCCGCACCGCCCCCTCGTCGCGCAGCTCCTGGACGACCAGCACGTCGAGATCCCGCTCGACCAGCGACTCGATCGCCCCGCCGATCCCCCGCTCGTCGTCGACCTCGACCTCCGTCTGCTCGATCCCGTCGACGGCGTACGTGATCGGCTGCTCGAGCGTCGCCACCTTCCGCGCCGGACGCTCCAGATAATGCTCCAACCCCGCAAACAGACTCGTCGTCTTGCCGGCGTCCCGCGGCCCGACCACCAACACCAGCCCCGACGGCTCGTCGAGATGCCGCCGGTAACGCTTCGCCACCGGATCGGGATAGCCCAGCTCGCTGATCGGACGCCGCTCCGATTCCCCCGGCATCCGCCGGACGACGAGGTTCTCGCCCCCGCCGGTCGGCTGGGTCAGAATCCGAAACTCCCGGCGCGCCCCGTCGATCCGCCGGGCGATCCGCCCCGCCTGGGGCCGCTCGCGCTCCGTCACCGCCAGATCCGCCTGCACCTTCACGATCTCGCGCAATCGCTCGAATTTCGCCCGGGTCAACGCGTAAAACTCCACCTCCTGCAAATCCCCGTCGATCCGGAACCTCACCCGCACCCCGTCGCCGTTGTCCTCCAGATGCACGTCGCTCGCTTCCTCGGCGATCACGTCGCGCAGGATCGTCTGAAACAGCGTCCGCAACCGGGCGTGGTAGACGTCGTCCGCCGGGTCGACCTCCTCGACCGCCGGGTCCGGCGAGCGCCAGTAGCGAAGCTCCCCGAGATCGAGATAGTCCCACAGCTTCCGAAACGCCGTCGGACCCACCAGCTGCACGTCCATCTCGTCGGCGCCGAACTCCCGCAGCAGTGCCGCGCGCGGCGGATCCGGATCGACCGACGCCAGCTCGAGCCGCTCGTCGACCTGCCGGATCGGGATCACCTGGCGGTGCTGCAGCGACGTGCTCGAGGCCGATCCGACCAGCTCCAGATCCGAGCGCGCCGCCAGATCCGCCGGATCGCCGTGCCCGATCCCGTGCTGCAGGGCCAGCGCCTCGTACAGCTCGTCCTCCGAGATCGCCCCCTGCTCGAGCAACAGTTGCCCGAGCGGCCGCCCCGCCTGACTCGCCCGGCGGGCCGCCTTCTCGACCCGCGAGCGCGACACCGCCCCCATGTCGACCAGAATGTCGCCGACCAGAAACGAAAACCGCACCTCGCCGAGCGACCGCTTTTCGATCTCGCCGTCCTCCGCACGCCGCACCTGCGCGAGCCGCAGCGCCGAATCCTCCCCCTCCAGCAACACCACCAATCGCCCCTCCGGCGTCAGCCGGTCCAGAAGCGAGCGGGGCGGATTGGCGTTGACGACCGACACGAGGATCGCGTCGAACGGCTCGTCGGGCAGGTCCTCCTGATAGTTCGACGCCGCCAGCACGTGCACCCCGTCGAGCCCCATCGACCGCAGATGCTCCCGCGCCGACGCCCGCCTCTGGGCATCCCGCCCGACCGTGTAGACTTCGTCGGCGATGCATCCGAGCACCGCCGCCGTAAACCCCAGCCCCGTCCCGAACTCAAGCACCCGCGAGTGGCGGTCGATCTCGAGCGCCTCGACCATCTTGACGACCACCCGGTCGGGCGGAATCCCCTGCCACTTCCGAGACGAGGAACTCTCCGAGGCGTACGTCTCCCGATGCAACTCCGGCGAGACGAACCGATGCCGCGGCACCGATCCGACGACGCGGGGAATGTCGACGGTGTCGCCGGTCTGCTTGGAGCGTGCGAAATCCTGGCTCATGGCGCGGCTCGACGGCTCGGGGAAACGACGGGGCCGAGACTCGCGCCGATCATGCCAGACCGACCGACACGACGCCAGAATTTAGGAGTGCTCCCCAGCCGTCGGACCGGGACCGGCCCCCCGGGCCCGCATCCCCAAAGCGACGATAAAAAACGCGAACACCGCCAGCGGCGCTCCCGGACGTCCGTCGGCCGCACGACACGCACAGCCGGCCTCCGGCGGTTCGCGCCCGTCGAACTCGAAGCCGGCGTCGGCCTCCGAGCCGCCGTCCGACTCGACACCCACATCCGGTCCGACGCCGACGTCCCCGTCCCCGCCGCCTGCCCCGAGATCGTCCGACGCATCGACGAATCCGCCGTCCCCGCCCAACCCGGCGTCGTCGCCGCCCTCGGCCGCACACTCGACCTCTCCGTCGCCGTCGCGGTCCTCGTCGGGCTCCCCGCAGCCGCAGACGCCCGGCGATCCCTTGTTTTGATCGTGCGCGCACTCGTCGCACGCGTCGCCCAGCCCGTCGTCGTCGGCGTCCTCCTGGTCGGGGTTCGGCGTCGACGGGCAGTTGTCGTCCTCGTCGGGGATCGTGTCGCCGTCGGAATCGGACGGCAAATACGAGCCGTACACCGATCCTGCCTCGGCCTCGCCGCCGTGATCGTCGCGAGGAGCACCGACCAGGAACGTCTCCTCAGAGAGGCCGGCCGCCACCCCGAACCGATCCCCCTCGGCGGCGTCCGGAGCCACGAACTCGTACAGCAGACTCCAGCCGTCTCCCTCCGGCGTGTACACGTAGCTGCGTCCCCCGCCCTCGGAGCCGTCCCTCGGCGCCCCGACGATCATTCGACGCTGGTCGAACGCCAGCCCGCGACCGAACTCCTCCGGCCCGCCGTCGGGGGCGGTCAACATCTGCTGTTGCTCCCAGGCCCCGCCGTCGCGCCCGTAGACGAACACCCGCCCCGCCGCTCCCCCGAGCCCGTACGTCGCCGCCCCGACCACCGCCGTCTCCCCCTGCAGTGCGACTCGTCCGCCGAAGCGGTTGCGGTCGGTCGTCCCGTCGCCCGTCAACCGTTTCACCGCTCGCCAGTCCTCCCCGTCGCGCTCGAACAGATGCGCCGACGAGACCTGCTCGGGAGGCGAAAAGTGGCCCCCCGGCGCTCCGACCAGCACGCGCCCGCCGTCGACCGCCACTGCGTACCCGAACTCGCTGTTGGCGGCGGCATCCGAGGCCGTCAGCTTCTCGCGCTCGACCCACTCGCTCCCCTCGCGCCCGAAGACATACGCCGACCCGGCGTTTTGCCGACTCCCGTGGCGGTCGCGCGGCGCCCCGACCACCACCGCCTCCCCGTCGACCGCGACGCTCCAGCCGAACTCGTCGTTTTGGTCGGCATCCGAGGCGGTCAGCTTCCGGCGCTGGATCCAGACGCCGTCGGTCCGCCGGTAGACGTACACCGCCCCGGCGTTGGTCACCCCACCGTGATCCTCGCGGGGCGCACCGACCACCATCCTCGTACCTGCGATGTCGACGCTCCACCCGAAACGACCGTCGGTTTGCGACTCCGCCCCCGTCAGCACCTTGGTTTCGTGCCATCCCCCGTCGAAATTGTTGTACACGGACACCGTCCCCTCGCGGTCACTCGTCGGGGTGGGCGCTCCGACGACACCGGTGTATCGGTCGACCGCGACGCTCATCCCGAACCGAGCATCCGCCGACGCATCCGACGCCGTCACCTTCTGGTCGACCTCGCGCGTCTCCCCGGCCGCGAGCGCCTCGCTCCCCCCGAGACCGACCGCCGCGAACAGCGCGACTACCGACGCGACCAGACCGCCCAGGCTGCCCGCTGCCGTCATGCTTTCCGTCTTCTCGTCACCCGACATGTTGCCTCCGCTCGTCTCGACTGAATCGACGTACCCGAACTCCCCCCTCCACGTCGATCCAGCATAGCGGCTCCCGACCACCAATAAATTTGTATGATATAAACCAACCCTTCAATAAAACTTAATACCTCGTCGCACCGGTTCGAAAACAATTTAGATGCCGTCCGAAAAGTCATCCGCCTCCTGAAAGATCGGGACGAGAAGGCGGCTCAAGTCGCCTCGTTTCGTAGCCCCGGTCGGAGCGAAGCGGAGGCCGGGGTTGAGCGCGCGGAGAAAACCTTTTTTCAGTGTTTCCGCGCAATTCCCCGGCCTCCGGCTCCCCTTGGTCGCCTGCGACCGGGGCTACGAGATGGGTTGAGAACTCAAACGACCGGATGTCACACCCAAGAATCCGCTCTGGGGAAGACACACGAATCGTCGAAACACCACTTGATTGCGGGGTCCCGTCCTTTTCCGAACGCCATCAATTTAGATCGATTCGCTCCGGCGTGCGTGAGAGTATGATGGAGGGAACTCGACAGCATCGACTACGCACGCATCACGGGAGCTCCCCATGTTCCACGCTCACACGAACTCCCCTCGCTGCCGCCTTCGGCACGCCCTGGCTGCCCTGTTCGCTGCCGCGGCCGCCGGCGTCATCACCCTCGCCGCCCCGTCGCCCGCCGACGCGTTTTGCGGCTTTTACGTCTCCCAGTCCGAGGGAAGCCTGTACAACAATGCCACCCGCGTGGCGATGATGCGCGACGACCAGCAGACCGTCATGTCGATGCAGAACAACTACGCCGGCCCCGCCGAGGACTTCGCGATGGTCGTCCCCGTCCCCGAGGTGCTGGAGAAAAAGCAGGTCAAAACCCTCGAGGACCGCGTCTTCGAGCGGCTCGATCGCCTCACCTCGCCGCGGCTCGTCGAATACTGGCAAAATGATCCGTGCTACGAGCCGCGCGAGCGGCGCTTGATGGCGATGGAGGGTCGGGCTCAGGCCGACGCCGACGCCTCCCGCGGCGGTGGCGGAAAGGCCGGGGAGAAGGTCACCGTCGAGGCGAAATTCGACGTCGGCGAATACCAGGTCGTCGTCCTCAGCGCCGAGGAGTCGACCGCCCTCGACACCTGGCTTCGCAACAACGAGTACGACATCCCCGACGGCGCCGAGCAGTACTTCCAGCCGTACATCGAACAGGGCAGCTACTTTTTCGTCGCGAAAGTCGACCTCGAGAAGGTCGAGTACGCCGACGGCCAGGCGCTCCTGTCGCCGATCCGCTTCCACTACGAGAGCGACGATTTCAAACTCCCCGTCCGCCTCGGGCTCATCAACTCGAAGGGATCGCAGGACCTGATCGTGTACCTGCTCGGCCGTCGCCAGCGCTACGAGGTCGCCAACTACCCGAACGTCCGGATGCCGACCAACCTCCCGGTCGACGAAGGGGTCAAAGGTCGTTTCGGGGCCTTCTACGACACCCTGTTCGAGCGCGTCGTCGAGGACCGCCCGCGCGCCGTCGTCACCGAATATGCCTGGACGGCAACCAACTGCGACCCCTGCCCGGTCCAGCCCCTGGAGCCGGGCCACCTGCAGACGCTCGGCGGCGACGTCCTGAGCGAAGACGAGGGCGACTCCGGCAGCGGCCTGTTCGGCAACGGCAACCGCCGGCCCCGCCCCACCACCGGCTCGAACTGGACGGTCACCCGGCTGCACACCCGCTACTCGAAGGAGTCGCTCGGCCAGGACCTGGTCTTCGAGAAGGCCCACCCGATCACGGGCGGACGCGGCGAACCCGAAGGGGGCGGCGGCGAGATGGACCACCAGACCGCCCGACGCGCCTCGCGCAACAACTATCAGGCCCGCTACTACATCCGGCATTTCTGGTCGGGCGACGCCGACTGCGAGGATCCGAACTGGGGACGGTGGGGCGGCCCGCCGAACGGCTCCCGGCCCGACCCGAGCGCCGCCGGCGACCTCGGCATCAGCGACCCGACCCGCGAGGTCTCCCTCGATGCCTCGATCCAGCAGGAGAGCATCCCGAAGCTCGGGGCTCTCTCCGCCGGCCGCGGCGGCAACGGCGCCGGGAACCGCTCGAGCAACTCGAACTCCTCGGACGACGAGCGGTCCGAACGTGAGGAGCGGGGCGACGACGAAGACGTCGACCTCGACGAGACCGTCGAACAGGACGACATTCCGAACGTCGACGACGAATAGCCGTCGGCGCACTGTAAACTGCCAGCATAAAAGGCCGCCGACGCTCCAAACCCCAAAACGCCCCATATTGGGGCGGCGGTGGCCTCTCAAATTCCTGAGCCTCCCGCGACATCTCCCTCGGAGATCCGCCACGTTCCGGCGCCCCGCCCCTGCGATCGCGCGGTGGCAGGAGATTTGCAGGTTCTACGGGTGTATCGCACGATCGAGCACACACGCTACCTCGAGCCCCGACGACCACCATGCAGACGCGCCTCGCCCCCGACACCTCGCCCGTCCACCGCCTCTCCGTGGTGCCCGCACTCGCCGCCGCCCTCGCCCTGGCCGCATCCATCGCCGGCTGCGGCCCCGCCGGCGGCGACGACGGCGACAACTCCGAGAAGAGCTACGAGAACATCGACGAGATCCGATCCTCCGAGGATCGCATCTCCAGCCCGAACGTCTCCGACGACGACTACGAGCAACTCTCCGAAGACAACGCCGCGTTCGCCTTCGACCTGTACGCCGAACTCGCCGACGAGCAGTCCGGCGAGAACTTCTTTTACTCCCCGCACAGCATCTCGAGCGCCCTGGCGATGACCTACGCCGGCGCCGAGAGTAGCTCCGAGAACCAGATGGCCTCCGCGCTGAACTTCCAGCTCCCCGAACAGGACCTCCACCCGGCGTTCAACAAACTCGACCAGACCCTCCGATCCCGCGCCGACCAGACCGGCAACCAGGACGACGGATCGCCGTTCAAACTGAACATCGCCAACTCCATCTGGGGCCGGACCGACTACCCGTTCAAACAACCCTTCCTCGATACCCTCGCCCGCCACTACGGCGCCGGCCTGCACGGGGTCGACTTCCAGACCGAGCCCGACCAGGCCCGCGAGTCGATCAACACCTGGGTCGAAGACCACACCGAGGGCAAGATCGAGGATCTGTTGCCCGAGGGCTCGATCAACGCTCTGACCCGCCTGGTCTTGACCAACGCCATCTATTTCAAGGCCGGCTGGGCCAACGAATTCGACGAGGCGAACACCGAGGAGGCCGACTTCACCAACGGCGCCGGCGAGACGGTCTCCGTCGAGATGATGTCGCTCGCTGAACAAAACGGGCTGGCATACGCCAGCGACGGCAACTGGCAGGCCGTCGAACTGCCGTACGTCGGCGAAAAGGTCTCGATGGTCGTGCTCGTCCCGGACGCCGGCGAATTCGGGGCCGTCGAGCAGAACCTCTCCGGCTCGTGGGTCCGGGGCGTATTCGACCAGCTCTCCGGCGAAGCCGTCCGCGTGGAGCTGCCGAAATTCGACGTCGAGTCGGCATTCTCCGTAAAGAAGATGCTCGAAGCGCTCGGCATGGAGGCGCCGTTCGACGAGCGTGCCGCCGACTTGACCGACATCGCCGACGTCGAGAAACTCTTTGTCGAGGACGTCATCCACCAGTCGTTCGTGACCGTCGACGAAGAGGGTACCGAGGCCGCCGCCGCCACCGCCGTCACCGTCGGCACCACCTCCGCACCCCAGTACAAAGAGGTGACCGTCGATCGGCCGTTCGTCTTCATGATCCGCGACCGCGAGACCGACACCCTCCTGTTCGCCGGCCGCGTCCTCGACCCGTCGTGACAACCTCGTCGATGCTCCTAAACTACCGTCGGCGAGGCCGCCGACGCTCCAAACCGAAATGATTGGGGCCGCCGACGCTCCGCACTCCCGTCGGCGGCCCCTACCAACCCACTATTTGGGGCGGCACAACACACTACCTATT
>CAZRLK010000180.1:0-3348 GCA_964600555.1 uncultured Bradymonadales bacterium
CGCAAAAGTCGCTCGCCGACCAGCTGATAATCCGACGGCTCGTCGCCGCGGGCCTCGATCCAGCGGCGATACGCCTGTTGGATGCGTTCGGGCTTGTCCCATTTGCGATACAATTCGGCGAACCGGTCGACGACCATCAGACTTTCGGGATGGTTCGCCCGGACCTTCTGCAAGACCTCCTCGGCCTTTTCGTACAGTTTCTGGTCGAGATAACTCGAGGTGACATCCAGCAGGTCGTGGCGGTTGTCCCCGTGGTTTTCGACGAAGGTGTCGAGGGCGTCTTTCATCTTCTCGATCTGGCCGAGTTCGGCGTACAGCTCGCCGAGTTCCATCCAGACCTTCCCGCGGTCGGGGGCCGCCTCCAGGAGCCGCTCGTAGTAGCTTTTGGCCAGGTTGTAGTTGCGCCGCTCGCGGGCCCAGCGGGCGGCGTTTTTGAGGGCGTCGGCCCGGGAGTCGGCCCGGTCGACGTAGGTGTCGAGCACGCGCTCGGCCTCCTCCTGGCGGGCCTGGACGGCGTGCTGCTGGGCGAGCCGAGAGGTGACCGACCAGTTCGGCGGTGCCTGCTCGAGTGCCTCCTCGAGCAGGTCGACCGCGAAGCCGTTTCGGCCCGCCTCGGAAGCCGTGTCGGCGCCCGTCAGATACACCTCGCCGTCGAGGGGGGTCCCCTTCAGGGCGCGCATGTCCTCGAGGTAGGTCTGGATCTGGTTGCGCGCCTCGGCGCTCTGCTGGTCGGTGAAATACAGTTTCGCGAGCGTCAGGCGGAGTTTCGCGCGCCGAAAGGTCGCCTCGCCGGCGAGTTCGGCCAGGGCGCGCTCGAAATACCGGATGGCGACTCGCGGGGCGTCGCGCTCCTGGGCCCGGCGGGCGACCTGCAGGAGTCGCTCGAGGCGCTCGCCGGAGTCGGCACCTGCGATGTAGGTGTCGAACGCCTCGCGGGCCCGGTCGGGGCGTTTGAGCCGCAACAACAATCGGCCTCGCTCGTAGGTGTAGCTCTCGGAGTCGTCGGTCGCCTCCGCGAGCCGGCGGTACGTCTCGGCTGCCTCCTCGTAGTCGCCTTCGTCGACCAGTGCCTCGGCGACCTTGCGGCGATTCTCGATCATGACCGACTCGGCGACTTCGCTGTGGTCGGGCCGCAGATCGGCGAGGGACTCGCGCAAATCGAGCGCCGTCTGGTGCTGGTGGCTGGAGTCGGCGCTGTCGATGCCCGCCTCCAGCGCCCGCACGAAGTCCTGCTCGGAGACGAGCGCCCGGTCGATCTCGCGGGCCGTGCGCCAGGCCTCGACCGTCTCCAGTGCACGTCCCAGTTCCCAGTGGATCTTCCCCAGAATCCGGGCCCCCTCTCCGCGGGTCGCCTCGGCGTCGTAGGCGGTCTCGGCGTAGGTCTGCGCCTTTTCGTACGACTCCTGGGCGACGAGCACCCGGGCCATCAGCAGGTTGAGCTGCGGGTCCTCCGGCGATTTCTCCAGACCCCGCTCGGCCTGGGCCCGGGCGTCGGCGTATTCGCCCGCCTCGTAGAAGCTCTCGCCGCGCTCGTGGGGGCTCATGCACGAGGCGGCGGCGACGAGTCCGAGCGCGCAGACGACCAATCCCCCCGCCCTCACCGCGGGAGAGCCCGACAGGACAGCCGTCTTCAGGATCGATCGTCGTCTCATGGAGAGCATCCTCGGAAATTTCGCCGGGGCGCGCGACCCGAGCACGATAACGCCGGCCGGCTCGACCGCTCAACCGCCCGTGTCCTCAAGAACAACAACACAGCCCCGTTAGTCCAATTTTCGACCGCCACGCGCGGCCGAGCTCCCCGGCCGTCCCGCCGTCCTCGCAGTTTCGCAGTTTTCGACGTTTTTGTAGTTACTCAGTTACTCACTCCCTCGTTTACTCATTTCGTCGGTTCCTCGTCTTTACATCGGCAGGTGCTGTGATATGCGATATTCTTTTCGTCCCATCCGTCGTCACGACGACACGCGATTCGAATCCAACGCCAGACGAGGTATCGACCGTGAGCAGTGAGAAGACCTATCGCGATTTGCGCATCGAGAGCGGGAGCCGCCACTACCGCATCATGAACGAGGAAGACGAGATCGTCTTTCGGACGACCAACCTGCGCGATGCCGAGACGTATCTCGATCTGGTCGAAAAAAACGACCGCTACAAGCGGCTGCTCGATGCGCGCGGGATCGCCCCGCACCGGATCTATCTGCTCTCGGAGGACGAGCAACACCGCGGTCAGGCCGCCAGCGGCAAACACCTCGCCAACGAGGTCGTGCTGGTCGCGAAGGCCGACGACGAGGAGGCGGTCGTCGTGCGGCATCTCGCCGACGGCCGCGAGGAGATCGTCGACCTGGAGGAAATCGAGCCGATTCGCGGCGGGGTCTACCTGCAGGCCTCGGAGATGCAGGAATCGATCGCGCACGTCGCCGTTCGGTTCCCGAAAGACTACGACCCGGAGGCCGAAGACGAAGAGGACGAGGCGCCGCGGGTCTCGATTGCGGCCGCCGACGACGAGGAAGTCGCCGAGCAGTTCGTCGACGACTGGCTGAACCTCGAGGAGGAAGAGGAGCAGGATCCCGACGAGGACTACAACGCCGTCCTCGCCGAGGAGACCGACGAGGCGCTGATCTTTCGCGCCGAATCGACCATCCGCGAGGACTGACCCACCGGTAGATTCGCCCGGCCGCCGACTCGCCGATCGGCCGGGCGTTCGAGCCGCGAGGCGCACGAAAAAAAGGCGGCCCGCCGACGGGAGTTCGAATCCGTCGGCGGGCCGCCTTTTCGTCTCTCGGGGGACAGGGCGCCTCGTCTCACCGGGCGAGACTCACTCGTCGGTCTCTTCTTCTTCGACGCCGGCGTTGACCTCGAAGCCGGCGCGCTTCCAGGCGTACACGCCGCCGTCGAAATCGGAGACTTTCCGAAAGCCCATCGTCTCGAGGACCTTCGCCGCCGAGTTCGACTCCGGGTGTTCGTGGTTGTCGCCGTAGACGACGATCCGCTGGTTTTTGTTGAGCAGGTTCTCGGCGTCTTCCTTGAGATTCTCCAGCGGGATGCTGCGGGCCTGCGGGATGTGGGCCTCCCGGTAGCTGTCTTGCTCGCGGACGTCGACCAGGACGAAATCCTCGTCTTCTTCCATCCGCTGGCTCAGTTCGGTACTCGACATCAGACGTGCCATCGATTGACTCCGGTCGTTTGCGTTCGCGTATTCGAGCAAGTGGGTCGTCGGATCCTGTGCGGGGCGGCCCGCGCACATGGTCGCAGGCCAACCCTCAGCGCCGCGGCACTATACGCAAACTCGGTCAATTCACAAGGCTCGCCTACGGCTCGTAAAAACTCGGGAACAGCTCGGGAACAGCTCGG
>CAZRLK010000180.1:3448-5557 GCA_964600555.1 uncultured Bradymonadales bacterium
CCCGAGCAGTACCCGAGCCTTCCCCGAGCAGTACCCGAGCCTTCCCCGAGCAGTATCCGAGCCTTCCCCGAGCAGTATCCGAGCCTTCCCCGGACGTTACTCGCCTTTTTCGACCGGCACGCCTACCCGGTTGCCCCACTCGGTCCACGAGCCGTCGTAGTTGCGGACGTTGTCGTGGCCCAGCAGCTCTCTCAGCACGAACCACGAGTGGCTCGACCGCTCGCCGATCCGGCAGTATGCGATCGTCTCCTTGTCCGGCGTGATCCCGCGCCTCTCGTAGATTTCGCGGAGTTCGTCGACGCTCTTGAAGGTGCCGTCCTCGTTGACGGCTTCGCCCCAGCCGATGTTGTGGGCGCCGGGGATGTGGCCGCCGACGCGGGCGCCCTCGTCGAGGCCCTCGGGCCCGAGTTTCTCGCCGATGAACTCCTCGTGGGAGCGGACGTCGACCAACTCGACGTCCTCGCGGTCGAGGCTCCCCTCGACGTAGTCAGCGAAGGCGCGGATGCTGTTGTCGGGGGCTTGCAGCGAGACGTCGCCGCGCGAGTAGGTCGGTACCTCGGTCGTCAGATCGCGCTCCTCGCGGACCCACTTTTTGCGGCCGCCGTCCAGGAGTTTGACCTCGTCGAACCCGTAGTAGGCGAGCTGCCAGTACGCCCAGGCGGCGAACCAGTTGTCGTTGTCGCCGTACAGGACGACGGTCGTCCCGTCGCTGATGCCCGACTCCTCGAGCAACTGTTCGAGATCCTCCTTGCTCGCCAGGTCGCGGCGCACGCTGTCGGCCAGTTGCGTCTCCCAGTTCCAGCCGACCGCGCCCGGAATGTGCCCCTCGTCGTACGAGCCGGTGTCGACGTCGACCTCGACCAGCCGGTAGTCGCTGTCGTCTCCCTGGAATCGGTCGAGATTGTCGGCGACCCAGTCGGTCGTCACCAGCACGTCGGGGTTGGCGTACTCCTCGTATTTGCTCATCGTCGTCTCCTTTCTGGAAGGTCGAATGGAAGGGGCGAATGCCATCGTCAGCGCCTAAAGGTCATAATCCCTACCAGTTTAGTAGGGATTACGAATAAAAAGCACGATGAGGCAGTAGTCAAGGAGATCGGAAAGAGGCGTCGGCGAGGCCGCCGACGCCACCGGATGGCGGTGTGGTGGCGAGGTCTCGTGCACGGGTGGGGCGGCCGGTCGTCGACAAACGGGCCGGCCACACGGGAGGGCACCGCCGATCGCGCGGCAGCCACGTTCGGCGAGAACGGCTGGTAGCCAGTCGTGGAAAACGCCTGGCACGGCGACTCGCGAGAGTCCCATCCGGCGAGAACGGCTGGCAGCGCCAATCGTGCGAGAGTCACATTCGGCGAGAACGGCTGCTAGTGCCAAGAGTGCGAAAGCGAGGTTCCACGAGATTGGTTGGGACGGGCGATCACGTGGCGACCGGGTCCCGCGAGATTGGTTGGGACCGGCGATCGCGTGGCGGCCGGGTCCCGCGAGTTTGGTTGGGACCGGCGATTGCGTGGCGGCCGGGTCCCGCGAGATTGGTTGGGACCGGCGATCGCGTGGCGGCCGGGTTCGATCCGACAGGAGGTGACCTCCGTTTTCCCTCTCGGCCGAGCTTCGGATCCAGCAGGTCACCTCCGGGAGCCGGGACCTGTCGGCCGGATGCCAGCCGGGTTTCCGCTGGATGTCGGAACTCGCTGCCAATTTGTTGCTGGTTACCTCCAGACGATTCGGAGGCACCTGTCGGAAATTGGCACGATCCCTCCAGATTTTTCGGACCTCGACGCCGGAAATTTGCTTGATTTCTCCTGGCTCGCGAAACCCGTCGGCCAGATTTTGGAGGGATCTGCCTGCTCTGGGACTCGCTCGCCAATTCCAGGTGGGGACCTGCCGGCTGGCCGTCGACACGCCGAAGAACACGGTGCCACCCACCCTGCATCTGGTTGCGTACGACATCCGACGGTCGGACGGTCGGACGGTCGGACGATCGGACGATTGAAAATTGTGGGGCGAGAAGATCACGGTGCCACCCACCCTGCATCTGGTTGACAAATGTGCGGGATCGGCGTCGAAGAACACGGTGCCACCCACCCTGCATCTGGTTGCGTACGACATCCGACGGTC
>CAZRLK010000180.1:5657-9876 GCA_964600555.1 uncultured Bradymonadales bacterium
CACGGTGCCACCCACCCTGCATTCCACGGTGCCACCCACCCTGCATTCCACGGTGCCACCCACCCTGCATTCCGGAGCGTCGGCGGCCTCGCCGACGATCACGACCGTTTGTTTTGGCGGGGCACCTTCAGTACGCTCGGGGCGAGTCGTCAATCTGAAGTGCGAGGATGGAGTGATGGCGCGGTCGATCTTTTGGGCGTGTGTCGTGGTTGGACTCGCGACGGGGTTTTCCGTCGGGTGCAGTTCGGACGACGGGGAGAATGGAGACGACGAGCGGGAGGTCGTCGATACCGGGGAGCAAGGCGATACCACCTCGCCGCCGGACGAGATGGATGCCGCGGATCCGGGCGACGCGGGGCGCGACGACGCAGGAGCCGGCGATGCGGGCGAGGGCGACGTCGACGCCGGACCCCCGCCGAGCGGTCCCGGGTCGGTGATCTTCGAGATGAATCTGCCGGATCTGGCCGGTTCGTCGTACACGATCAACCTCTACGACGAGCAGACGGGCGAGATCGTCGCCGGTGTCTGGGAGACGGACGACCTCGAGGAGACGACGACGATCGAGTTGCGCGAGGCGAACGACGATTCGTGTATCACCGACGAGCCGGCCACCTTGCCGGAGGGCGACTACCGGGCGTATCTGTCGGTCGACACCGATGACAGCGCACTGCTGGCGCTTCCCTACGACACCTGCGAGACGTCCGGATTCGGCTTCATCTCCGACGGCGAAGAGGTGGCCGAATTCGCGGTCGAGGTGGCCGGGGAGACGACCGTCGAGGTCGACTCGTCGGATTTCGCCCCGGCGGTCAGCCAGCAGCTCCAGGTCGAAAACAACGCCGCCGCCGACGGGGCGATGGTCGGTTGCCTGCTCACCCACCGGGCGCGGGGGCCGGTACTGAACGATGTCGCCATGCTCGCTCAGGGGTCGGGGCAGATCAGCGACGGGTCGGCGACGATCGATTCCCCCGGCCGGCTTCCGAGCGGCGAGTACCGGGCCGCGTGTATCATCGACACCAATGACGACGGCGAGGCCGGCAGCGGGGATACGCGAGCCTCCAAGATCATCGACTACGGCGGGGAGGTCGAGCCTTTCACTTCGTGGAGTCCAGTCGAGTGATCGGCGACGCGCTCCGAGAAAAAATATATGTTCGGTTGGATGAGGAGACGACGATGAGACGGATGACGTGGATGGTCGGCGCGCTGCTGATCGTGGCGCACCTGTGTGGTTGCAACGGCAACGGGGCGTCGGATACGACGCCGGCGGACGTCGGCGACCAGGCGGATGCGCCCGGCCAGACCGATCCCGATGCCGGCGATCCCGGGGAGCCGGATGTCGCCGACGCGACGGGAGACGACGGGGAGGACGACGCCTCGCAGCCCGGGGGCGATGCCGGGCCGGACGCCGATGCCGACGACGGACCCGTCGAGGAAGTCGACCCGTATTCGGCGGGCGAAGAGGGCGAGTGTGCGACCCCGCCGGTGACCTTCGAGCCGTCCGGGACGACGAGCGTCAGTGGGTCGGCCGACGGCTCGTGCGAGCAGCATCGCGTCTCGCCGTTCTGGATCGACCGGCCGGTCGAGATCGAACTGCGCGGCAGCTCGGAGCTCGCCGAGGATGGGGGCTCGACGCGCGATGCGATGATCGGCGTGTGTCTGCTTCGCTGGGAGT
Source organism: uncultured Bradymonadales bacterium (assembly GCA_964600555.1). Taxonomy (GTDB): domain Bacteria; phylum Myxococcota_A; class Bradymonadia; order Bradymonadales; family Bradymonadaceae; genus CAJXPB01. The sequence goes on from CAZRLK010000180.1 coordinate 7,327, forward strand.
ACGTGCGCGTCTGGAACGGGCCCGATCAGCCGAGCGATTTCGTCGCCGACGGGTGGCAGCGCAACGAGCTGGCCTACGAGGGAGAGACGCCGTGCGGGCACTTTACGCCGGACGGAAACGGGGGCTTCGAGCCGGTCGACGGAGCGACGCCGTTCGCGGGGACGACCTTCAAGCCCGGTATCTATCGGCTGACCGTCGAATTTCCGGAGCTCGAGGAGGGCGATCGCCACGACTACGAACTCGATCTCGAGAGCACCGACACCGGCGGGCCGGTCTGCGGGAACAGCGAGGTCGAGAGCGGATCGGCGTGGATCGAGCAGTGCGACGACGGCGGCAAGGATCCGTTCGACGCCTGCAGCGCCGGATGTGAGTGGCAGCGAGGGACGGTGGTCGGCGGCGACGAGACGGCCGAGCCGAACGACACGGCCACCGAGGCGTTCGATCTCGAGGGGTTCCACGAGGTCGTCTGGAACGACCGGCTCACCCCCGACGGCGACGATCCCGCGGACTGGTTCGTGCTGGAGTCGCCCGCGTCGGCCGGATTTTCGATCGCGCCCGGGGATGCCGGCGGCGCGGTGGTCTTCAGTCTGCACACGTCGAACGCCGACGGGGAGGCCGACGAGGAGGTGGCGACGGAGTTCACGTCTCGGACCTTCGACGATCTCGGGGCCGGCACGTACCTGCTCGAAGTCGAGGCGGACGCGGCGGCCGACGAGCCGGGCGGCGCGTACGGATTCGAAATCCAACCCGAATGAGCGGGCCACTCGCCCGCCGTGCAAGGGGCCTCATCTCGACGATGGATATCCAGTAATCTCAGGGAGATGCAGGGTGGGTGGCACCGTGATCTTTCCCGTGATCTTTCGGCGTGATCGTCGGCGAGGCCGCCGACGCTCCCAGCACATTGCGTGGGCCGGGCCGCCGACGCTCCCAGCACATTGCGTGGGCCGGGCCGCCGACGAGCCCAGCGCATTGCGTGGGCGGGGCCGCCGACGATCCCAGCGCATTGCGTGGGCGGGGCCGTATCAGGAGCGCAACCGTTCGAGGTGCTCGGTCAGTTCGCCGGGGGGCGGCCCGTCGATCCGCACCGCCGCGGTGTCGGGCGACTGAAGTTTGGCTTTGAGCGCGCTTCCCCCCTCGAAATCGCGCTTTTCGGCCAGCCGCATCAGGGGTTCCTCGCCGGGACCGGCGTCGCGGCCCTCGAAGGTGTAATAGATGCCGTGTTCGACCACCCAGTCTTCGGTCCAGGGCTGATACACACAGGTGTAGGCGGTCGGCGTGACTTCAGAATCGTCGAAGCGGTCGCCAAAAAAGCCGGACAGGCTCGTCGCGAAATCACCGGGTCCGAAGTGGCCCGCCTCCTCGACGGCGGCATAAAAATCCATGGGCTCGTATTCGACCTCCCGGTCGATGGCCTCCACCGGCTGGATATGCAGGACGAGCGCATCCCCCAGGACACGCCCCGCCGAATACGAGACCGCCAGGGACTCCGGTGCAAACTCGTATTCGCCAGAGGTTTCGACGAGTGCGTCGTGGAGCGTCGCGAGGTGGGCGAGATCGAACGAGTCGAGCAGGATGGCGCCGGTGCTCATGGGAACTCCCCGTGGTCAGCGTCAACACAATACGATGTCAGCCGCGGTCGGCCACCAGACTACATTGCCCACCGCCAGCGCGACAATGCCGACGGGTCGGGCGGCGCGTACGGATCGAGCTCCAACCCGAGTGAGCGGGCCACCCGCCCGCCCTGCAAGGGGCCTCATGGAGACGATGGATCTCCCGTCATATCAGGGGGATGCAGGGTGGGTGGCACCGTGATCTTTTCGGCGTACGACATCCGACGGTCGGACGGTCGGACGGTCGGACGATCGGAGGGTCGGACGATCGGACGATTGAAATTGGGGGGCGACGACGGGAAATGCAGGGTGGGTGGCACCGTGATCTTTCGTCGGCGAGGCCGCCGACGCTCCCAGTGCATTGCGTGGGCCGGGCCGCGGGATTACCCGGGGGCCCGGGTGAGCGCGTACAGCCCGACGACGAGGGCGGCGAGGAGGGCGATGGCGGCGATCCAGGGGCCGAGTCGGCGGAAGCGCGGGGAGCGGACGTTCGGCCAGTCCTCGCGGGTGAAGCCGAAGTGGACCCCTCGCTCGTCGGTCCAGTCGAGATTCCACATCAGGCCGGCGCAGACGTACAGGATCGACGAGGCGACGAGGTTCGCCAGCCAGGTCGTCGGGTAGTCGCCGTCGCGCATCAGCAGGTAGAAGTCGTACGACCAGCTCGCCGAAAAGAGGCCGACGACGACGGCGGTGTAGGCGTGAATCAGCCGTCTTTTGCCGCGCCACCACCGATACACCGTGGCGACGCTCCAGGGGGCCGTCGTGAAAGCGAGCACCGACATGAACGTCGCATTGACGGGGTCCCAGGTCGGAACCCCCGACAGCGGGGCGAGGGCGACGAAGGCGGTGAGAGTGAGCACGAAGGTGGCGAGCTTCCAGCGGACACCGAGCAGGCGGGCGTATGCCCGGGTGAACAGGTCGAATCGGAGCGTCGGCCGCG
>CAZRLK010000181.1:0-6628 GCA_964600555.1 uncultured Bradymonadales bacterium
CGCGCCCGGCAACATGGCGGAATCGCCGGCCGAACGCAACGGCTCCCACTCCCCGGGTAACGTCGGCGGGGCCGCCGACGCTCCCCATTTCAATTGGTGAAACGCCCGCCCACTCGAATATCGTCGGCGGGGCCGCCGACGCTCCCCACAATCCATACGGGGCTGTCGATCTTCCCAAAACCCTTTTCGGGAGGGTCGGCGGCCTCGCCGACCCCGGACCGCCGGCGCTTCCCGCGACGCGTGGGGTGAGTTGAATCTCCCGGGTGCGTTGCGTATCGTCGGCGCCGCGAAGCGAACCGATTTTTTCGACGCCGGCCCCACGCAACGAGCTTCGGACCGGCCGAGATGTGTGCCAGAGTTCGGCGCCCGCGCCGACCCGTCAGGAGACTCGATGAGCTCGCCCAACGTCTTGTTTATCGGCGGCGCCGGCCGCAGCGGCAGCACGCTCCTGGCGCTGATGCTCGGCGAACTCGAAGGATACCACACGGTCGGCGAGATCACGTTCGTCTGGGACCGCGGCCTGATCGACGACCAGCTCTGCGGGTGCGGCGAGCCGTTCGGCGACTGCGAGGTCTGGCGGGCGATCGTCGAGGAGGCGTTCGGGTCGCTGTCGAGCGAGCGGGTCGAACGGCTGCACCGGCTCAAAGAGCGGCTGTGTCGGACCTACCGCGTGCCGCAGCTTCTGGCACCGGAGCTGCGAACCCGACGACTTGAGCGGGATCTCGCGGAGTACGCCGGGGCGATGGACCGCCTGTTCGAGGCGGTCGCCGAAGTGACCGGCGCCGAGACGATCGTCGATTCGTCGAAAAACCCGGCCGAAGCGAGCGTGCTGCACGCCGGCTGCCAGGTCGACCTCGACATCGTCCATCTCGTCCGCGACAGCCGGGGCGTCGCCCACTCCTGGCAGCGCAAGCGCGAACGCCCCGAGATCCACTGGAAAGAGGCCTACATGCCCAGGTATTCGTCGCTGACGACCTCGGCGGCCTGGAACATCTACAACGGGCTGTTCGAGCACCTCGGCGACCAGCCCGCCACCGGCTACGAGCGCGTCCGCTACGAGGACTTGACCGACCGTCCGATCGAGACCCTCGAGGGTATCGTCGAGATGGTCTCCGAGGATCCGCCGCCGATCGCGTCGGTGACCGACCACACCGTCCATCTGACGACCAACCACACCGTCTCGGGCAACCCGCTTCGCTTCGAGACCGGCGACATCGAGCTGCGGCGCGACCGCGCCTGGCGAGACGAGATGGCCGGCTGGCGCAGGCAGTTCGTCACCGGGGTCACCTACCCGATGCTGCGCCGCTACGCGTACCTGTGAGCGCCGCCACCTGTCGTCACGCCTCGTCGATCTCGCCGGCCTCCCCGCCGCCCAGCACGTATTTCGCGCCGTTCGCAAGCTCCGGGTAAAACAGGGCGATCCCGAGGATCGTCATCGGCAGCGTGCCGACGGCGTGCTGGACGATCGCGTACGAGGCGGCGGTCACCTTCGAGACGCCCAGCAGCGTCAGCCCGGCGGTCGCGAAGTACTCGTAGGTGCCGACGTTCCCCGGCGAGGAGGGCAGCAGGTTGCCGAGCGCGGCGAAGCCGAGGACGATAAGCGGCGCGTACCAGGCGAGTTGCAGGTCGAACGCGAGCATGACGATCCAGAGCGACACGGCGACGAAACACCAGTTGCCGAGCGTCCAGACCAGCACCCAGCCGAGCTTTCTCGGCGACGAGAGGCTCTCGAGCCCTTCGACGAACCGGTCGTACGTGTCGAGCACCCACTCCCGCACCGTGTCGCCGAGGAGTCCGAATCCCCGGGCGAGGAACCGACGCACGGGTTCGGGATGGCGGTTGACGAGGAGGACGGCGGCGACCATCGCGGTGAGCACACCGGCCAGCAGGCCGACCGACCCGCCGGTCGTCACCTCGGCGAGCGTCGCCCAGACCGTCGCCAAAAAGATCGCCATCACGACGAAGGCGTCGATCAGGCGCTCGAAGGCGACGATCGCCAGGCAGCTTCGCTTCGAGGTCTCGCCCTCGCGCGCCAGGTAGCCGACGCGCAAAAGCTCGCCGGCCCGCAGCGGAAAGACGGTGTTGCCGGCGTAGCCGAGCAGGACCGACTTGAAGGCCTGGTAAAACGAGTAGTCGCCGAGGCCGCGCAGCATCACGTGCGAGCGGGCCGACATGCAGACGAGGCTCAGAAAGTCGGTCGCCAGCGAGACGGCCAGGATGCCGAGATGCACCCGCACGATCTCGTCGGCGAGTTCCTCGAGGTGCAGGCCGCGCAACAGCAGCCAGACGAACAGCGCCGAGACGCCCAGACCCGCCGCGATGGCGGCCATGCGTCGGAGTCGGTCGGGGATGCGATCGAGTGCGGACATCGGGGTGGGCGTCGGAGGATGGGCGAGCGGCGAATGGGTGGGATAGGTCGCGGCGTGGCCGGCGTCAACGATCCGGCCGAAGCTCGTCGAACTCCGCGCGTGGGGGAAACTCGGTGTCGGAGTACACCTGGTCGATCTCGCGACGCCGCACCTCCAGGCCGAGCGCCTCGTCGACGCCGTCGGTCCGGCCGCCGTCTCGCGCCTCGCTCTCTCGTTCGCGCGTGGCATCGGCGTAGGCGCGGCCGGCGAACGGCTCCCAGACCTCGTCGACCAGCAGGTTCGCCGCCAGCCGCCCCGACTCGCTGGAGCCGTCCGTCTCGACCGACCGCGAGGGAAACTCCAGGCCGTCGGCGAGCGCGATCTGCCAGTCCGACCCGCTGCGGCGAAAGTGCGCCGTCATCGAGGCCGGCTCCCGGAAGCCCGGCGCCGCCCAGACGGCGATGCGGCTCGGCGAGGCGGCCTGCTCCGAGTCGCGCAGCAGCACGATCGTCAGGACCGGCGTCGCGCCGGCCTCGAGCCGCCGGTACAGCCGGCACGCGAACCCCTCGAAGGCCCGCTTTTCGTCGCTACCGACCAGATAGGTCAGATCCATCTGCGTCCGACCGTCCTCACGGCCCGGCTCGAGGGCCTCGAGCATCAAATCGAGCGTCTCGCGGCCCGACTCCCCGCTCGACTCCCCCCGCAGCGCGTCGACCACCGGAAAGACCGCCGACCAGACGCCCTCGATGCGCGCCTCCTCCCCGACCCGCCAGTAGTCGAACGCCCGCGTCGACTCGTCCAGACCGTCGGGGGCGGTCTGCAGCCCGTCGCGCGGCGTCGGCGTCCACTCCCGCCAGATGGGCCCCTGCTTTTCCTCGCCGAGCGTCAGCAAGGCCCCGTCCGACGTGCGCCCCCCTTCTGCCGGCACGGAACCCGATCGCGGCGAGGCACAACCGACCGCCACTACACATGCGACCGCCGCGAGCACGCCCAGCCCCCTCCGACCTCGTCGCAATTCCCTCGTCTCGATGCTCAAAATACGTACCCCACGCCCACGAAGCCCGTCTGGCGCCGGTAGTCGCTCGCCGTCCCGAACTCCTCGATGAACAGCCGATATCGCGCCTCGATCTCCCAGTGCTCGCCGACGACTCTGGTCAGCGAGGCGACCGCCGAGTTGCGGTTCTCCTCGTCGACCTGCAGGTCGGCGCTGACGAACAGCGGATCCTCGTAGGTCGTGCGCTGCAGGCTCAGCTTCGCCGACAGGTACAGCCGCCAGACGAGTGGAATCGTCGCGTCCGCCTCGACGCCGTGCCGCGTCATCGCCTGACCGTACGAATTCGAGGCGTTGCGGATCATGAGGTAATCGAGCGACAGGATGAAGTCCCCTCGGTAGCTCGGCCCGACGCGCACCAGATGGAGCCGGTCGTCGCGCATCGCCTCGTCCCGGTCGCGCTGGACGACCTGATCGCCGTCGACCGACCGCCGCACGTAGCGGATCGCGTCGAACTGCCGATACGAGAAGCCGTACCGGGCGCGCAGTTGCAACTCCTCCATCAGATCGTACGACAGCGACACACCGGCCCGCGGCCCGTGGCTGCTGGAGGCCGGGTTCGGGCGGTAGGCGAAATACCGCCAGCCGGCCTCGATCCGGCCGGCGACCGGCCCGACCCTCGCGCCGACCCCCACCGCCGCCCCGCCCCGGTTGTAGTCCTGGCGCGGACTCGCCGCCTCCCCCTCGCTCCCCCGCTCCTGGCGGTCCTTGACCCCGGCCCGAAAGAATCCGTGAGCCGCCCCGCCGAGCCGATGACGATACCGCAGGCCGACCCGCGTCAAAAGCGCGTCACTGGCACGCTCGTCGAAAAACAGCTTCCCGCCGTGGCGCAGCCGAAACGACAGCCTCGAGGCCTCACTGCCGGGCACCTCGCCGGAGAGCGCCGCGAAATACCGGGTCAGCCCGTCGCCCTGCGCCTCGGCCGCGCTGGTGCGCCGGGCGTTCGTATCGTACTCCAGCCCCGTGCGCACCGTCCCTTCGACGGCGGGCCCCTCTCCGGACTCGCTGGTCGCCGGCGCCGGCCGCCGCTCCGGCTCGCCGGCCTCGCCCCCGGGCTGCTGCGCCTGCGCCGCCGACCCGCCCCACCCGACCGCCAGCACCACGCCGCACGCTCCGATGATCGTCCGTTGACTCACACCTTCATCCCGTTCATGCTTCGCGCGTCGACAGCCGTGCGTGCGACCTGCGCCGCCACGCCCATCTCAGCCCGAGTGCCCATGCCGATCGATCTCCGAGTCGCGAGTTGTCTGCTCGTCGTCTTCTCGCTCACCGCCGCCCTCGGGTGTCCGCGCCGCATCCCACCGCCGGACAACGCCATCGAACAACCCGACAAGCTGCGGGCCGCCATCGAAGCCCGCACCGACGCCTTCGACGATGCGCGCTTCAAAGAAGTCGTACTCGATTATTTCGGCAAACGCGAGCGCGTCAAAGTCCGCCAGCTGATCCTCGTCGACCGCCCCGACCGGCTGCGCGTTCAGACGCGCCTGCCGGGCAGCAACGAGATCGTCAGCCTGCTGGTCACCGACGGCGAAGAGTTCGCCCTGCACAACCGCGAGGACAACACCTATCTGACCGGCCCGCCGAGCCGCGAGAACATCAACCGGCTTCTGCCCGTCGACCTCTCCGCCCGCGACATCGTCCGCGTGATGTTCGGCGGCGCTCCCTGGGACCGATTCGAGCGCGCCCCCGGCGAGCCGAACCTCGAGTGGGATACGAGCATCGGCCGGTACGTCTACTCGGTCGAGACCGACGAGGGCGGCGAGCTGGAGATGGAGGTGCGCCACCCGACCCACACCGTCGTCTCGGTCGTCGAGCGCGACGCCGACGGCGAGCTGGTCTACCGGTATACGACCGACGACTGGAAACGCTTCGGCGAGCGGCGTCTGCCGACCTGGCGGCGGTTCGTCTGGCCCGCCCGTGACCTTGACTTCTCTCTCGACGTTGGAGAGACTGAACTCGACGTGGGGTTGTCCGACAGTCTATTCGAGCTGAGCCCTCCTCCGGGCAGCGACATCCGCAGGGTCGACGGCGACATGGAGACGATCCGTCAGCCCGAGTCCGGCGGTGAGCCATCCGACTCGCCGTAAGCCGCCGAACTCGACGGCCGAGGAGCACCGCCTGAACTTTCGACCACCCTTTCGATGATCGACGACGCCGAACTGATTGCACGCCTCCGGGATGCCGATCTCCTCTCCGATCCAAAGCTCGACGAAGCGCGCGACCTTCAGGAACGCGAAGGCCGGACGCTCTACGAGGTCCTGATCGCCCACCAGTTCGTCGAGGAGTCTCGCCTCGTCGAGATCGTCTCCGAAGTTCTCAACGTCGCCGCCGTCGATCCCCGACAGTTCGAACCCGCCGGCGAGATCCTCGAGCGGGTGCCGGCCGAGGTCGCCCTCGACAACTGGGCGCTGCCGCTGGAGACCGAGCAGACCGACGGCGATGCCCGGCTGGTGCTGGCGATGCGCGACCCGATCGACATGTTCGCGATGGACGAGATCGCGGGCCACACCGACATCGACATCCGGCCCGTCCTCGCCGGCCCCCGGGCCCTGCACGACGCTCTGGTGGCCAACTACGGCGAGGCGGCCGAACTCGAGTTCGAGACGCCGTTCGAGACCGCCGACGAGGCGGCCTCCTCCGGAGAGGCGGCGGGCGGAGACCGACGCGACAGTGGCCGGGAGTGGATGGGCGACGGCACCGGCGAACCCGACTCCGATTCGTGGCCGTCGGTCGACGAGTCGAATCCGAACGAGACCCATCCCGGTCTGGTCACCTCGAACATCTCGGACGTCGAGGAGAGCGACGACGAGCAGGAAGCCGACGACGGCGACGAGGAGGTCGACGCCGCATTCGACGCCCCGCTGACCGGAAGCCGGGTCGGCGACCCGAACTCGAGTCCCGTCCCGACCGAGCACGAATTGACCGCCGACTCCGAGCCGGGCGAATCGGCGCTGGAGGCCGGCGGAGACGACGGCGCAATCGGGCGAATCCCGGTCAAGCGCGTCCCGGCCTCGGAGCTCGACGACGATTCGAGCATGGCGGAGGCCGGCGAGGAGGAGTCGCCGGTCGTCGTCGCCGACGGGGGTTCGGAGCCTCCCTCGGACTCGCCCGACGGGTCCTCGGGGCCGATCGAACTCGGCGCCGGCTCCCCGGCCGACTCCTCGGACAATGCGTCGAACGACGCGGACGACTCCGGCGACGCCATCGAACTCGGCGACGGCTCTCCCCC
>CAZRLK010000181.1:6728-9771 GCA_964600555.1 uncultured Bradymonadales bacterium
TCCGGCGACGCCATCGAACTCGGCGACGGCTCTCCCCCGCCCGACTCCTCGAACGACTCGGACGACTCCGGCGAGTCCGGCGACGCCATCGAGCTCGGCGACGGCTCTCCCCCGCCCGACTCCTCGAGTGACGCTCCGAACGACCCGGACGATTCCCCGGCGGATTCCTCCGACGACTCCGGCGACGCGATCGAACTCGGCGGCGAGCCTCCGCCGCCCGAGGCCCACGACTCGTCGATGCCGGGTGAGAGCGATGGCTCCCAGCCGTCGCATCCGGGCCGCGACGCCGACGATTCCGACGCCGATAGCTCTCTGTCGAATCTCCGCCGCAAACTCCGCGGCGACGAAGGCTCCTCCCCCGGCGAGCGGAACCGCAAGTCCCTGCTCGCCGAGCGCCTCGTTTCGACCGCCGACGAGCTCGACGACGCTCTCGAGGAGCGCCTGCGAACAGCCGACCACGGTGAACTTCTGGAGGCCGCCGTCGTCGCCCTCGTCGAACGCGGGCTCCTGTCGCTCGAAGAACTCGCCGACGCCCTCGACGAATAGACCGGCGTCGGCGACGCTCCCGACCTGGGACTCGCCACCGACGCTCCACGGAGCCGATCAGTCCTCCCGCCCGGGCGCAACCGCACTCTCCAGCGCCTCGGCCTCCGACTCCGCCGCCAGCATCTGCGTCGTCGTGTCCCGAATCCGCCGGGCGGCGTGGCGGAGCAGATTCTTCAACAGTCGGTTGCCCATCTCCGGGTCGACCGTCTCGATCAACTCGTCGAGCGGCCCACCGGGCAGCACCAGCAGCACGGTCGGCTCCTCGGCCCGGGCGTCGGCCGTCCGCTCCTGCGGCCCGAACAACGCCAGCTCGCCGAAATGCTCTCCGGGCTGCAGGCGGGCGATCTCCCGGTCGTCGACCAGCAGCGCCACCGCCCCCTCCAGAATCATGTACAGCTCGTCGGTCTGCTCCCCCTCGCGAATCACGTACTCTCCCGGCGCCGCCCTCTGCCGGTAGACGATACGCAGCAGCTTCAGAAGGTCGGGCGGCGCCAGCCCGTCGAACAGCTCGATGTCCTCGAGAAACGAGACCTTCCGGATGGTGTCGACCGGCGCACCGTCGTCGAACTCCCGGTCCGGCCGACGTGGCACCTCGACGACCATCGCCGTCGCGTTGTCCGTCGAGCCCCCCTCCAGCGCCGCCTCCACCAGCCGCTCCGCCAGCCGATCGGGCGCCTCCCGGCCGCTCGCTTCGAGCATCTCCCGCTCGCCGACCCGATCACTGACCCCGTCGCTGCAGAGGATGAACTCGTCGCCCGGCTGCAGATCGACGAACAACGTATCGACCTCGACCGCCGGCTCTCCCCCGATCGAGCGTGTCAGCACGTGCTCGTAGCGCTCGAGGTCCGTCACCAACTCCCCGTCGCCCCGCTGCGCCCGCCGACGCTTCATCTGCTCGGCGAAGGTGTGGTCGCTGGTCAACTGCACGATCTCGCCCTCCCGGACGAGATACACCCGGCTGTCACCGACGTGCGCCACAAAAGCGACCTCCTGCGAGACCAGCAGCACCTCGCAGGTCGTCCCCATCTGTCCTTCTCCCTGTTCGTACAGCTGTCGGTTGGCCCGGTCGATGCGCCGGACCAGAAACTCGAAAATCCGTCGGCGGTGGCCCGGATCGTCGACCGGGTCGCAGGCTTCGAGAAGCCGCGAAAACCGCCGCGCATCCTCCCCGAGGCACTCGACGAACAGGCGACTCGCCTTCGCTCCCCCCAGCTTGCCCCCGACCCCGTCGGCGAGGACGAACAATCCGTTCTCCTCGTCGACGAGATCGGCATCCTGGTTGTCGGCGCGCACCTGGCCCGTCTCGCTGCGGGCCCATCCTGCGACGTATGACTCCACGTGTGGCTCTCCCGTGTGTCTCGAACCGGGGTGCAGCCGGCACTCGACCGGCTCGAAGCGGCTGATCGCGATCGGAATGATCATCTTACACGATGTGTTCGGGAAATGCAGGAGATTCGGCGACGCACACCTTGACGCCGATTCGACCGGTCTCTAGATTCACCCCGCGAGGGGCTCGCCGACTCGCGAGATTTCGACTCGACATCCAGGCCCAACCTATGATCTCTCTGACCGAAAACGCCGCCGAGCACGCCGTGCAGATGATGCAAGAACACGACATCTCCCCGGACAGCACCTACGGACTTCGCGTCGGGGTGGAGTCGGGCGGATGCTCCGGCATGGAGTACGTCCTCGACGTCGTCGACGGACCCGACGAAAACGACCGGGTCTTCGAGATGCACGGGATCAAGGTCTACTGCGACCCGAAAAGCTACCTGTATCTCAACGGCACCGAGATCGGCTTCGAGAAGTCGATGACCGGCGGCGGGTTCACCTTCGAGAACCCGAACGCCAAGCGATCCTGCGGGTGCGGCACCAGCTTTACGGTCTAACTGCCGGGGACGGCTCGGGAACGGCGCGGGGAGGGCTCGGTTAAAACGAGACAGCTACATGGACTATCCCTCGTCCCTCGCGGAGACTCCACTCCCCATACCCAATACGCCCTACTCGCTACTCCCCACTCCATACGCCCTACGCTCTACGCCCGACTCCCGACTCCATACGCCATACTCCATACGCCCTACCCCATACGCCCTACGCATGAGTGACTGGCCCGACAAGTGGACCGACCTGCCGCTCGCGGTGATCGACGTCGAGACCACCGGCCTCGAGCCCGAAGACGACCGAATCATCGAGATCGGGATCGTGCATTTCGAGGACGGCGAGGTCGAGGAAGTGTACGGCCAGCTCGTCGACCCCGAGCGCGACCTGCCCGAGCGGGCCACCGAGATCACGGGCATCACCGAGGCCGACCTCGAGGGAAAGCCCACCTTCGACGCCGTCGCCGAGGAGGTCGAGCAGCGACTGACCGACGTCGGCATCGTCGCCTACAACCTCGATTTCGACCGCTCGTTCGTCGAGGCCGAACTGGAGCGCGCCGGCTTCGGCTGGCCCGACGACTCGCCGACGTTCGACCCGCTGGTCTTCGCCCGCGAGTTTT
>CAZRLK010000182.1:0-9770 GCA_964600555.1 uncultured Bradymonadales bacterium
GCGCGTCGTCGACCCAGGTCAAAAGCGCGTCCTTGAGCCGCCAGCTCGCCAGATTGTTCGGGGGACCGAAGGCGGTCTCGAGCGCCTGGGGCCAGGCGTCGTCGGCGTCGAGAAAGGCCTGGCGGGCATCGGCCAGATTGGCGGCAACCTCGCGTTTGTACTCGCGCTCGTTCGCCTCGAAGCCGTCCCACTCGTACAGGCGGCCGACGAACTCGAGGAACTCGTCCCAGGCGTCGGACTCCCAGCGCCACTTGACATCCTCGTCGTAAAACGACTCGAAGCCGCCCTCGATCTGAGCCGAGAGGGCGTCGCGGACGTCGACGAGCTTGCGGTCGACGTTGCCCTCCGGGTGGTCGACGTGTTCGGAGAACTCCCCGACGATGGTCTGTTTGACGCTCTCGGAGAGGATCGGCTCGAAGATCTCGGGGAAGACCAGGTGCAAAAAAGCGTGGCGCTGCAGTTGGGCCTTGGGGGTGTCGAGTCCGAAGGCGAACTCGCGGAACGCCCAGGGATCGTCGAGCAGCTCGTCGCGCTCGTCGTCCGTGGCGGCGTCCCAGGCGCGAACGAACTCCAGCAGGTAGCGGACCATCCCGGCGCGGTGGGTGTTGAAGCCCATCCCGGCCGAGACCAGCCCGGTGTCGAGGGTGTCGGCGAGTTGGTCGGGGATGGCGACCGGCTCGTCCATCGCGTCGAGCAGCCGGCCGACGTGCTCGCGCTTTTTCGCCCCGCCGATGGTATCGGGACGGGCGATCAAAAAGTGAACGCACAGGATTTCGGCGACCAGCAATTTCGCCGCGTCGGAGCTGCCGTCGAGGACCCGCTCGAGCATCTCGTCGAACGCCTCGGCCCGTCGCCGGTCCCCGTCGACGAGGCGGGTGTGGGCCTCGGCGACCGGATCGCCGCGCCAGAGGGTCTCGCGGGAGGTAAAAAGCGAGGCGCCAACCCGCAATGGGCCGTCGACGACTTGCTCGGCCGCCCGGTAGACGTGGCGGGCGTCGGGATCGGTCAACTTCGGCATGATCTGGTCCGTCGCGCAGAGCCAAGAGAGGCGCGACCTCCTCATACCAAAGTTGAGGGGGCGCGGCCAATTCGGGAGTCCGGCCTCGGATCGCACCCTCTCGGGAGAGATGCGGCGGAAAACGGATTCGCCCGGGCGGGATCGCTGCTTACGATTCGGTCGCGAGTGAGACTCACGAACGAGGATACGGAGAAGGCGATGGCAGGCGACGACGAAAAGGAACGCGGCCGACGCAAAGTGCGGGGTGAGCCGGAGACGACGCCGGAACGCGACCGAGAACGGCGGGAGTTCGATCGCGGGGAGAGCGAACCGCGAGAGCACGAACGAGAGCTGACCGAACCGACCGAGACGGCGCCGGTGACGCCCCCGGAGCGCGAGCAGCAATTCGAGCCGCGCATCTGGTCGGTGCTCGCGCACCTGGCAATCTTCGTGCTCCCCGTGATCGGACCGCTATTGATCATGGCCCTCCAGGAGCAGATTCTCGGCGCAAAGTCGGCCTTCGTCGACCACCACGCCAAGCAGGCGACCGTCTGGCAGGTCGCGGCACTGATCATCGGGCTGGTGACCTTTGCGATCGGCGGGCTGGTGATGGCGGTCTTCTCGGTCCTCGCGGCCCTCGCCGCCAACCGTAGCGAGTGGTACGAATATCCGTTCGTGGGGCGACGGGTCGCCGAGGCAGTATGAGAGTCGAGCTCGACGGGTGGGCGTGTAGTCAATCGTCGGCTCTCGGGCGCACCGCGTAATAAGCGAGGCCGACCGAGACACAAAACCAGATGGCCACGATCACGGTAAACCTGCCGGGCTGGTCGGCCCAGCGGACGGTCTCCTCGGTGATCTGTTGGCTGAACGTCAGTGGGATCAGCGACTCGCTCCACTCGAGTTCGCCGGCCCGGAGTCTCAGACCGAGCGCATACAGGCTCCCGAGCGCGATCAGCCCCAGAAGCCCGCGCACGACAAAATCGATCGGCTTCATCGCATGGCCCGGCGCGAGGTCAATTCGAGGATTTCGTCGGCCGGAACGGGTTGACGAACCGCGCGAGGGCGTCGGAGCTGCGGGTCGAGAGCCACAGGCGGCCCTCGCCTCGGAACTCGCAGACGATGCCCTCCCCGCCGCCGGCGAGGCTGACCAGCCCGCCGACCCGCCGGATGTCGTAATCGAGGCCTCCGGTGAAGCCGACGATGTGGTTGTTGTCGACGATGTAGCCCTCCTCGCCGACGTCGACCGGATGCACCGCCCCGTAGCTGCCGAGCAACAGGGGACCGGTCCCGCTCGCTTCGAGCATGAACATCGTCGTCCCGCTGAAAAACCCCTTCGCGCCCTTGAACTCCGAGTCGAGCGTCACCCCCGAGCCGGCCGCCACGAAGTTGCCCGACGACAGGTAGACCGACTCGGAGCCGTCGAGCTGGAAGTCGACCAGATCGCCCTCGGCCGGCGGGGCGACCCAGAGCGTCTCGCCGGGATTCTGCGAGCTGAAGGTATTCTGAAAGAGGCTCTCGCCGCCGAGCATCGAGCGTTTGGCGGATTTCATCAGCCCGCCCTGCATGTTCGTCTCCATCTCGACCCCGTCGTCGCGGGCGACCATCGCCGAGGCCTCGACGACCATCTCCTCGCCGGGCTGGTCGAACTGGATGCGGGCGATGCTGAAGTTCGGACGCTGGCGTATCTCGTATTGCATCGTCTCTCCTCGTTCAGTCTTCTTTCGGGGGCAATCGCCGGCCGATCTTTCGTCCGAACTCTCCCGGGTGGCGAGTCTGCAGCCAGACATCGCCCTCGCCCTGGAAATGACACACCAGACCCTCGCCGGAGAGCATCGAACCGATGAATCCGCTGGTGGCGCGCTCGGTCGAGTAGTCGAGCTGGGCCTCCCAGGCGACCAGGTGCCCGGTGTCGATCACGAGCGACCCGTCGACCTGCATCTTTTCGATACCGCCAAAGGCCCCGAGGACGACTTCCGCGCCGGGCTCGTGGCTCGAGGCGCGCATCAAAAAGATCCCCTCACCGGCGAACATCGTCTTGAAGCCGCCGAGTTTCGTGTTCAACTCGACGGCCGGGTGCGAGGCGATGTAGGAGGCGGACTGGATCATCAATCCCCGGTCGGGGACTTCCGTCGCGACCATGTCGCCGGTCAGCGTGTGCGCCAGGTGCAACTCGCCGGTGCCCCGCTCGGCCCGGAAGGTATTCTGAAAGAACGACTCGCCGGTGAGCATCCGGGAGGCGGCGCTGGTGATCGTCGACAACAATCCGCCGCCTCCATCGTGCTGGGAGCCACTCATGCCGGTCTCCATCTCGACGTTGGTCGACATGCCGACCATCGCACCGGGCTCGGCGACGAACTCTTCGCCCGCCTCGAGGCGGACCGTCGCAAGGCTGTTGACCGGTCTGTACTGAATGTCGATCTCCATGGGCGTCCTCGCAAAAATCCGTGGATCAATTCGGCAACATCGGGGTCAGCCAGTCGACGACGGCGTCGAGGTTGCGTGTCTGAAGGTAGACCGTCCCCCGGCCGTGAAACCGACACACCGCACCCTCGCCGGAGGCAAAAAAGCCGAGCAGTCCCCCGCCGGCCGAGGTGATCTCGTAGTCGAGATCGCCCTCGAAGCCGACGATGTGACCGTTGTCGACGACGTAGGTCCCGTCGACTTCGACCTCTTCGATGGCGCCGAAGCTGTTGAACCAGACGTCGCCCTGCCCGGAGGCCTCGAGAAAAAAGGCCCCCTCGCCGGCCAGCAGGCCCTTGAGGCCGCCGTAGGTGACGTTGACGTCGACATCGCCGCTGGAAGCGAGATACGCGCCGGTCGACATCGTGAACGTCTCGCCGTCGAGGCGTCGGTGGGCGATGCCGCCGGCGAAGGTCGGCGCCAGCCACACCGAACCGGGCTGGTCGGCGCTGTAGTGGTTGACGAAAAACGACTCGCCGCCGAAGACCTTGCGCACAAAGGCGCCGAGTACGGCCGTCACGAAGGCGAGGCAGCCGGCGTTGCGGCTGGCGTTCATCTTCGCCTCGAGATGGACGTCCCGACTCATCGCGACCATCGCGTCGGGCTCGGCGATCAGATCGTCGTCCGGCTCCATGTCGAGCCGCAACATCGAAAAGGCCGGGTCGTGCGTCAGTTGAGTCTCCACAGAGGGCCCTCCGGCAGCATCGGTTTTGCGTCGTCGAACGAGCGCTACGGTACGCCATCGTCACGCCGAGTGCAACGCCCGAAGCTCGCGCGTCACGCCGCGAAGCCGTGTCACTCCGGGCGCGGATGATACACCAGCACGTTGTCTTCGAGTTCGTCCGGATCGTCGTCGCCGGCGGGAAGCTCCGGGGCGAGCAGCTCGGCCGCCCGGTCGACGGTCCGGCAGAACGTCTCGGTGCCGCGCTCCCGTTTCAACTGGTCGACCGCCAGCTCCTTGAGCTCTTCGATGCCCTCGTCGCCCAGGATCTCGCGGGCCGTCTCGTCGGCCAGCACCGAGACCCGCCGCTCGAACAGCGAGACGTAGATCAAGACACCGCTCTCGCGCTCGGTCTTCCGGATCGCCTCCGAGCCGAACACCCGCCAGGCGGTCCGTTCGACGGCGCCGGTCAGGTGGGTCGGCGAGACGAGCAGCCGGCGCAGGCCGTGCCAGTACGAGGTGACGACCGAGCCGACGACGAACCCTGCGACGACGGCGAAGACCTCCCAGCCGAAGCCCGGTCCGGCGGTCGCCTCCCAGGAGCCGTCGGCGGGGACGAGACGGCCGGAGACGGCATGGGCGACCGCGAGGCCGATCAACCCGACGAACAGCCCCGCGATCGACTCGGCCCGGTCGTAGCGATCCGACTCCGTGGCGACGGCACAGACGAACTCGGCGGCGGTCCGCCGCTCGGCCTCCGCAATCGCCCCGATGACCTCGTCTCGATCCCGTTCCGATACGAAACTCTCTGCGTCCATCTTCCTCTACCAGCTTCCAGTCGCACCACCGCCGCCGGAGAATCCGCCGCCGAATCCGCCGCCCCCGGAATACCCTTGACTTTCCCCGCGAAACACCACGGCGACGACCGCCATGACGATGTAAGTGACGAAGGCGACGGCGATCAGCCCGAGGCCGCCCCAGAACAACCAGCGGCTGGTCTCCTCGTCGTCGACGAAAAACGACGCGACGACGAGCAGCAACCCGAGCAGGGCGATCACGAGTTGAGTCTCGGGCGAGAAATACGAAAGTTCCTCGGTCCAGCGCTCGGCCTCGCCGAGCCACCGGTCCGCCAGGCTCGCTTTCGGGGGATCGGCGTCGGGACCGCGCTCGGCCATCTTCGAGAGGGCATCGACGCCGCGGATGATGCCGAGCGAGTAGTCGCCGGACTTGAACTGCGGGACGATCATCTCGTCCATCACGCGCTTGCAGTACGCATCCCAGCGGTGCCCCCACTCGGCGCCGAGTTCGATACGGGCCTTGCGGTCGCCGACCGACACCAGAAGCAGGATGCCGCGATTGTACAGTTCGCCGCCGCGGCGAATGCCGATGCCCCATTCGTCGAACCACTGCCGGGCGAACTCCTCGATCGCCATCGAACCGCCCCCGTAGCTTCTCATGTTGTCGATGGTGACGACGACGATCTGCGTGCGGTGCTGCTCGGCGGCGACGCGTTGAATCTCGCCGATGTGCTCGCCGGCGTCCTGCGAGACGACGTTCGCCCGGTCGAGGATGTAATGGCCGCCGTCCGGAACGGGGGGAATCTCGACCTGTCCGAACGCCTGGGTCGATGCGAGGAGCACGGCGAGGAATGCCAGAGAGGCTCCGATCGACCGTGCGGAGGCGTGCTGTGCGGGCGGGCCAGTCGACATCCAGGGACTCCAATCCAGCTCCATTCGGCACCGTACGCCGACAAATATCACCGGCGGCGCCGCAGGTAAACCGCCGCAGATCGTCGAACTCGCCGGCTCACGCGAGGCGGGCCACGAGCCGGTCGATCGCAGCCCGGTCGACGAGCCCCTCGGCGATCGGATCGGCGACGGCAGCGAGCACGCGAGCGCGGATCTCGTCCGCCGCGAGGGGCTCGGCGCGGTCGATGTAGCCGTGCTCCTCGAGATACGTCTCCAGTTCGCGCGTCTTGTCGGCTCGGAAGTGCTTCACCTCGCCTGCCTCGAGCGCGTCGACGAGGGCCTCGCCGCGGCGGTCCTCCCGCTCGCAGAGCTCGGTCACCTCGTCGATGAACTTGGAGCTGACGGCGCCAGACTCCTCGAGGGCCCGGCGGTCGACCGGTCGGCCGCGCCCCCGGCTCCAGGCCTCGGCGAATGCCTCGACGGCCCGGGCCCGGACCTCGATGCGCCGCCAGGCTCGCTCGCTCAACCCGACGGCCTGCACGCCGCCGGCCTCGCCGAGCGTCCGGAGCTGCCCCCACTGCTCGACGCCGGCCTCGAGCAGTCGGTACAGACGGTCGACCTCCTCGACGAGATACCACAGGTGGATGCGCCCGAGCGGATCTCGCGGCGACCAGGCCGGGGGATCGAGCCGGTCGCCGTACTCGGCGTGGGAGGCTCCCTCGGGCGAGGGGACGGCTTCGGCGGGAGCGAGCGCGTCGGGGGAGATGTCCGCCGGGGGCGCCGGAGGCCAGTCCGCCTCGCCGCCGTCGGGGGCGTCGCCGTCGTCGAGCACCGGGAATCGGGCCTCCTCGGCCACCTCCCCCTCGAGGACCGTGTGCCACTGCCGAACCTCGTCGCGCTGGGCCGAAAAATAAAACACCTGACGGCCGGAGGCGGCGAAGTCCTCGACGACCTCGATCAGCGACCGGGCGCGCAGCTCGTCGCTGTTGGCGAGCGTCTCGTCGAAGACCAGCGGGAGTGCGAGGCCGCGTTCCTCCTTTTGGACGAAGGCGACGCGCACGATCAACAAAAGCTGCAGGCGCGTGCCGCTCGAGAGTTCGTCGAGCGGGCGGAGCCGTTCGCGAACGGTATCGAAGGCGCGAAAGCTCGGCGAATCACCGCCGTCGAATTCGAGCCGGTAACGCCCCCGGGTGACGCGCCGGAACATCTCGCGGGCCCGATGGAAGACCGCCGGCAGTTCTCGATCGCGGGTCTCCCGGGCGACGAATGTGGCGAGCCCCGCCCCCACCGTCGAGCGGTAGTCCTCGCGGCGCTCGCGCGCCAGCTCGTCTCGGGCCCGCCGGTAGGCTGCCGCCGCCTCCTGCAGATCGTGCGAGCGCCGCGCCGTCTCGAGCCGCTGCTCGATCTGGGCGATCTCCTCCCGAAGCTCGTCGCGTCGCGCCCGCTTCGCCTCGAGTTGATCGAGGGATTCTTCGAGTCGGTGGGCCGGCCGATCGAGCAACGACTCGTCGAACTGCTCGAACCGGGCGATCCGTTCTCGCTCGCCGGCCAGTCTCGCTTTTCGCTGATTCCGTTCGTCGCGAGACTCCTCCCACGCCTCGTGCTCTAGACAGAGCTCTTCGAGGCGTCGCTCGTCGCCCGGCTCGAGTTCCAGTCGCTCGAAGATCGCGGCGTAATCGTCGCGCAGGTCGTCGAGTCGTCCCTCGTACCGCTCGATCGCATCCTCGGCCCGCCGTCTCTGCTCGACCGCCTCGCGGCGCGCCTCGCGGGCCTCCCGAACCGCGGTGGCGACGCCCTTCGCCTCGTCGAGCGACTCCGGTTGCTCGAAACGGAGAGATTCGACGCGGTCGCCGAAGCGTGCCAGAAGCTCGCCGCCCTCCTCCTCGAGCCTCTCGAGACTCGCCCGCTGGCTCTCCACCTCGTCGTCGGTCGCCTGGAAGCGCTCCAACTGCTCGACGATCCGGGCGAGGGAGCCGGCGCCCGCCTCGGGATCGAGCCCGAGGGCATCGACGAGTCGATCGCGCCGCTCCCGGTGGCGAGCCTCTCGTTCGTCGAGCTCCTCCACCTCGACCGCGCGGTTCGACCACAACCGCTCCTTGGCGCGGGCCGTCTTGACCTTCGCCAGCCGCTCCTCGAGGCGGTCGAGATGCGCCTCGACCTCCCGAAAGGTCCACTCCGCGGGCGCCTCGAGCGAGAGGGTCTCGAAGTCGCGCCGGTAGCCCTCCGCCCGCGCCCCGTCGTCGCCGCCTTCGCCGACGAGATACGCGCCGACCCACCAGCCGGCACCGAGCAGCACGAACACCAGGCCGGCGGGGTGGGCGAGCCAGGCGAAAAGGCCCCCCGCGACGACGACGAGAGCGGCGACGACCTTCGAGAGTCGACCCGTCGAGTGCGTCGCGCCGGACGCGTCTCCGGGTGCCCCGCCCTTTTTCGCCTCGGCGCGCAGCCATCGGCGAAGCTGGCGGATCCCCTCTCGCAGTTGCTCGACTCGCTGCCGGTCCGGGACGTCGTCGCCGGCGAAGACGTGGCGAAACTGCTCGAGCACCTGGCGCCGGCCCCTGAGTTCGTCGACCCGTTCGAGATACGCCTCGACCGCCTCCAACTGATCGGGAGTGACCTCGGCCGCCCGGTCCGCGTCGGCCACGGTTCCGAGACGCGCGGCGAGGCGGTCGCGCTCACGCCGTGCGCCCGCGAGCTGCCTGCGGTGCTCCTCTCGCCTGGAGGCGACCTCGTCGAGGTGCTCGACCTCCCGGCGAAGCGTCTCGACCTCGCTGACCTCGAGGCCTCCATCGGGAAGGCGATTCGCCTCGAGTCTGCGTTCGGCCTCGGCCCGCTCGCGCTCGGCGGCGGCCAGGTCGCGCTCGCGCTCTTCGATCTGATCGCGCAGTTCGCGCGCCCGTTCGAGTTCGTCGCCCCGGAGGTGCTCGTGGGCGGCCGGAAACGGCTCGAGCTTCCGCTCGGCCCGTTCGACGGCCGCCCGCGCCTCGAGCACGTCGAGTGCGAGTTCGACCTTTTCGGCGCGTCGGCCGGCGGCCTCGACCTCCTCGAGTTCCCGGCGCAACTGCTCGAGTTCGCTCTCCCGTTCCCGCAGTGTTTCGTGAGCACGCTGGTGTTCGCGAAAGGTCGAACGGGTCTTTTCGACTCGCTCCGTCGAGGCTCCCCGACGCGGTCGGGCCTCGGTCATGCCGAGTTGATCGGCCGCCCGCCCGACATCGTACCCTCCGACGGCATCTCGCCGGATGGCCTTGGCGAACGAGCCGTCGTCGGCGCGCAAAAGCTCGTGGAGATACAGGTGGTAGCGGTTCCGGTGGTCGACGGCGGGAAGGCGCGAAGCGAGTTTGTCAGCGAGCGCCCCGTTGCGCCGGGTCCGACCCGAGTCGATCTCGACGCGGCCGGCCGTGTCTCCGACCCGCAGACGTCCGCGCACCGTCTCCCCGTCACCGGCGAGCGCCTCGGGCCACAGCAGCCGCCGGAGTGCCGCCGCCAGCGTCGATTTGCCCGAGGCGTTGGGGCCGTAGATGACGTTGACGCCCGCCGACAGATCCTCGAGGGCGAGCCCGGGCGGCTCGATGCCCCGCAGCCGCCTCACCCGGAGGCTCTCGAACTGGAGCGACTCGTCACTCATGGCTGGCGGGGCCGGTCTGCTGCATTAACGCATCCAGCAACTGCAATCCCTGCCGGACGAGCATCTCGCGCACGTCGTCGGCCTCCGGGCCCCCGGCCGTCGTCTCGTCGGCCCGCAGCGGGGCGAAGGCATTGGCGTGGTAGACGTCGTCGAGGAGCTGCTGGCGGAGGCGTCGCACCAGATCGGAGGTCTCGTCGGAGAGGTCGCCGGCCTCCAGCTCCCGGATCAGCCGAGCGAGGACGCCGGGCGGATCGTCGCTTCTGGCGAGGGCCTGCAGGTCGTAGATTCGATTGACGAGGTCCGGGAAAAGACGTAGCGTGGCAGGTCCTTGCAAATGCG
>CAZRLK010000183.1:0-9724 GCA_964600555.1 uncultured Bradymonadales bacterium
TCTCCTGGAACGTCGTCGCCACCGAGACGCTGTCGAAGACGGCGTCGACGGCGACATTCTGCAGCATCTTCTGCTCTTCGAGCGGGATCCCGAGCTTCTCGTAGGTCTCGAGGATCTTCGGGTCGACCTCGTCGAGCGACTCCTTTTGGTTCTCGGAGTCCTTCGGCGCCGAATAGTAGCTGATCGCGTCGAAATCCGGCGTCTCGTGGTCGACGTTTTGCCAGGCCGGCTCCTGCATCTGCTCCCAGTGGCGATAGGCCTTCAGACGAAACTCCAGGAGCCACTCCGGCTCGTCCTTTTTCTCCGAGATCGCCCGGATTACATTTTCGTTCAATCCCGGGGGAATCGAATCATACTCGATGTCCGTCTTGAACCCGGAATCGTAGGGGCGATCGATGAATTCTTCGACATCCGTACTCATGATATTCCTCGCTTGTGGGGGGCGAGTACGATCTCGTGGACTCGATTGACGTTCGGAATTCTCACCCGGAGACGGTCTCGGGACGGCTCTCACCGGCCGCAGGCCTGTCGGTCAGGTACTCGTGCACCGACTGCTCGTCGTCGATCAGGAGCGACAGCGGAATGCCATCCATCGTCTCGGCGAGAAACTCCGAGATGTGCGCCCAGACCGGCCGGATGGTGCACTCGCAGACGTTCGCGCACACCTCCTGTTTGCCGGTGTGCGTCTCACAGAAGCTCTCGATCTCGAGCATCGCGCCGAGCTGGCGCATGACGTCCCCCAGCGTGATCGTCTCCGGGCGAGCGGCCAGCGTGTACCCGCCATTCGGCCCGCGCTTCGCTTCGACGATCTCGCCGTCCGACAACTGCCGCAAAAGCTTCTGGGCGTACGACGACGACAAGCCCTCCATCTCGGCGATCGCTGCCGCCGAGATCGGTTCTTCGGAGCCATGCTGAGCAACGCGAAGGACGCAGCGCAACCCGTATTCTTCGTGGGCGGTAATCTTCATCTGGTCTCGAGGTCGGGGAAAAACAACACACGTCGAGGTGTGCTTTCACCGTTTCCGGTGCACCCCATTAACATACACTTTTGTGGACTTTAATCCCGTCAGGCGGATTTTTCCTCGAAGCCGACTCGGAGCGTCACCGCCGAGCCGCGTCGGAAGCGGCCCCCGGACCGGGCTCACCCGGGGTACTTAGCGAAGGGGCCGCCGGTTGGCAAGCCACTCGAATGGCTGGTTTGCCCGACCGGCGCCCGGTCGGAATGCCCGGCCAGCGCGAGGTGTTGACCGGGCGAATCGAACCGGGTTTGCGCGGGGCCCCTCTGGACTCACCGACGACTGGGCCGTCGGTTGTCACGGCTTCGCCTTTCGGCTAAGTGTAGGGGTTGTATCCACTTTCTGTGTAACATCTGCCGCGACCTTTTCGGTGCCGTTTGCTCCGCACCGACGTGGAGAACGGCTCGCCGCGGAGGCGACCCGGCGAGCAGACCCGACCGCCGGTCCCCGTTTTCGCTCGAGTCTCAGGCTATCGCAGAACGTTGAACTCGACTCTATGGATCTTCCCGTGAACCTCGAGGAGCACGCTCGCGAACAAGGGGCCGGCACCAGCGACGGGGCTCGGCCGGACGGCGAACGCACCTTCCTGGTCGTCGACGACGAACCGGACATCCTCGACGCCATCCGCCGGATGTTCCGCCACGACTACCGGGTCTTGACCGCCGAATCGGCCTCTCGGGCCCTGGATCTGGTCGAATCCGAACCGATCCAGGTCGTGATGACCGACCAGCGCATGCCCGAGATGACCGGCATCGAATTCCTCGCCCGCCTGCGCGACGAGCACCCTCATATCGTCCGGGTCTTGTTTACCGGCTACAGCGACATCGACAACGTCATCGACGCCATCAACGAGGGCCACGTCTATCGGTACATCTCCAAACCCTGGAAACCCGCCGAGCTGAAGCTGTTCGTCGAACAGGCCTTCGATTACTACGAATCCGAGCGCGAGCGGGACCGTCTGCTCGAGCAGCTCCAGGAGACGAACGAACAACTCGAGGAGCGCAATCGGCTGCTCCGAGAGGCCAACGAGGATCTCAAGCAGCTCGATCGGATGAAGACCGTCTTCATGGAGGTCGTCAGCCACGAGCTCAACACGCCGATCGCGATCACCCTCGGGTACGCGTTTTTGTTGAAAAAGGAACTCGAAGACGAGATCGACCCCGTCGTCATGAAGGCGCTGTCGGGAATCGACTCGAGCGCGCGGCGGCTGAAGCAGATCTCGAATCGCATCTTCAAGATGCTCTCCGAGGTGGGACCTGCCTCGACACGCCAGCTCTACACTATCGACCTCGGCGAATTCGCCGAGACTCTACACGATCAGGTCGAGCCGTTTCTCGACAAACGCGACCAGACCCTCCGGGTCGAGATCGACTCGCAGCTCGGTGAAATCCGGGGCGATCGCGAGAAGATGTTCGACATCTTCATCAATCTCATCATGAACGCGATCAAATTCTCGCACGACGATCAGACGATCGACTTCGCCGTCGCTCCGCATTCCGGCGACGAACGGTTCGTCGACTTCGCCGTCGTCGACCGCGGCGTCGGTATCACCGACGAGGATCTCTCCCAGATCTTCGACGCCTTTTTCAGCACCTTCGAGTCCAAGCACCACTCCTCGGGGTCGTACGAATTCGGCAAGCGCGGCATCGGACTCGGACTACCCGTCGCCCAGAAGTTCACGCAGATGCACGGGGGAGACATCTCGGTCGAAAGCGAGGAGGGAGAAGGCTCGCGCTTTACCGTGACCCTTCCGCTCGACCCGGAGACGGTCGACGGCCTCGTCTCGGAGTCCCCCCGGGGCCTGACTTCGGTCGATTTTCAGTAAATTCGACTCCGTCTCGCTCCCCGGCCCCGGTCACTCGTCGGGCGATTCGCGCCGCAAGCGATCGTACAGGTGACGGACCTCGGGGCCGGCCTCTCCCCGGTCGTCCAGGGCTTCGAGCGAGGCGCGTGCCGCCTCGTAGCGACCACTCTCGAGCCACAGCCAGGCGATCTCGACCGGATCGCCTCCTTCTCGACGGTGAACCTCGATGGCGCGGCGATGGGCACTCCACTTCCCCTCGCCCTCTTCCTGGAGGTCTCGGTCCCTGCGGTACGTCGCCCCGTCGTCCAGCCACAGGATCCGATCGGTGCGCAAGAACTTCCGGGTCGCCGTCGAACGGTCCACGGAGTCGCGGATCGCGTCGAGTTCGTCGTTTCCGATGCCGAACAACGCCGGTTCGAGCTCGAAGACCGGCCGAGTACGCAGTGCCTCTCGATCCAGCACGGTAATCGCCGCCCCCCGCCCGGCGAGCCGGCTGCACCGCTCGACGAGCCGCCCGACGCGCTCGGCGCGCTCGCGATCCCTGTCGATCGAGCGCCCCTCGACGTCGATCGGGCACCCGTCGACGTGCGCCCCGATCGCGACCACCAGATCGTATTGCTCCCCGTCGGGCGGCCACTCGTACAGATCCCCCTCGACGATCTCGCAATCGGGGTGGTGCGCCCGGGCGTACTCGACGCAGCTCGAGCGTCGTTCGACCCCGGTATACTCCGCCTCGCGGCCGGTGCGCTCCATGTAATCGGCGAGGGTGGCCGGACCGCATCCCAGATCGAGAAGGCTGTCGATCCGCTCCCACTCCCAGACGCCGAGCGCCACCTCGAAGCGCAGCAACTGCCCGATCCGTCGCCGCCACCCGGCCCGGCCCAGTTGCCCGGCGCCCCGGCGTTCGGCTGAACTGTAGTATCCGTCCATCTCTTGGCTCCCGACGACCGGTCGTCTCGGACCGTCTTCAATTAGGCCTTTTCTGTCGCGCGGAGTTCCGATACACCCTACCCCCGGATTTTCTCGACGGGCACACTGTTCCCCAGTCGACAACACGAATTCCTCGCAGTCGCACCGTATTCCTGCGACTCACGGTCGACCCGTGTGTCGAGACTCCAACCCCGAGGATTCCCATGCCGCGACGCACCGATATCGATTCGATTTGCCTGCTGGGTTCGGGCCCGATCGTCATCGGCCAGGGCCCGGAGTTCGACTATTCCGGCACCCAGGCGATCCGGGCTCTCAACGATGCCGGCTTCCGGGTCGTGCTCGTCAACTCCAATCCGGCGACGATCATGACCGATCCGGAGCTGGCGGATGCAACCTACATCGAGCCGCTGACGGCCGACATGGTCGAGCGCGTCCTCGAACAAGAGCAGCCGGATGCCCTGTTGCCAACGATGGGAGGCCAGACCGGTCTCAACCTCGCCGTCGAACTCGACCGACGCGGTACCCTCGATCGCCTGAACGTCGAGCTGATCGGCGCCTCCCCCGAGGTCATCGATCGGGCCGAAGACCGCCATCAGTTCAGCCAGATCATGGACGAGATCGGCGTCGACCAGCCCGCCGGCGGCGTCGCTCACTCCGTCGAGGAGGCCTGGGAGTTGCTCGAACAGACGGGCTTCCCGGCCATTCTTCGGCCGAGCTTCACACTCGGCGGCAGCGGCGGCAACATCGCCTACAATCAGGACGAATTCGAACAATACGTCAAGTGGTCGCTGTCCCAGAGCCCGACGGCCTCCGTGCTCGTCGACGAGAGTCTCGTCGGCTGGAAGGAGTACGAACTCGAGCTGATGCGCGATCGCAACGACAACGCCGTGATCATCTGCGGCGTCGAAAACCTCGACCCACTCGGCATTCACACCGGCGACTCGATCACCGTCTCGCCGATCCAGACGCTGACCGACCGCGAGTATCAGGCGATGCGCGACGACGCCCTGAAGATCATCCGGGCGATCGGCGTCGAAACCGGCGGCTGCAACATTCAGTTCGCCATCGACCCCGACACCGGCCGCCGCGTGGTGATCGAGATGAACCCGCGGGTCAGCCGCTCGTCGGCTCTTGCCAGCAAAGCAACCGGGTATCCGATCGCCAAGATCGCGACCAAACTCTCGGTCGGCTACACGCTCGACGAGGTCGCCAACGAGATCACCGGCGAGACGTGCGCCGCCTTCGAACCGATGCTCGACTACGTGATCGTCAAGATGCCCCGGTTTACCTTCGAGAAGTTTCCGGCCGCCGAGGAGGGGCTGACCACTCAGATGAAGGCCGTCGGCGAAGCGATGGCCATCGGACGGAGCTTTCCGGAGGCGATGCTCAAGGCCGTGCGCAGCCTCGAGATCGGCGAGACGCACTTCTCGCCGGTCCTCGAGCCCGAGGGCGACAGCGAGACCGAACTCGTCGAGGAGTTTCGCCCGGAATTGATGCGCCCGACCCCCGATCGCATCTGGCAGGTGATCGACGCCCTTCGCCACGGGATCGCCATCGAGACCATCGCCGATGCGAGCGGGATCGACCCCTGGTTTTTGATGGAACTCCGGCGCATCGTCGAACTCGAAGAAGGCCTCGCCGCTGCCGGTGACGACGGCCTCGACTCCGAGCCGTTCCGCCGCGCCCTCCGCCGCGCGAAGCGACTCGGCTTCTCCGACGACACCATCGCCGAGCTCACCGATTCGACTCCGGCGCAGATCCGGTCGGCGCGCGACGAGGCCGACATCGTCCCGAAATACAAACAGGTCGACACCTGTGCCGCCGAGTTCGAAGCGGTGACTTCGTATTTTTACTCGACGTTCGACGGCAGCGAGGACGAGGCCGTCGAAAGCGACCGCGAGACGGTCATCATCCTCGGAAGCGGGCCGAACCGCATCGGCCAGGGCATTGAATTCGACTATTGTGCCGTCCACGCCGCCCTCTCCCTGCGCGAGGCGGGCTACCGGACGGTCATGGTCAACTGCAACCCGGAGACGGTCAGCACCGACTACGACATCTCCGACCGGCTGTATTTCGAACCGCTGACCTTCGAGACGGTCACCCACATCGTCGACAAGGAGGATGCAAAGGGAGTCATCCTGCAGTTCGGCGGCCAGACCCCGTTGAAACTCGCCGAGCGACTCAGCGACTACGGCGTGACGATCCTAGGCTCGGCCCACGAAGCGATCCATCGCACCGAGGACCGCGAGGCCTTCAACGCCATCGTCGACAAGCTCGACCTGCGCCAGCCCGACGCCGCGACGGCGACTAGCCTGGAGGCGGCGAAAGAATCCGCCCGCGAACTCGGCTATCCGGTCGTCGTCCGCCCCAGTTTCGTGCTCGGCGGACTCGGGATCGAAATCTGCTACAACGAAAAACGCCTCACCGAGGTCTTCGAGCGCGCCAGCGGCGAGTCGGAGGATACTCCGGTCCTGATCGACAAATTCCTCGACGATGCCGTCGAGGTCGACGTCGATTGCGTCGCCGACGGCGACGAGGCGGTGATCGGCGGAGTCATGGAACACATCGAAGAGGCGGGCGTCCACTCCGGCGACTCCGCCTGCGTGACGCCTCCCCACGATCTGCCCGAATCGGTCCTGCGAGTCATCCGCCAGCAGACCCTCGATCTGGCCGACGAACTCGACATCATCGGACTGATGAACGTCCAGTTCGCCGTCCAGGACCACAAAGTCTACGTCCTCGAGGTCAATCCTCGGGCGAGCCGCACGATTCCGTTCGTCTCGAAGGCCAACGGCACCCCGCTCGCCCGCTTCGCCGCCCGCGCGATGGTCGGAGAATCGCTCGCATCGATGGGGCTGACCGAGGAGCGCATTCCGCCGTACTTTTCGGTCAAGGAGGTCGTGTTTCCGTTCGACAAATTCGCCAACGTCGACACCATCCCCGGCCCAGAAATGCGTTCCACCGGTGAAGTGATGGGCCTCGCCGACGATTTCAAAATCGCGTTTTTGAAGGCTCAGATCGCCGCCTCGAACGAGCTCCCCGACGAGGGATCGGTGTTCGTCAGCGTCAAGGATGCCGACAAATGGTCGACCGTGCCGATTGCCCGGGGGCTCGCCGAACTCGGCTTCGATCTGGTCGCCACTCGCGGCACCGCCGAGTACCTGGAGCAAAACGGCCTGCAGGTCGAACCGATCAACAAAGTCAAAGAGGGTCAGCCGCACATCGTCGATGCGATCATCAACGACGAGATCGATTTCGTCATCAACACCACCATCGGCGAAGAGGCCATCCGCGACAGCCGGTCGATTCGACGCGCCACGGTCAATCGAGGCATCCCGTATTTCATGACCATCTCCGCCGCACGAGCGGCCGTCGAAGCACTCCACGAAGTGCGCCACACGGACCTCTCGGTCGAGGCCCTGCAGGCGGCTCATCGCCGCCTCGAATCGTGACGGATCCCCGGAAAACGCGGGGTCTTGACGTCGTCGGCCGAATCCGTATCCTGTCGGGTCGTATTTGAATTCTCGTCCGTTTGACAACGAACGCGCAGTGTCCGAGCGACGCTGAGCGGCGAGGGTGCGAGAAACGGATCTTGCGGATTGGTCAACCTGACAACGACGAGGTATCCCATGCCACAAATTCCGATGACCCGCGAGGGTTTCGAGGAATTGAAAGAAGAGCTCGAACACCTCAAGAAGGTCGAACGCCCGAAGGTCGTCGAAGCGATCGAGGAGGCCCGGGCCCACGGCGACCTGAGTGAGAATGCCGAGTACGACGCCGCCAAGGAAAAACAGGGGTTCGTCGAAGGACGAATCGAGGAGCTGGAGGGGCTGATCTCGCATGCCGAGATCATCGATCCGGCCGACCTGAGCGGCGAGCGCGTCAAATTTGGCGCCACGGTCACGATCTTCGAAATCGACACCGGCGACGAGAAGACCTATCAGATCGTCGGCGACGAAGAGGCCGACATCGAAAACAACCGAATCTCTTATACGAGTCCCATCGCCCAGGCTCTCATCGGCAAAGAAGTCGCCGACGAGGTCACCATCGAGACCCCCGGGGGCGACAAAGTCGTCGAAATCACCGAGGTCGAATTCAAATAACGTTCCGAAATACTCGATCCTCCACAAAAAAGCCCGACCCTCGGCGGCTGGCTCGAGGGTCGGGCTTTTTTTGCGTCTCCGAACGGGGCTCTCGGGTCATTCGGCGACATCCTCGGCCGGCGACCGCGAGGCATCGTCCGGATCCTCGCCGTCTCCGACCTCGCCGCGCAGAGCGTCGATGTCGAAGCGTTCCGTCACGTCGGACTCGAAAATCAGCGCCGGTAGAGCGCTGACGTGGTCGACGAAGTGAAACTCGAGATCCTCTTTGATGTCGTCCGAGACGTCGACCAGGTCTTTTTTGTTTCGTTCCGGCAGGATGATGTGCTCGAGTTCGGTGCGGTGCGCCGCCAGCACCTTCTCTTTGATTCCGCCGACCGGCAAAATGTTGCCCCGAAGGGTGATTTCACCGGTCATTCCGATGTCGCTGCGCACTTCGAGCCCCGTCAGCAGGCTGAGCACCGAGGCGAACATCGTGATGCCGGCCGAGGGCCCGTCTTTCGGGATCGAACCGGCGGGCACGTGGATGTGGATGTCGTGGCCCTTTTTGAAGTTTTTGTCGATGCCGAATTCCTCGGTGTGCGAACGGATGTAGCTGAGAGCCGCCCGCACCGACTCCTTCATCACGTCGCCGAGTTGCCCGGTCAACACCAGTTCGCCTTTGCCGGGCATCCGCGTCGACTCGATGAACAGAATCTCGCCGCCGGCCGCCGTCCAGGCCAACCCCGTGGCGACCCCGGGCTGGGAGGTGCGCTGGGCGACCTCGCGCTGATATTTGACCGGCCCGAGGTAGTCAACCAGATCGTCTACATCGCAATGGATCGAGACGTCTTCCCGCTCGTCGGGGGCCGTCTCGGCGACTTTGACGGCGACCCCCCGGCACACCTCGGCGATGCGCCGCTCGAGACCGCGCACCCCCGCCTCGCGGGTGTAGTTGCGAATGATCGTGTTGAGCGCATCGTCGGTGATCTCGAGCTGGCCCTTCTCAAGGCCGTTCTCTTCGACCTGTTTGGGAATGAGGTAATCCCGGGCGATGTGGCGCTTGTCGTAGACGGTGTAACCCGGGATTTCGATGACGTCCATCCGGTCTTTGAGCGGCGCCGAAATCGGATCGAGCAGGTTCCCCGTGGCGACGAACAGGACGTTCGACAGATCGACTGGAATTTCGACGTAGTGATCGGAGAACTCGTCGTTTTGCTCCGGGTCGAGGACCTCGAGCAGCGCCGAAGAGGGATCGCCGCGAAAATCCTGCCCGACCTTGTCGATTTCATCGAGCATGAACACCGGGTTGTTCGTGCCGGCCTTGCGCAGCCCCTGCACGATCCGCCCCGGCAGGGCCCCGACGTAGGTGCGCCGGTGGCCCCGGATCTCGGATTCGTCGTGGATCCCGCCCAGGCTGATCCGGACGAACTCCCGGCCGAGCGCCCGGGCAATACTTCGGCCGAGACTCGTCTTGCCGACGCCCGGGGGGCCGATCAAACACAAAATCGGCCCGGTCATCTCCTCTTTGAGCTGCCGGACGGCGAGAAACTCGATGATCCGCTCTTTGACCTTCTCCAGATCGTAGTGATCCTCGTCGAGGATCTCGCGTGCCCGATCGATATCGAGCTTGTCTTCGGTCTGCTCGTTCCAGGGGATGTCGACCAGCGTTTCGACATAGGTGCGCGTCACCCCGTATTCGGACGAGGCCGGCTGCATGCGCCGGAGCCGCGAGAGCTGCTTTTTGCACGTCTCCTCGACCTCCTCGGGCAAATCCGCCTCCTCGACCTGCTGGGCGAGGTCGTCGAGGTCTCCTCCCTCGCCTTCCAGCTCGCCGAGTTGCTCCTTGATCGCCTTGAGCTGCTGGCGCAGGTAGTACTCGCGCTGGTTTTTGT
>CAZRLK010000184.1:0-9700 GCA_964600555.1 uncultured Bradymonadales bacterium
GTCGTAATCGAGCACGGTGCGGACGACGGCGCGTTTGGTCGCGGGCGAGCCGTCGTTGAACAGCCGTACCGCCCGGGCGTTGGCCTTCGGGGCATCGGTGGCGAACAGGGCGCGGAGCGCGGCGGTGCGGACCATCGCGTTGTCGTCCTCGAGGCGCTGCCTGGCGGGCTTGCGCAGAGCGGGGGCGCCGAGGAGTTCGACGACACGCAGGGATTCGGCGCGGACGAACGGGTCGGTCCGGTAGGTCAGCCCCCGGTCGAGCAGCGTCCGGAACTCCTCGAGGTCCGCCTCGCGGACCGACGGTTCGTCCGAGCAGCCAGCGAGTGCGACGGCGGCCGCCAGCGCGGCGGCGACAAATGCCGCGACGAGCCTCCTCATGCCGCCTCCTCGGGCGAGTCGGCCGAGTGGTGGCGGGTCAGCCAGTCGGCGATCCGTTCGATGTGATCGCTCCAGCTCGGTTCGTTGAGTAGTTCGTGGCGGAGGTTCGGGAAGACGTCCATCTCGCGGTGTTTGGCGCCGAGCCGGTCGAAGACCTCCTCGCTGCTGGCGGGATCGGCCAGCTCGTCGGTGCCGGCGACCAGAAACAGACACGGCCGCTCGATCTCGCCGGCCCGCTCGAGCAGCCGCTTCTGGGCGCGGCGCGTTTCGGTGTACCAGCGACCGGTCGTCGTGCGCAGCACCAGAGGGTCGCGCCGGTATTTCTCGACGACCCGTTCGTCGTGCGACAGGACCGACGGGTCGACGTCGTTCGGGACCGAAAACGACGGCCACACCCGGCTCATGACGTGCCCGAAGGCGGCCTTGGTCGGTTTGACGTCGACGGCGAAGCCGAGAAAGGGGCTGGTCACCGCGTAGCCGGCGATCGACTCCGGGAAAGCGAGGGCGTGGTGCAGGACGATCAGGCCGCCGTTGGAGTGGCCGAGCGCAAAGACCGGAAGCTCCGGCCAGCGGCGGGTGGCGTGGGCGACGGTGGCGTCGAAATCGCGGACGTAGTCGTCGAAGGCGTCGATGTGGCCGCGCTTGCCGGTGGAGCGGCCGTGGCCGCGGGCGTCGACGGCGATGACGCCGAATCCCGCGTGTACCAGGGCGCCGGCGACGTGCTGGTACCGAGAGGAGTGCTCGCCGTACCCGTGCATCAGGGCGACGATACCCCGGTGGGGCGAGGCGTCGGCCGGGAGCCAGGATTGCAAAAAAAGCTTCTGGTCGTCGTGAGCGTCGAGAAACCGCTCGTCGCGGTCGACGGTGGCGTCGTCGAGGGGCTTCGCCGGGGCGAGCCCCCCGGTGTCGATCGAGAGGCGCCCGCCGGAGGGCTCGTCGCCGGGCGAGGGGCCGTCGCTGCCGCTGGAGTTGCTCATCGGTGGCGTCGGGGACTGCTGGGCGTCGAGTTGCCGTCGTCGCGACCGGCGAGGCGGTCGCCCGGCAATGTAGCGTAGATCGATCCCGCTGTCAGCAATCTGAAACGGCCGCTGCCTCGAACGACATCTACTATGAGTGAGCAAGTGAGTGCGTTTGCTTTCGAGCTGGCCCCGGAGTTAGCGTGCGAACGAACAGACGTCGTACCCTGCGCCTCGCTTCGATTCGACGGTAGTATGACGACGAGTACCGACCTGGATTTCGAGTACCTTCGAGAACGCGCCCGCGAACGGCTGGCGCCCGCCGAGAACGCCCCGGCGCCGACCCTCGATCTCGACAGCCTCGATACGCTGTGGCTGCAGGTGACGGGGACGCTGTGCAACCTCGCTTGCCTGCACTGTTTCATCTCGTGCGGCCCGAAAAACGACAGCCACGAGATGATGGACCTCGAGCGGGTCGACCGGGCGCTCGAGTGGGCCCGGGAGTACGGCGTCAAGGAGTACTATTTCACCGGTGGCGAGCCGTTCATGCACCCCGAGATCGAGGAACTCGTCGAGCGGACGCTCCGGCAGGGCCCGCTGAGCATCCTCACCAACGGCATGCTCATCGACGAGGAGATGGCCGCCTGGCTCGCCGAGACGTTCCGCGCGTCGTGCTACAGCCTCGACATCCGGGTCTCCCTCGACGGGACGACGCCCGAGGAAAACGACGCGCTTCGCGGCCGCGGGACCTTCGAGAAGATCATCGCGAGCATCGAGCGCCTCTGGAACCACGGGATCAACCCGGTCATCACCGTCACGACCTGCCACGCCGAGGCCGGCGGCGAGGAGGGGCGTCGCAAGTTCTACGAGTTCGTCCGCTCGAAGGGCATCACGAAGCCGAGGCTGAAATTCCTGGCGCCCTTCAAGATGGGCCGCGAGGAGCGGCGCGACGGCGGCTACGCCGAGCACGAACGGCTGGTCGAGGGCGATCTCGGCGACTCGGGCGGCTCGCACCTGCAGTGCTCGAGCTGCCGGATGGTCACCTCCGAGGGCGTCTTCCCGTGCCCGATCCTCATCGAAGAGGAGGACGCGAAGATGGGCGAGCGGCTCGAGGAGGGGATGGACTCGATCGAGCTCGACCACCCGGCCTGCTACACGTGCCACGTCGAGGGGGTGACGTGTACGACGTAGTGAGTGATTCGACGCGCCGCATTGCCGTTTTCGGCGGTGTCTACAACAACCATCTGAGCCTCGAGGCGACGATCGAGGATGCCCGCTCGCGCGGCGCCGACGAGCTGTATTGCCTCGGCGACATGGGCGGCTTCGGCCCCAATCCCGACAGGGTCTTCCCCTACCTGCGCGACGACGGCGACATCCACGTCATGCAGGGCAACTACGACCACTCGATCGGCCACCGCCTGGAGGATTGCGGCTGCGGGTACACCGACCCGCGCGACAACCATTTCGCCCAGATCAGCTACGATTACACCTACGAGCACACCTCCGAGCGCCACAAGGACTGGCTGCGGGAGCTGCCGGAGGGCTTCGAGCGCGACTGGGCCGGCGAGCGGGTGGTGATGGCCCACGGATCGCCGCGGCGGGTCAACGAGTTTTTGTGGGAGTCGACCAGCCCCGACCCGTTTCTCGAGCGGCTGCTCGACGAGGCGGAGGCCGACCTGCTTTTCGTCACCCACACCGGCATCCCGTGGATGCGCCGGCTTCCCTCCGGCCGCCGGGTCGTCAACGTCGGCGCGATCGGCCGCCCCCCGAACAACGGCGACACGCGGGTCGACTACGCGCTCGTCGAGATCGGCGCCGCCGGGGTCGACGTCGAGCTGCGCAAGCTCGCCTACCAACACGAGCGGCTCGCCGCCGAGATGCGCGACGAGGATCTGCCCGAGGAGTTCGTCGAGACGATCCTGACCGGCTGGTGGACGACCTGCGTCGAGATCCTGCCGCCCAAAGAACGGGCGCGCGGCGAGTACTGAAAACCGCGAACACGATCACAGCGAGGGCGATCGAGGGGCGAGAGCATCATTTTCTTCCACTCGCCGGATCATCTGCATATAATTGAAGATGTTCGCCGGCCAGGGAGTGGTCGCGGACGTCTCAGGGCGAGCGCGTTGTTGATCCAGCGGGCTCGATTGCGTAGGCGTTCGGATCGGCCGGGAGAGGATGTTCGACGGATTGACACTCCGAACTGCCCCGCGAGTTCATGGCGAATCGCCACCTACAGTCTGTTGCCCGGGTGTATCTGCCCGCCGTGCTGGTGATGGCGTCCTCGGCGCCGGCCGGGGCGCAGTCGACGGCGGACCGGCCGGAGACGCCGTTTGGCGTGCAGGGGGAAGGGGCGCCGGCGGCCTCCGAGGACCGGCGGCGGGCGGGGCCGGAGAGCAAAGCGCGCGACGGGTCGAACGAGGGGAACTCCGAGAAGAAACCCTCGTGGCGGGTCGAACTCGACGAGGCCCCTCCCTACCAGGTGCGCCGGGCGGCCGGTGCGGTCCACGAGACGGCGACGATCGTAGCGAGCGAGATCGCGGGCGTGGATCCGCCCGAGCGGGTCGCCGCGCCGTTCGAAGACGAGGCGGCCGGGGAGACGAGCGAGGAGACGTCCCCCGACGTGGAGGGGGCCGGCTCGGAGGCGACCGACGAGCGGGCCGACGCCGAGATCCGGCGGCTCGAGCGCGGGTCCGATGCGCCGGCCGAGTCCGACGAGCGTCGGGAGGCGACCGAGGCGCTGGCCGGCGACGGCGGGGTCTTCGAGCGGCTTCGGCGCTGGAGCCGTCCGTCGTCCGAGGAGACGCTCGAGCTGGAGCCGCACATCGACGATCCCCGCTGGCGCGAGGCGATGGACCTGCTCGTCGACGAGGAGGTCGACGAGGCGCGCGAGCTGGCCGACGAGGTCCTCGACGGGCGCGACGGCGAGTTGCCCGAGGCCGTCGACTACGCAAAGGCGCGCCTCGAGATGTGTGCCGACGAGCCCGAGGGCCGCGAGCGGATGCGGGCGCTCGCCGACGGCGACGGGACGATCGCCCGGCTCGCCCGGCGGCAACTCGGCGACGGCCCGCAGCCGATCGAACACGACGGCGAGGCGACCGCCTCGCTGGGAACGCGCATCCGCCAGGCGCAGAGAGCAGCCGCCAGCGGGGAGTTCGGCGAGGCCCTCCAGTCGCTGGCCGACCTGCGCAAAAACCTCGAGCGCGCCTGGGAGCGCTACCAGGTGCGGCTCGCCGAGGCCGAGATCTTTTTGAACACGGGCAAGCTGGCGAGTGCCGCCCGGCGGTTTCTCGGCATCTACGAGATGACCCGCGACTGGCGGATCGGCGACCGGATCGCCGACAAGATCGAGACGATCGAGCAGGAACACGGCATCGAGATCCTCCCGTTCGCCGCCCGCGTCGACCGGATGCGCGAGCTGATCGCCCGGGGCCGGTACCGCAAGGCCAAGCGCGTCTCGATCGAGAATGCCAGACTCGCGGATGTCTCCGGCGAGGAGGTCGACGGGTGGTCGGCGTATCGCCAGGGTCTGCAGGCCGAGCGCGAGCGCAACCGCGAGCGGGCCGACGAGCTTTTCGCCCGCGCCGAGCGGCTGGTCGAATCGCCGGTGATCCGCTCGAGGCTGTATTACGGCTGGGCCCGGGCGCTGCGGCGTATCGACCGCGACGACGAGGCGATCGAGTTGTACGAGCGGCTGTGCCGGGAGTATCCCCGCCACCGGCTGTGCGACGATGCCCGCTACCAGGCCGGCCGCCTTTTGCAATACGGCGGCGAGCACGAGCGGGCGCGCGAGAAGTTCGCCGACGTCGTCGGGCTGCATCCGGAGTCGAGCCACCTGGCCGATTCGCTGTGGCGAGGAGCGTTCAGCGCCTACCTGATGGAGGATTACCGGGCGATGGAGCGGCCGCTCCGGCGCCTCCGCGACCACCACGGCCGCGAGACCGACGCCTCGGGGCTGCCGCTATCGCTCAAGGCGCGCTACTGGCTCGGGACGGCGGCCTACAGGCGCGGGGAGCTGGAGCTGGCCGCGCGGCGCTTGCAGGAGACGATCAATCGCGGCGCGCTCACCTGGTACGGGCGGCTGGCGGCGGCCAGAATGGAGCGGATGGGCGAAGAGCCGGTCGTGCCGCGGCCCCCGGCGGTGCTGACGCGGGCGAGGCTCGAGGATCTCGGCACGCTCGCCATTCCCCACGACGAGCGCCTCGAGGTCGCCGCCCAGCTCGCCAGGCTCGGCCTGTACGAGGAGGCGATCGAAGAGCTGGAACGCCAGATCGACGTCCGGCCCGTCCCCGACAAGGCCCGCCGGCTGCTCGCCTCGATCCAGCTCGTCGCCGGCGAGGTCGACGAGGCGCACTGGGAGATGGCCCGCCGACTCGACGACCGGCCGACGCCCTCGATCTTCGACCTGCGCGACTGGGGCATCGCCTACCCGGTCGAATACCTCGACCTCGCTCACAAGTACGGCAACCGCTACGATGTCTCGCCTTTTGCCATCCAGGGCGTCATCCGCCAGGAGAGCGGGTTTCGACCCGCCGTCAAAAGCTGGGTCGGCGCGGTCGGGCTGATGCAACTGATGCCCGACACCGCAAATCAGGTCGTCGACGAATATCTCGACGGCGGATTCGTCTCGCGGACGGCCCTGAGCAAACCCGACCAGAACATCCGTCTCGGGACGATGTATCTGCGGACGCTGACCGGGTACGTGCGCGGCCGGCTCCCGATGGCCTTCGCCGGCTACAACGCCGGCCCGGAGCCGCTCGACTCGTGGTTCCGACGGTACGGCGACCGCCAGATCGATGCCTGGGTCGAGTCGATCACCTACCGGCAGGCCCGCGGCTACGCCCGGAAGGTCTACACCAACTACGTCCGCTACGCCGCCCTGTACGGCGGGCGGCTCCCCTCCCCGACCCTCGAGCTGCCCGACTCGTTCGACGAGTGGGGCGAGGTCCCCGAGCTGCGGCCGACCGACCAGTCCGACCGGCCGGTCTCGCTGCGCGCTCCCCGGCCTGCGGCTCCCGCTGGTCGCCTGCGACCGGGGCTACGATAAAAGATCGAAAACGACGCATAACGG
Source organism: uncultured Bradymonadales bacterium (assembly GCA_964600555.1). Taxonomy (GTDB): domain Bacteria; phylum Myxococcota_A; class Bradymonadia; order Bradymonadales; family Bradymonadaceae; genus CAJXPB01. The sequence continues at coordinate 6,403 of CAZRLK010000184.1, forward strand.
CCCCGGCCTGCGGCTCCCGTTGGTCGCCTGCGACCGGGGGTACAATGCGTCTCTCCACGTGTGGGGTACGCGATGGCCCTCCCCCCCGGCCTCCGGCTCCCTTCGGTCGCCTGCGACCGGGGCTACGAAATTGCTCGTAAAACTACGTTACGACCCCGGCCTCCGGCTCCCGATGGTCGCCTGCGACCGGGGTTACGACGCATGTCGCCCCCCCCCTCGTAACCCTCGTATGCCCGGCCGAAGCGTAGCGGAGGCCGGGGCAGTTCGCCGTTTTTCGTCGTTCCCTCGTAGCCCCGGCCGGAGCCATGCGAAGGCCGGGGTTCCAACGTGGGTCGAGCACTCATCGACGCATGTCGTCGTTCCCTCGTAGCCCCGGCCGGAGCCATGCGGAGGCCGGGGGAAAACCCCACCTCCCACCCCACACCTTCGTAGCCTTTCGTACTTTTTCCCCGGCCTGCGGCTCCCGCTGGTCGCCTGCGACCGGGGCTACGATAGAACTTCGAAAACGACGCGTAACGACCCCGGCCTGCGGCTCCCGGTGGTCGCCTGCGACCAGGGGTACGAGGTCGAGGCTCGCCAACGTCGACGAGATCGATTTCGTAAACGTCGACCATTACGTCGGGCCGCCAGGCCTCCAATTGTTGAATCCCTCCCACCGATTTGTTAGCGTCCGCTCACGAAGGCGCGCATACCCGAATTATCTGGGTCATCGCACCAGATCTGCACGTGATTCGACGATGGAATTGTCTGAACTTCGAGGAGCAACGAGATGATGCGACGCAAGTTGATGGCTGGATTGGCGACCCTCGCCCTGGCCGGGTTCTCTCTGACAGCCTGCAGCGGCGACGAGTCGGATCCGGGCGACGGCGATCCGCAGGACGACACCTGGACCGCGCCCGACACCGACGACGGGGAGATGGACGCCGGCGAGGAGGATCCCGACACCTCCGACCCCGACGAGGATACCGACGACGGGGAGGATCCGGACGCCGGCGGTGACGACGCCGGCATGGAAGACGGCGGGGGCGGCGAGGATTGCGCCCAGTGTGTTTCGGACGAATTCAAGGTCGAGACCGAGGTCTCCTGCGCCGAGGACGCCGACGAGCGTCCGGACCGGTGCGATGTCGCCAGCGAGGACATGCCGGGCTACTCGGACTGGGGCCCCGGTTCGGTCATCACCGACCTGGAGCTCGCGTCCGACGAGGCCGAGGACTGTTGCTTCAACATCGACGGTGCCGAGGACGGCGAGCCCGACAACTCGCTCTCCACCATCCTGGCACTGATCGGGGACGTCGACGCCTCGCTCAAGGAGAGCATCCTCGACGGCGAGTTCATCTTGCTCAACGAACACCAGGGCCTCTCGTCGCTCACCCAGAGCGAAGAGTTCGACGTCAACTTCTTCCTCGGGGAGTTTGGCGACCAGGAGGCGACGAACTACGTCGAGAAGGCCGATTCCTCGTGCAACTTCGACGACATGGCCTGTGAGCTGGAGGGCAATTCCGGCCACGACTTCCTGATCAATCCCGAGAGCTTCGACGAAGGGACCCAGCCGCAGGCGCAGGTCTCGCCGGCGGTCGTCGAAAACGCCGAGATCGGCGCCGGCCCGGGCAACGTCGTCCTGAGCCTCTCGATTCCCGACATCGGCAACGTCAGCCTCAACATCAACGGCGCCAAGATCGAGGCGACCGTCGACGAGGGAGCGAGCGACGTCGACGGGGACGGCGTGGTGCTGTCGGAAGGGAAACTCGGCGGCTACGTCCTGATGAAAGACGTCATCGGGTTGATCAACGAACTGCTCGGCGAGTGCGACTGTCTGAACAACCCGGACGAGGCGATGGTTCGCGGCGACGGCGAATCGCTGACCGAGAACCTCGACGAGCCCGACCTGTTCCCCGAGGCCTGTACGCGGGAGAATCCGCCGGACTCCGACGAGTGCGAGATTCAGTGCACGGACCAGGTTCAGAGCAACACCGGTGAGTGCGGCAGCGGTTCGGGGACCGTCTGTGAGGTGGCGTCGATTCTGTGCAATGTGACCAGCACCCTCACCAACGTCCGCGACCTCGACGTCGACGGCGACGGGCAGCTCGATGCTGCCTCGATCGGAGCCATCTTCGAGGCCTCCGGGGCGAACATCGAGGGCATCGCCGATTACGTCTCGGGCGGCGACCAGCAGGTCAGCGGCGGCGAGATCTCGCTCGCCACCGTCTTCGCCAACCAGGACGGCTTCGTGGCCGTCTACGACGACAGCGCGCTCGGCGCCGACAACCTCGTCGGCTCGACCGAAGTCTCGGCCGGCCTCGAGACCGGCGTGACGGTCGAGGTCTCGGACCTGTCGTCGGAAGGCGACGTCTGGGCGGTCCTCCACGAGGACGCCAGCTCGGGCGACGAGTTCGACGCCGACAACGACCCGGTCGTCGAGCACTACGAGGGCTCCGGAGGCGTTATGGACGTCTTCCAGGTCACCCCGTAACGTCTCGATCCACCGACCGAACCGACGGCCAGGGCGCCTCGCGCGTCCTGGCCGTTTTTTTGTGGAATGACTGAGAGCCGGTTTCAAAACACTCGAACGGGGCTACGAGCGCGTCTGGTACGACAATCGCGGCGTCGCCGAATCTCGACGATGCCTCCGGCATCGCCTGCGACTCGGCTCCTGGCGCTTGCACGCACCATACACGCTCTCGCTCCTCGCCGAGGTTCTGAAACCGGCTCTGAGTGACTGAGTAACTGAGTAACAAAAAAAAGGCGTAAGACGCGTTGAAACAATACCCGTGGGGAGCGTCGGCCCCCAAAAGCCGTGTGGAGCATCGACCCCCAAAAGCCGTGTGGAGCGCCGGCCACCATTCCACAACAAAATATGGGGAGCGTCGGCGGCTCGCCGACGGTTGTTGGGGAGCGTCGGCCACCTCGTCACAACAAAATATGGGGAGCGTCGGCGGCTCGCCGACGGTTGTTGGAGGCGCGATTGTGCAATTGGTGTTTGCGCGATCCGTCTGTTATGAAAGCCGGCCCATTGGCACGCGAAGTTGGTCCGACAACGTCCCGTCGATCGGCAGGATGCGACGATGAACTTTCAGAATCTGATACTGACGCTGCAGGAGTTCTGGGCGGAGCAGGGGTGCATCCTCCAGCAGCCCTGGGACGTCGAAAAGGGCGCCGGCACCTACAACGAGGCGACGTTTCTGCGGGCGCTCGGCCCCGAGCCCTGGAACGTCGCCTATGTCGAGCCGTGTCGGCGGCCGACCGACGGGCGGTACGGCGAGAATCCGAACCGGATGGGGGCGTACTTTCAGTTCCAGGT
>CAZRLK010000185.1:0-9685 GCA_964600555.1 uncultured Bradymonadales bacterium
TCGATCGACCCGAGCTGGTCGCGGAGCGAACCCGAGATCGTCGAGGAGGTGACCCCCGAGAGCTCGAACGTCGAGCTGATCCGCTGGGCGATCGCCGGCCACTACGACCTGATCATGGAGTATTACACCCACGGCCGAGGGGAGTTGACCCACCGGCGGGTGACGCCGATCAGCCTCGAGGCCGAGACCTACCTGCACGCGTACTGCCATCTGCGCCGCGACGACCGGGTGTTTCGCATCAGTCGTATCGCCGAGCTGCAGCCGACCGAAGAAAACTGCCCGTGGGATCCGGAAAAGCTCGGCGACGACGAACAAACCGACCAGGTCGACGAGGGAGACGACGCCGAGGACGGGCAGATGAGTCTACTTTGAAAGTGTCTTGAAAAAGGTGTTTTGAAACCGTCGAGCGATTGACAACATCCATCGAGTGCGGCACATAAAGAGGGGATACTTCGACGTTGAAGTGTACGCGTGTGCAACCCCAACCCAGCCTACAACAGAGGTACAGTGATGAAAAAGCAGTTTGCGAAGTGGACATCGGCTCTGACCGCTGTCGCGACCTTGATGCTCGTGGCGCCGACCCTGGCGTCGGCCCAGGAGACCGAGACGCTCCAGATCGACCCGGTTCACTCGAACGTGTTGTTTCGGGCGAACCACATGGGGATCGGGTACGTCTTCGGTGAGTTTCTCGAGTTCGACGGGACGCTCGAGTACAGCGAAGAGGAGCCGTCGGCCTCGTCGATCGAATTTGCGGTCCAGGCCGACAGCATCGAGACCCACAACGAAAAGCGCAACAACCACCTCAAGGGCCCCGACTTCCTGAACGCCAAAAAACACGGCGAGCTGACCTTCGAGAGCAACGAGGTCGAAAAGGTCGACGACGAGACCTGGGAAGTCAGCGGCGATCTGACGATCCGCGGCGAGACGAAGCCGATCACGATCGACGTCAAGGAGCTCGGCGAGGGCAAAGGCCCGGAGGGGAACTTCCGGCGTGGATTCTACTCGGAGTTCGACATCGAGCGCACCGAATTCGGCGTCGACTGGAATCCGGACGTCGTCCAGGAGCCGTTGCGGCTGATTCTGGCCTTCGAATTCGTCAAACAAGACGGCGGCGGGGAATGATCCGACCCGCCGACGCGTGAGAGGCAACATGCAACCCCCGCCCTCTCGGCGGGGGTTTTTTGTTGAGAGCCGACGATTCGCGGCAGCCTTCAGTCGAGAGGACGATCATGGTCGACTTGCTCGTGACAGCAGGCGTGTACGGGGTGGCGATTCCGGCGCTGGTCGCCGGGCTGATTCTGGTGGCGGCGTGGCGGCCGTGGCGAGAGTCGGCGCCGGAGCATTCGAGCTGGGGCGGAGCGTTGGCGGTCCTGGCGGGATTCCACGTCGGCTACATCGCGCTCAACTGGAAGGCCGGCGCCGTCGGCGAGTCGCTCGCCGGGATGGTCGGGGAACCGAAACAGATGGGGTTTGCCGTCGTGCTCGCAGCGGTCGTCGGGCTCGTCGAGAGCCTCGTCGAACGACCTGCCTGGCTGCGGCATGCGCTGTTCGCGGTGGCGCTCGCCGGCGTCGCCGTTCTGGCGTCGACCTTCGCGCTCGGCGATCCCTGGGTCGCCGGGGACCTCGCCGTACGCGTCGGCGCAGTGGTCGTGGCGGTCGGGGCCTGGAGCTGGACGCTCGAGCGGACGGGCCGGGAGCATCCCGGTGCGACGGTGCCGCTGGTGCTGGTGGTGGTGGGGACCGGCGGTGCGCTCTTGCTGTGGTTTGCGGCGACGGGGCGGGTCGCCCAGCATATCGGCGTGTTGACGGCGACGGCCGGGGCGGCGGTCGGCGTCGCCTGGTGGCGAGGAGCGTTCCGGATGGCGGGCCCGGGGATTCGGATGTTCTTCGTGCTGTTTGCCACACTGTACGTGTACGGGTATTTGAGTTCGTATAGTTCGTCGGTGACGGCGTCTGTGGCCCTGGCAGCCGCCCCGCATGCGCTTTGGCTTCAGCACGCGCCGCCGCTCGACCGACTCGAGGGATGGAAAGCAACCCTCGCACGCGTTATGTTCGTGCTCGTCGCCGTCGCCGCGGCGGTGCTGGTCGCCTCGGCGAGTGGCGGCGGCTCCTCGTACGGCTACTAACACCAACTGATACGTCGGGACGTCATGGACCAGGATGCCGGTGAACAACTCTCCGATTACGAGGTCGAAGACCGCCTGTTGGAGAGTCTGAAAGCCCGCGAGGGGGTCGCGACGGCCGGGGACGTCGCGGCGGATACGGGCCTGCCGTACGACCGGGTCGAAGAGGGGCTGCGGCAGATGCTCAGCCAGTACAAAAGCCACCTCGACGTCGACGACGAGGGGCGGCTTCGCTACCGGTTCGACCCGTCGTTCCGCCGACGCGGCGAAGAGCCGGGCCGCTGGTGGCACACCTTCAAACAAAAGGCCTGGGGAGCGTTCGTCTGGTTTTTCAAGATCTGGACGATGGTGATGCTGGTCGGCTACACCATCGTGTTCGTCCTGCTGCTGATCGGGATGGTCGTGGCGGCGTTGACGGCCGGCGAGGACGAGTCGCCGGGGGGCGACATCGCGATCTTGCCGTTTTATCTACTCGCGCGCATGCTCGAGTTTCTCTTCTACTGGGATCTGTTCAGTCGCGGGCGGTTCGGCCGGCGGGCCCAGAAGCTGCGGCGGCGGCGCAAGGCCGAAAAGCCGGACAAGGCGTTCTACCAGAAGATCTTTCAGTACCTGTTCGGGCCGGAGGCCCAAAAGGAGTCGGACCCGCTGGCGACCGAGCGGGCCTTTACGCGGTTCGTCCGCCATCGAGACGGGCGGGTGACGGCCGCCGAGTGGGCGTCGCGCTCGGGGCAGAGCCTCGACGAGGCCGACAACGCGCTGACCGCCGGGATCATGCGGTTTCGCGGCGACGTCGACGTGACCGACGACGGTGAGCTGGTCTACCGCTTCGAGCGCCTCCGGGAGACGGCCGACGAGCAGACCGAGGGGGCGCAGGGGCCGGATCCGAAGCCGATCTGGAAAAAGCGCGTCTCGGTGCCGCCGCTGACGGGCAATCCGACCTCGACGAACGTCTGGATCAGCATCTTCAACGGGTTCAACCTGGTGATGTCGAGCATGGTCTTGTTCGGGGCGCCGGCCCTGGAGGTGGGGGTGCGGATCGCGCTGGGCTACGTCCCGTTTTTGTTCAGCACGATCTTTTACGCCCTGCCGCTGTTGCGGCGGCTGCGCCAGTCGTTCCGCAAGCGCCGCGCCGAGCAGGAAAACGAGCGGCGCCGGGCGCTGTCGGTGGTCTTTCAGTCGGCGATGGACGGCGAGGCGGAGCCGGTCGAAGAGCAGCAGTTGCCGGAGGCGTACGCCGATCGATTTCTGGTCGACTACGAGGGGGGCGTCGACGTCGACGAAGAGGGCGATCAGGCGTATCGATTCCCGGCGATCGCCGGGCAGTACGAGGCGGCCCGCCAGGCCCGGCAGTCGGGGGGCGACGAGGAGACGCTGTTCGGGGAGACGGTCTTTTCGTCGGACGAGGAGGAAAAGAGCCTCGAGGAGTCCGACATGGAGGAGTTCGACCGGCGGCTCTCCCGGGAGCTGGGCGAGGAGACGACGCTGGCGGATCTGGAGGAGTCGGCGGCGGAGTCGCAGCCGGCCGGGGAATACGTCCAGGTCGAGGGGTGAGTCGGGGGCGGCGCTCGAGGACGCGAACTCTAGCCGAAAATCAGGCTGCCGAGCCCGCTGATCGCGGCGCCCACCCAGCCGAGCAGCCACGACAACAGGTCGAGAAAGTACGGGAGGAGAAAGTAGCCGATCGGGGCGGCCAGAAGCCACAACCCCAGTGTAACCCACTGGCGTTTGGCCAGGTGGATCTGGATCGGGATGCTCACCAGCGAAAACCAGATGATCGCCGTGCCGGCGAAGACCAGCCCCTTGGCGAACATGAACAGGGCGAGAAACGACAGGCAGACGGTGTAGGTGGTGAAATACACCCAGGGAGCCTGGTGGAGCTCACCCTCGTCGTGTCCGTCGGCGGTATCGGCTGCACTCATCGGTCGGTCCTCGGGTACGGATGGAACGCTCGCCCGCAAATCGAACAAACCATACGGATCTGTCGGGCGGGCGCAAGGGGAGGTGGTGCGGTTAGAACCGGTAGCCTGCACTCAGGCCGCCGACGTGCACCGAGTCGGTGCCGGAGGCGGCGGCCTCGTGCAATTCGGGGTCGGAGTGGGTCGGAAAGTATAGCACGAAATCGTAGCTCGCCGAGAAAATCCACGGCGAGAAGCGCCGCAGGGTGAACCGGAGGCCGGGATTGACGCCGAGCGAAAAGCCGCCGTCGCCGAAGGCCCCGTCGTTGGTGTCGGTCGCCACCGTCGGAAGCGCGTCGGCGTGCAGCGTGATGTCGCCGGCCTTCGGGATGTGATAGATCGCGCCCATGCCGGCGGTGAGCGATCCGTAGCGACTGCCGACGTACGTGGAGTTCGACTCGATGGCGACGTCGAGCACCTCGCCGCCGAGCTGACCGAACAAAATCAGCCGCGAGGAGAAGCCGGCGAGGTAGCGCAGGCGCCCGCCGGCCCGAAAATAGGTGCCGGGGCGAGCGGGCTGATCGGGGCTGAGGCGGGTCGAAAACGGGGCGTATTCGCCGTACAGCGTGCCGCCGAAGGCCGCCGTCTCGGAGTTCATCAATCCGAGCACGGCGTCGACCCGCCCGCGGCCACCGACGAACGGGGTCGAGTGGGCGAGCTGGAACTCGCCGTCGTCGGTGGCGATCGAGAGGGCGCGTCGGCCGAACATCGGTGCGAGCGAGACGGTCGCCTTCTGGGCGAGATTGCCGTGGGCGTGTTTGTGGCGGTCGACGACCCGGTCTTTGATCTGCTCGTCGTCGGGGGAGTCGGATCCGCCGCCGGTCGACTCACCCGCCCGGCTCGCCTCCTCGTCGGTCTGCTGGTCGGCCCGCCGGTCGCGAAACTCGCGGACCTCCGGGACGAGCACCTGGAAGATCTTTTTGAGGACGGCGACGGCCTGCTCGTCGCTGATCTCCTCGCGGCGGACCGGGGAGCGAAAGTGCTCGAGTTCGGCGCCGCTGGGGCCGAGGACGATCAGGTGGAGGGTGTCGCCGGTGCGCTTGTAGGCGACGATGCTCTCGAGGTCGTTGGCCCGCATCGCCCGTTTGATTAACTCGCGTTTGCCGGTGCGCCGGCCGGAGGAGGCGAAATCGGGGACCCGGACGTCGAAGCGCTCGGCGGCGTCGAGAAAGGCCGACGGGTCGGTAAAGTCGATGTCGTCGCTCTCGGAGATGATCGTCCGGAGCTTCTCGTAGATCGCCGCGCTCTCGTCGGGCGTGGCGTCGACGAAGGTCATCTTCAGCGGCTCGCGGGGCTGGGCGTCGGCCGCGGCGGCGGAAACGAGCAGGGTCGCGAGGCCGACGACGACCGCGACGACGAGCGGGCGGTTCGAACGGGGGTGTCTCATCGAAAGTACCGTCGTGGGTGAAACATCCGGCGGACATCGCAGCTTGCGTGCCATATAGGTGGCACAACGTCGGGGCGAAAGGCAATAGCCGAGCCCGCTGGCCGGATGACAAACGCCGCCGAGTCGGTACACTCGTGGCGGAATCGAGGTTTGGTTTCTCCATTGTCGTCCGGCGGAATTGTATGTTGGAAGGACACACCGACCACCCGGAGTACATCGTCGTCGAGGGTCCGATCGGGGTGGGAAAGACGACCCTCGTCAATCAGTTTGCCACCCACTACGACGCCCACACCGTCCTGGAGGTCTTCGAGGAGAATCCCTTCCTGGCGGATTTTTACGAGGATTCCGATCAGTACGCCTTCCAGACCGAGATGTTCTTTTTGCTGAGCCGGTACCGCCAGCAAGAGGAATTCGCGCAGGCGGATCTCTTCTCGCGGCTGTCGGTCAGTGACTACCTGTTCGTCAAAAGCCGCCTGTTCGCCAGTCTCACCCTCAACGACCACGAGCTGGCCCTGTACGACCGGATGTACGAGATTCTGACCGAGCAGGTTCCGACCCCCGGAGCCGTGGTGCACCTGCAGGCCCCGCTGGAGACGCTGCTCGAGCGGATCGAACAGCGGGGCCGGCCGTACGAACAGGACATCGATCCGGAGTACCTCGAGCGGCTGCGTTCGCTGTATCTGAACTTCTTCGACCACTACGAGGAGGCGCCCCTGATCGAGGTCGACACCACGCGGGTCGACTTCTCCAGCGACGACCAGGCGGTCCACGAGCTGATGAGCGAAATCTGCCGGGTCTATCAGGCGGCGCACACCTCGCCGGCGGCGATCGAATTCGACGGTCGTCCCCGGACCGAGTGAGCGCGATCGCCGCTCACTCCCCGTCGAGCACGAACTCGAGGCGGGTGTGGCTCGCTTCGCCGTCCATTTCGGTCGTCAGCAGGATGCTCTCGAAGGGGGTCAGCCAGGCGGCGGCCCGTTCGTGGCCGCGCTCGCTCAACTGCCGATCGACGAGTGCGGCGTCGAGATAGGCCCCGGAGCGGCCGGTCGTCTCGAGGAGCGGGCCGATCTGCATCTCGGCCCGGATCTCGTCGCTGACCGCCTCGTCGTTTCGGTCGAAGGCGAGGGCCCGGTCGAGCGAGGAGGGGCTGTCGACGAACATCAGGTGCTCGTCGCTGAGGATCATCGCCCAGGCGAGCGTCCCCCCTTCGAACCAGGCGTACTGGACGTTGTCGTCGCCGGTCTGCCGGGAGAGCCGCCCGCGAGTGACCTGCGTCGCCTTGTCGAGTGCCCGTTCGAGCCGCTCGCGCGAGGCGATCGGAAGGACGACGACCTCGCGGGTCGCCTGGAGTTTCAGGACCTGACGCCAGTCGGCGGGGGGCGTCTCGGAGTCGGAGCCGAGGGCGTCGACGACGACGAAGGCGTGGCCGGTGAAGTGGTCGAGCAGGGCGTCGGGTCCGTCGATCAGGAGTTTGTCGCGGAGCTGCTGCCAGAAGGCGTCGAGTTGTCGGCGGTGCCGGGCGGGGAGCGTGCTGCGGAACAGCCGGTAGGTCGACTCAGGGTCGACCGAAAAGCGGGCGACGCCGAGGACGCCCGGTTCGATCAGGCCGCCGAGCGCCGGGACCTGGTCGTCGGGGGTGCCGAGCGTCGAGACGACGACCGGCTGCTCGGGGGTCGGTCGGGCGCGGAGGTCGAACGAGAGGGTCGCCGGCTCGGCGTCGAAGCTCGCGCTCACGCCCGTCGGTCCGAGCTGGCCGGCGAGCCGGTCGCGGATGCGTCGGGCCTGCTGGGAGGCGGTCGTCGTCGGGACCATCTCGGAGGGATTCCCCAGGGCGACCAGCCGGGCGTCGTCGGAAGCGAGTCCGTCGAGCAGTTGGCCGTGGGCCCGGTCGGCCGGCCACAGATCGCCGTCGCCGTCGGCGAGGTCCTCCTGCGCTTGCAGGTCCTCGGCGGACCCGAACCGGGCGAACAGGGTCTCGTCGCGGTGGCGGAGGCGGGCGATCGTGCGCGGCTCGGCCTCGTCGTCTCCCGCCCGAGGGTAGGTCAACCGCTCGATGCGGTTGTCCCCGTCGGCCGCGCCGACGGGTGTCTCGTCGAGGATTTTGCGCAGGCCGGCCTCGAAGCTTCGGCGATCGGGGATGGCGGTCACCAGCCCCCACGCCCCGCCGTCGCGAAAGACGACGGCCGGCTGGCCGGGATGCAGTCCCAGCCGCGAGACCTCCACCAGTTTCGTCAACCCGGCCAGTCCGGAGGCGCGCCACGCCTCGGGCCAGAACCGCTCCACGAGTTGGCCGGGCAGCTCGTCGGCGACAAACTCGTCGACGTGCCCGAGATCGCCGAGCCGCCGCACGAACAGCACGGTGTCGGCCTCGGCCGGGATCTTCGCGCGAAGCGGCGAGGAATGCGGCCAGGGGCCGGAGAGGCGGTCGGCGGGCTCGGTGCGCCGGTCGCACTCCCCCGGGCAGCCCGCCAGCGCCAGAGACAGGCAGGCGGCGGCCGCGACGAGGGGTCCGGCGCGCGAGATGTCGAGTGGCGGGCCAGCGGTCATCGCGAGGCGTCTCCGTCCCGGAAGACGTGGGTCCGATAAAAGCGCAGCTCCTCGATCGATTCGCGAATATCGTCGAGGGCCCGGTGAGTGGCGTCTTTGGAGGGGGGCTCGAGGTCGTCGTACCAGCGAGCGACGAGCTCCTTGATGCTCGAGACATCGACGCTGCGGTAGTGCAGGTAGTCGCTCAACTCCGGCATGTAGCGGTACAGAAACCGGCGGTCCTGGCCGATGCTGTTGCCGCAAAGCGGGGCGCTCTGGGGTTCGACGTGGCGGCGGATGAACTCCAGGGTGCGGGCTTCGGCCTCCTCGAGCTCGATCTCGGAGTTGCGGACGGCCTCGGTCAGCCCCGATTCGCCGTGGTGTCTCGTGTTCCACTCGTCCATTCCCTCGAGGATCTCGTCGGGCTGGTGGACGACCAGATCGGGCCCTTCAGCGAGGATCTCGAGGTCCGGCCCGGTCACCACCGTCGCGATCTCGAGGATGACGTCGTCGGCGGGCTCGAGCCCCGACATTTCGAGGTCGATCCAGACGAGGTTCGAATCTTCGGCCATCGGCACTACTCCCGTCGCGGCGAGTTGCGGTCACATTCGTGTCGCCTCGGTACGTCGGTACCCTATCTTTTATTGGCGGCGGCCGAGGTTGGTCAACGGACGAACCTCGGCGCGCCGGGCTGGTCTCCCCCGCCCGTCTCGAAGATTACGCGTAAAAACGGATCACGATGACCGTGATCAGCAGAACCAGCGCGAACGTTCCGAACACCAGCCAGATCCAGATGGCGCGGCTCCGGCCGTCGAGTTCGCGCAGGATTTCCATGTTGCGGGCGTGGCGGGCCTCCGAATACTCGATCGAAGGAAAGGTGTACTCGAGGAGGTCGTCCTCTTCGTCGACGCGGTGATCGACGTAGCCTTCGGCTTCGAAGTCGTTGAGAATGCTCTGGACCCGGGCGCTCGGGACGTCGGTGCGGCTCAAGAAATACGACAACTCGACCTCCGGGCGATCGGCGCCGGCGACGATTCGCAGCAGGTCGTGTTGTTCGCGGACCTTCCGGCTCCAGCCCTCTTCGGATTTGAGCGCAGCGAGGTTGTTTTCGATGTTCGAGAGATTGGCGAGGTGCTCGCCGCCCTCGATGTCGAGCGGGGCCTCGAGGATGTCGTCGGGATCGTCGAAGGCAAAATAACAGAGCCCGTCGCGTTCGAGACGCTCGAGGCCGTAATCCTCCTCGACGGCCTCCAGGATCCGGCCGACGCTGTCGACGTCGAGCGGAAGATACGTCGCCACCTGCAGGGGGCTGACGGGTTCCTCGTGCCAGACGGCCACCTGGGCAGCCACCGTGGTTACGGCGTGGATCAGCTCCGGCCCCAACTGAAAACGTTCGGTGTCGACCATACTCATGGCACATCTCCCGGCGACGAGCGCGGGGCCGATCGAAGATGGTGCCGGTCCTTTCGGCCCGACGACGGTCGACCGCGTCGCCTCAAGCTCGCAACTCGGGCGGTACCTACAGGAAAATACGCCCGAACGAAAGCCCGTCGACTCCTCACTCGCTGCTTTGCCCCCTCTTCTCCCCCCGACGTCTCCCCACACTATCCCCGCAGCATCCCCGAGCATCCCCGAGCATCCCCGTAGCATCCCCGAGCATCCCCGAGGATCCCCGAGTATCCCCGAGTATCCCC
>CAZRLK010000186.1:0-9656 GCA_964600555.1 uncultured Bradymonadales bacterium
GTGATGTAGTTGACGCCGAGCTTTTCGGTCAGCTCGCGGTACTCCTCGATCGAGTCTCCCTCGACCCGAAGAGCGATGTGCTGGAAGCACTCGCCGGTGTGTTCGATGAAGTGGTTGACCTGCGATTGCACTTCGCCGTCGATGCCTTCGACCGGCGCCATGTAGGCGGCGTCCGGGTGTTCGTCGGTATCACCCAGGGCGATCGCGACGGTCTTCATCGACGAGCGCGCCTCCGGGTCGGCGGCGGCGACGTCGGGGGCGCGGTACTTGATGTCGCCTCCGGTCAGTGCCCGCAAAAAGACATACGACAGCTCGTCGGCACTGTTCGTGCAGATCGCGGTGTGGTCGAGCTTGAGGGTAAAACGCTCGTAGATCTCTTCGAGAATCTCGTCGCGCTCGGCTTCGGTCAGACCGCCGGGTCCTTTTTGTGATTTGTCCATGGCACCATCCTCGTGGGCAAAAATCTCGTCGAGTTGCGCTCGGCCGAAAAAAATCGCGTGCATCTCCTGCACGTCGCTGCTCCCTCCCCGTGCGTGAGCGACGCCTAGCACATCCGCCCCGAGACGTGCAATCTCGGGTTGGTTTCGGCGTGCCGATCGGAGGCTCGATCGGGGCGGCGGCCCGGGGCGGCAGACCCCGGCGGGTGGGGCGGCGGTTGCACGCGCACCGGACCGTGTTAGCCTCCCGGGCGTCATGGACGAGGATGCAAGACAGGCCGACGAGCTTTTGCGGCTGCTCAGCCGGATCGGGCGGCTCGAGTCGCTGCCGCGCACGGGCTGGCTGGTGGCGGGGGTGGCGGATCCGGAGTCGGTGGCCGCGCACAGCTTCGAGGTGACGCTTGTGGCGACCTGGCTGGCCGACCACGTCGACCAAGAGGTCGACGTCGAGCGGGTGATGCGCATCGCGCTATTGCACGATTTCGGTGAGGCCCTTCTGACGGATCTTCCGCGCCCGGTCAAAGAGCTGGTCGGCGCCGAGGCGGTCGAACAGGCCGAATCGGATGCAGTCGAAAAGATCCTGGGGGGAGTCGGCGACGGGTGGCTGGAGGCCGCCGAGGCATACCGCCGGCAGCAATCTCCGGAGGCGCTTCTCGTCAAGGCCGCCGACCGCATCCAGTTGCTCGCCAAATCGCTGACCTACGACGCCCAGCGCCGCGGAGACGTCGAGCAGTTCTGGGACGATCCCCCGACAGTCGGCGCCGCGGAGTTTCCGATCGTCGAGGCGATCTTCGATCGGCTGCGTGAACGCTGGGAAGCCGGCGAGTGGTACGACAACGAACTCGACTGAGGCGTCGGCCCGAGCGCCGGCGGATCGATCGCATCTCGGCGACCATCCCCTCTCGGACTTGGCTATGAAACCGACCGTCATGGTGCTCGGCGCCACCGGCTTCATCGGGGCGCACGTCGCCAGAAGGCTCGAGCGTCGGGGGTTTCCCGTCCACGCGACCCGGCGCGCCTCGAGCCGTACCGACCACGTCGACGACGTCGATCTCATCTGGCACCGTGTCGATCTCGACGATCCCGACGGGGCGCTCGACGCGGCGCTCGAGGCGTTCGACGCGCTGGTCGACTGTGCCGGCTACTACCCGAGAAGCGGACTGGCGGTCGACCGCGCCCGTCGTCGCGGCGTTCGACGGGTTCGCCACGTCCTCGAGGCCTGCCGACGCCAGCGGCTCGGCCGAGTCGTGTACGTCTCGAGCCCCGCGACCCTCGGGAGCGGCGGGCCGGACGGCGAGCCGGTCTCCGAGTCGGATTTTTACGTCCCCGGCACCGTCGACGATGCGTACTTCGAGGCAAAATTCAGCATGGAGGCCGAGGTGTATCGATACGTCGACGCCGGCCTCCCGGTCGTGATCGCCATTCCGACGGCGGTATTCGGACCGGGCGACGTCAAACCGACGACCGGCGAGTTCGTCGTGCGCGTCGCCGACGGTCGAATGCCCGCGCTTGTCGACGGGCAATTCAACGCCGTCGACGTCCGCGACCTGGCCGACACGCTTATTGCCGCCCTCGAGCAGGGTCGACCCGGCCGCCGCTACCTCGTCGGCGGCGAAAATGTCGACATCTCGACGTTTACACGCACCCTCACCGATCTCTGCGGGGCCGACCCGCCCGCCTACACCCTCCCCGGCGGCTGGGTGCGCCGAGCCGCACGGATCACCGAAGTGCTCGGGCGCGCAGCCGGATATCGCGGCCCGTCGCCGCTGATCGGGGTCGATCTGATCCATTACGCTCGCCCGGTCGACGACGAACGCGCCGAAGGCGAACTGCACCACGCCGCTCGCCCCCTGGAATCGACGCTTCGCGACACCCTCGAATGGTTCGATGCCCACGGCTACTTGCGATGATCGGCGGTGCCATTGTCGGACCCTCCCGGTTTTTGCTAAGCTGACATTGAAGCCAGAGAACGAGCGGATCTTCTGGGCGGCCAGTCGATCGTCCGAGGCGAGGAGAGGAGACCATGGCGAAAAAGAAGCTTCTGATCGCAGCGGTAATCGTCGGTTTGTTTGCGGCCGGATTGGTGTATCTGGCCATCGACAAACAAAATGAGCAGGCGGAGAAACTCCTGAAAAATCAGGTCAAGGTCGTCAAGGCCGCCCGGAACATCCCCAAAAGTACTCCCCTGAAAAAGAACCACGTGACCGTCGACAAGGTCCCCGAGCAGTTCCTCCCGCACAACGTCCTGCGCAAAGACGACCTCAGCTATTACCTCGACCAGCCACTCAAAAAGGACGTCAAAGAGGGCAAGATGGTCGTCACCAGCGACTTCGAGGTCGAGGAGGTCGCCAACAACCTCGCCGCCAAGATCCCGAAAGAAGAACGGGCGATGTCGATGCCCGTCGACAACATCAGCGGGGTCTCGGGACTACTGCGCCCCGGCGACCGGGTCGATATCATCGGGACCTTTCCGACCGGTAACGAAGATCAGGTCATCCCGGAGGCCGGGGGCGGAAGCAGTGTCGGCTACATTACGATGACCCTGCTGCAAAATGTCACGCTTCTGGCAGTCGGCAACAAAATCCAGAACAACTCGGGTAAAAACAACAACCAGAGCTACAGCTCGGTGACGATGTCGGTGACCGTCGAGGAGGCGGAGTTGCTGACGATTGCCCAGACGCGCGGGGAACTCGAGCTGTTGTTGCGGCATCCGGAAGATGTCGCGATCGAACCGATCAAAAAGAAGACGCTCCGGGAAGTACTTGAGAACCTCGAGGTCATCAACAAAGCCCGCAAAGAACGCCAGGAAGAAGAGGAGCCGGAACCGCAGCCGACGCCTCAGCCGGCTCCGGACGACAACGAGGACAACCTCGAGATCATCCGCGGGGATGACAACTGATGTTGGCCGAGTTGCTCGCTGGAGAGCCAACGTCTGCGGCCCGTCGCCATCATGAATCAGCTTCCAGATCACTACTGGTCGACTTTCATCCTCGAACTCGCCATCGTGGTGCTCGGGGCGATTGTCGCCGTCGTGGTCACCCTCGAGGTCTGGCCGCCTCCGTACCTCCCGGGCGTGGTCGGGCTGGCGGGGCTCGTGGCGTTCAGCCTGTATCGGTTGAGCTATCAGATGGCCGACGAGCCGGCCGAGCAGTCGGCGGCGCAGAAGGCGGCCCAGGCGATTCGCGAGCGCGACGAAGAGCCGTCGGCTCGAGAGGGTCCCGGTGGGTTGAACCTCGAGTACGTCGACGAAAACATCGTCGACGTGCCCGACGACGAGGAGTCGGAGGCCGACGCGGACGACTCGCAGTATCTCGATCCCCAGCGCGAGAGCGGGACGGGGCTCGTCTCCAAACCCCCGAGCGTCGAGCGATCGCGTGAAGAGTTGCTCGAAGAGGCATCGGTCGAAGGCGAGCGCCGCTCGGATACTCAGGCGGGCAACCGTCGCGATGAACGCCGGCGCGAAGGCACCTCTGAGAGTTCTTCCGATCGCAACCGACAGGCAACCAATCGCGGCGCCCACGATTCGTCGTAGCGGGGAGGCGGGTGACCGAGGCTCCGGTCGCCGCCGCTGCCTGCATGTGGCGTCGCAGGTGAAAACCAGGAGACCAGATCCGTGATCACTTCGTTTGTCTTCGCGGTCCGGGGAGTCCCTGGCAAAGACTCCCTGAGCGATCGCTTTTCGCCGAAGACCCTCCGGGTGTTTTTTGTCGCCTTCCCCTTTTTCATTTTGGTTAGCACCACCGTCCTGCTGTGGTTTTGGCAGTCGAAATCGGTCCGCAAACTCGCCCTCGACTACGCCGCCCAGTATCGTCCCCGCCTTCTGGAGGCGGCGCTCGACGATCCGAGCTTTGAGATCCGAAACACCGCCTGCCAGCACCTGATCGATTCGGGAACTTCGTTGCGTTCCGAGGTGCTTCTCGACGCTCTGATGCGCGATCCGAAGCTCACCGGGGCGTGTCTCGGGGGAGTCGAGCGGCGACAGCGAAAAAACGAGCGCCCGATCGAGCGAAACTACGTGTCCCACCACAAAGTGCTCGCTTACCGGGTCTCCGAGGACTGGTTCGACGCAATGATCGGTCGGGGGGACGGCCCGCCGGTCGATCCGTGCCAGTCGGCGAAGCTTCTGAAGCCCCTGTCGCAACTGGCGCCCGTGCGCTGGCGGCGCAAGCTCTTTTTGGCGACGTTCCTCGGCGAGAGTGACAAGGCGAGAAGCTGTGCGCTCGAGACGTTCGGCGGGAAAAAGGCTCTTGTCGAAGCCCTCGACTCGCGGCGAGTGCTCGATCGGGAGAGCTTCGACGAGTACATGGTGCCGCTGGTTGCCGTCTCCTATCGCGAACACGTCTCCAGCGACGAATCCAACGACCTGCCGACGCACGGAGTCGAGGATCTCCCGGAAGGTCTCGAGCCGGTGCGCGTTCGGGACTGGGTCGTCGAGCGGGCGTGCGGGCTCTTGGAGCGGGGCTTCGACCCGCATCGGATGGTCGTGCGTTCATTCAAGCCGATCTTCGAGGGCGAGACCTGCGAGGTCGACGGCAAGCCGCCGCAGAGCTACTACGAGACGGCTACCTGGCGGAGTTTCTGTGCCGATTCGTACAGCTATCACCGCCAGCACGAACTGCAGGAGCCAACCGACGCGATGTGCAACGGGTTGGAGTATGCCTCCGTGGGGCGAGCCGTCGAGGCTGCCGCCGACCAGGTGTTTTTGGCGAGACGACAACGCCAGAAGGTTGGCGTCCTCGCCCGCGACTCGTCCATCTCGATCATGGGGCCGAGCCCCGAAGAGCTGTCGGCCCCCTCGTGGGTGCTGGAGAATCGACGCCAGCAGACGAGTCAGACTCCCCTCCTCAAAAACTTTGCGCAGGGGCTGATGTCGGGGCAGTAAACCTGAAGCCCCCTGGAGTCGAGTGGGAGGCTCCCTCCGCTACAGATGTGTGAGGACCCGCGGATGGCCCGTTCGATGGCGGGCCCCGGAACTGGGGCCCTCTGGGAGGGCCGGCAGCGAAGATCAGTTCCCGTCGCACTGTGACGGCGGTGCAGCACAGGACTCGTCCGACGAGCAGTGGTCCGACTCACATTGTTGGTCGTCCAGGCATGGTTCCCCGTCGGGTTTCTTGGGCCGACACACGTTGCTTGCTCCGCTCTGATCGCAGTATGTCCCCGAGGCGCATTGCAGGGTCGAACACGGCTCGCCAGCCTGGGGAGGCTCGCTGCACTCGTTTTCACCCTCGCCCTCCGCCTCCTGGCAAAACCCGCTCTCGCAGTCGACGTGGTACGTACAGGTCTCTCCGTTGGTGCGCGTCGCCTGAAACAACTCTGCACAACCCCGGTAGTCGCGACTTCCGAAAATCTCGATACCGCCCGAGAATTCCTCGCACGAGAGGTTTTCGATCGACTGCAGGCACAGCTCGGCGAGATCTTCGTCGAATTGCACGCCTCCGTTGCGAATTGGTTCGTCGTACAGCCCGAAGCCGAACTCCCGTCCGAGCACCGAGCTGTTCGCGCAGCTTTCGGCGTCGTCGCCCCGCACGTTCATCGAGTCGAGCTCCGAGTCGCTGCAGCATTCGAACGCCTTCCCGCAGGCTGCCACGGAGACATCTTCGGAGAAGTGCTGGTAGGCTTCCAGAGCTTCTCGGTTGGGGATGGTGTCCGGACTCGCCGCGATGTCGCCCGCGTCTCGCGACTGAGAGGATTGATCCTGGAGATCGGCTTCTTTGGAGCAGGCTGTAGTTGCCAGTCCGACGCCGACTGCGACCACTGTGCTCAGCAAAGTTCGTCGATTCACCGGTGTACTCCACTCTCGAGATTGAACAATGCGATTCGGCCACGACACATTGACTCATCTACGTTTCGGCGAGCTCGAAGTTACTCGCCTGTGAGCCCGATGTTTTCGTCGGGACGCATCTCGTAGGTGAACGAGCTGTCGTCGTGGGTGATGGTGCCGTTGATGGTTCGCGGACTCTCGAATTCGGCCTCGTTTTCCAGCACGAGCGTATAGTCGACGCCCTCCTCCGGGACGCCGTCGGGAGCGACGACCTGGAATTCGAGGGGTTGTTGGGCCTGCACCTCGCGGATGACCGCGATCTCCCAGTGGAAGTCGCGATCGGTATTGGTCCCGGCCGAGGTCTTTTCAATCCAGCCACGAACCGATTCGGGCGAACTCGCGCCGAGCGGCTCGAGGGGCACCATCTCCCCTTGCTCCCCCAGCATCTGGATGTCGAGGTCGAGATCCAGGCCGCTCTGTTGCTCGCTCGGCGCGCTCCACCGCAGGCCGATCTGGATCGGAGTTTTCGGGACGCAATATCCCCGGAAACACTCGTGGCCGACGCCGGAACACTCGTCGGCACCGGGTGTACACCTCGAGGTGGTCTGTTCACAACTCGGGTGCGAGTCCTGAAGGGACTGCGAGGCGTCGAAGATCGAGGTTTGAAACAGTTGTTCGCGGTTCAGGCAATCGGCCTCACCGCTGCTGCAGGTGGGATCGGTATTTCGCGTCGAGCGTTCGACGGCGGCTCCGATCTCGAGCTTCTGACCGGCGAGACACTCCGGCGGTCGGACGCGTGCTTCGATCGAATTGCGCGCCTCCATCAGATGAGTCGTCGCCAGCGGGACTTCGTGGTCGACCTCCTGGAGACGAAACGAAAGATCGAACTGAACGTCGGCCCGTCCATCGAACCCGTCGGAGATGTCCGGGGAGGTCGGACGGGCGTCGAATTGATCGGAGCGGATATCGTGCCAGCCCTCCTGGCCGTCGAACTCGAATCCCGATTTCAGATAATGACGTTCGGGATTGTCTTCGAATCCGAATCGAAGACTCCCTGGCTCTTCGGCGGAGGCGGTGACCTTCAGCGTCGCGACGGGTTCGAGCTCATAGGTTGTGCCATCGACCTCGAACGTCGGCAAACACGCTCCTCCCGACGGACAGAGCGAGACGGTCTGATCGACGCTCTGCATCTGCATCTCGGGGAGGGGCGAGTCGAACTGCAGGGACGTCTCGACCTCGACGTCTGGCTGGTCGAAGACGACATATTCGAACTGCGCCGGATCCGCGGAATCGGCGGGAAGCTGCGCCTTGAACCCCGGCTCGAGCGCGAGCGTCCCATTCGTCTCCAGCGACCAGTCCCCGCGGTCGATCTGGAAGGCGTCGATCGAGGAGAGATCCGCCTCGAGCGAGAAGGTGTCGGTACGTCCCTGTTCGATCTCGAGCGCCGCATACTTGCGACGCATCTCCCCGGGGGAGGAGGCCTCCTCGTCGATCGCTTCGGAGTTGTCCGTGGAACTCGACGAGTTCGTCGGCGCTTTCATCTCGCATCCGCCGGATGCCAACGCCACGGCCAAGAAGGCCGTCGCGAGACCGATCGGGCGGGCGAGCCGGGGGCTGCGTGCGAGGATCGGGCGTCTGTCAATCCACTCTGTTGTAGGCATCACCGTCTCGACTCCGTTGCAGTTACGGTTGGTGGCGATATCTCAGTTTGACGGGGGCGTTGGCCTCGTCTTTTTGGATGAATCCCTCGACCCGCTGGACGTTTTGTTTTTCGCCCTGCTCGTCCTTGTAGACGAGCTTGACCTGGTAGGGAACGTTGTCGAGTGACAACTCCTGTCCGGCCGCGTTCGTGACACGCATCTCGTAGACACCGGAGGCCGGGTCCTCGATGACCTGAGTGGCGACCGTCGCAAACGAGGAGGCGGCCTCCTCGTCGACAACATCGAGAGTGACCCGGTCGCCGGAGGGTTTGACGATGCTCAGATTGACGCCCTGATTTTGACTGCCCCCGACCAGCGAAACTCGCAGGGAGTCGTTCGGTTCCGGGACACAGACACTGCTGTTGAGGCATGCCTCTTCGTCGGGGCAATTCTCGTCGGTTGCACACGTGCCGGAAGTGTCCGCCGGCTCGTGGTCTTTCGGAGCTCCACAGGCGAGACTCGCCCCCGAACCGGCCTGGGCGATGCCCCGGATCAGATCACAGCCAAAACTGGTATTCTCCCAGTCGACGTCGTTCCAGCTCTGTCCACTGTCGGCGTTGAGTTCCGCCGGCTGCAGCGGTTCGTCCCCTCCGTCGGGGACGTAACACTGAGGCGTTGCCTTCCAGGAGGTCGTCAGAATGGGGATGGGGCTGAAAAACGGGAATTTCACGCCGTCCGGTTTTCCGAGCTCGAGGAGTCCGAACAGGTCCAGGGGCCCGATGCCGATGAACGCGCGGTACAACAGATCGAAGCCGAATCCGCAAAACGGGGGGTCGAAGATGGCGTAGGCCGAGGCGAGAAAGTTGACCGGTTCGATGAACACGAGTCGGTTGGTCGGGGCGACCGGACCGTACAGACCCACATTCGCTCCGGCTTCGCCGGTCAGGTAGTTTTCGATCGTGGCATCGGTTTCGATTCCGAAAAGAGAAGTCGTCACCTTCTTTTTGATGAGATTTGCGTCGAAAAACCCGAGAAGGGACTTCGACTCGCAAAAACGATCCTCGTAGCCCATGCATCCCGGATTGGAGCCGACGCTGGTTCCAAAGGCGAGCCCATGATTTGAATCGCCGGCATCCTGGGCGTAGGTGCCCATCACGTCGTCTTCGTTGTCCTCGGTCGACGGTGGTCCCCCGTACGCACCGCCGGAGTGGTCGCGCTCGTAGTCGTCCCAGTTCGCGTCGTGGTCCTTCCATTTGATGAAGTCGTCGCAGTCGGCCGACTCACAACTATCGGCCTGGCGAGTCGAGTACAGTTTGTAGTCGATCTTGAGCATCCCCTGTGCCGTCGTCTCGAATTTCAGACGACCGTGCAGTTCGAGTCGCACATAAAACTGGGCACCGAGGACGTTGAAGGTGAAAAGCGTGATACGCTCTTGAGCGGGACCGATCGTCTCGGAGAAGGTCTCCTCGAAGTCGAATCTCAGGCCGAGCCCGGCCAGTAGATCGGCTTCGGCGACCGCCGAGATCGTGACCCCGGCGTCGGAGGGAGGCCACAGGTCGACGTCGATGCTCAGCCGCATGTTCGGATCGGCATCGAAGTATGCGTGGTTGGAGACCTCCAGGCCCTGGAGGTTTCCGGCACCGGCGCCGTCGAGGATGGTGTCAAGCACCTTCGTCAACAGGTTGTCCTGCGGATCCTGTTCCGGGGCCTGCGAGGAGTTGCCTTCGGTCTGGCAGTTTTCCGCGCAAAACCCGCGTTTCCCGCATTTCAGGTCGCCGGGACAGTCCGAATCGTCCGAGCAAGTCTCCGTGCAGCGCG
>CAZRLK010000187.1:0-9544 GCA_964600555.1 uncultured Bradymonadales bacterium
CAATCGGACGATCGGACGATCGGACGAGCGGACTCGCTCGATCGAGGCACCGGTCCGGGAGACGGCGTCTCCCGGGAGGTCGCCCGCATGCGGACGCAGGTGAAAAGACGCATTCCGGGCTTTTCACTGCGCTCCGGCTGCGGCGACCCGGGCGGCTCTGCCGCCGGCCGGTGCCGTCGGTTGGGGAGGGGCCGTCGGGAGTTCTTGGCGTCATGGCGATCTCTCGATCTTGGCGATATCGGACGCCACACCGCCGAGAAGCCCCGGGGTCGACCGAGGATACCGGAAGCGACGGGATCACGGGTCCCGGAATCGCCAAGGAACCCGAGACGCCAAGCTCGCCAAGGACAGGCAACGTATTAGACATCTCTAGTTGCAGCGGGGGGGGCGGGGTGGGGCGTCGGGGGGATCGGGCATGCGTTCGAGGGCGGTCCAGGTGAAGCAGTGGGGATGGTCGGTGGCGAGTTCGCGGCGCACGAACGGGCGGGCGTCGTCGTGGCGTTGGCGGGCGGTCAGGTAGTTGGCCATCGTCAGGCGGTCGCGGCGGTTGGCGAGCCATCGGTCGCGGCGGTGGTATTCGCGGAGGGCGCGCTCGAAGGCCGAGGCGTGGGGGTCGGTGTCGGGGAGCGGGGCGTCGCGGCGGGCGATCACGTCGGCGAAGACCTTGTGGTGGCGGGGGCCGAGGTCGTGGCCGTGGGCGATCGTCTCGCGGGCGATGGCGAGGGCGGTCTCGGGGGCGTCGGTCTGCTCGTAGATCAGGGGGAGAAAGTACGGGTAGTTGCGGCTCTTGCGGTACAGGGGCAGGGCGCGGTCGGCGAGTTTGCGGGCGGTCTGCCAGTCGTCGGCGCGCAGCCGGGAGAGAGCGAGCAGCGTGTACGGGCGGCTCGCGTCCGGGTACGCCTCGACGACCGGTGCCCACAGCGACTCGGCGTCGCGCCAGCGATCGAGCTGGGTGGCGGTGAGGGCGGCGAACGAGGCGACGAGGACGACCACGGCGGCGGTGGCGAGTCGGCGGCGCCGGCGGGTCGGGGCGTCGGAGGGCTCGTCGTCACGCCCGTCGGCCTCACCGGTCGGCCCCGTCCAGGGGCGGAGCCAGGCGAGGGCGGTCAGGATGGCGGCGAAGGCGGGGAGGTACAGGTAGGTGTCGGCGGCGTTTCGCGGAAGGTGGCGGAGGTTCGAGTACGGCAGATACAGGACGACGAACAGGGCGAGCCCGAACAGCGCCTCCCGGCGGCCCCGGCGGGCGAGGGCGAGGCCGGCCGCGAGCAGGGCGACGGCGATCAGCAGGCCGGGCAGAAGCGCGGGCCAGGGGGCGTTCGGCGCGAAGTAGTAGCCCGGGTGCAGCTCGATCGGCCAGACGAGGTGGGCGACCGACAGCTCGAGTGTGCGCGTCACCCGCATCGCGGCGGTGTGGAGGGTCTGCGGGTCGAGTGCGTTTCGCTGGACGATCGCGCCGTGGCCGCGCATGGCGACGACGACCGTCGCGGCGGCGGGGACGAGCAGGCCGACGAGCGGGGCGGCGCGGCGGCGCAGATCGGCGAGGCCGCCGTGGCGGATCGTCTGCAGCGCGAGGACCGGGACGCCGATCGCCGCGTCGGGGCGGCAGCCGAGGGCGACGACGATCAGGGCGGCGACGCCGGCGAGGTGCCACCGGCCGCCTGCGCCGCGCAGGTGGCGCCGCCACAGCAGCATCGCGCCGAGCAGGCAGGTGGCGGCGAGGAGGGTCTTGAGGTTGGTCAGCCAGGCGACCGTCTCGACGCCGACCGGATGCAGCCCCCACAGCGCCATCGCCGCCACCCCCGATCGGCGGTCGAGCCAGCCGGCGACGAGCCGGTAGACGAGCAGGCAGTTGGCGAGGTGCAGCCCGAGGTTGAGCGCGTGCAGGGCGTGGGGAAATTGCTCGGGAAAAAGCAGGCGGACGTGGGCGTACAGGAAGGTCGGGACGGGGACGGGATAGCCGAGCTCCGGGGTCAGAAGCAGGGTGCGCCACGAGCTCGCCCACCAGTCGGTGACGGCGGTGCGGGTGAGCAGGTACTGGCCGTCGTCCCAGACCGGGATCGCGCCGTAGCCGACGACCTTCGCATACACCGCCGCGACGGCCAGCGTGGCGAGGCCGGGGAGAGCGATGCGTCGGAGCCTGGCGGAGGTGGTGTCCACGGCGATCAGTCCCGGTCGCGCTCGAGGTCGACTTCCCGCTCGAGCCCGCGGACCTCCTCGTCGCTCGCGTACCGCCAGTTGCCGGGCTCGAGGCCCTCGAGGCGGACCGGGCCGACGCCGATGCGCGTGAGCGACTCGACGCCGTGGCCGACCGCCTCGGCCATGCGCCGGATCTGGCGGTTTTTACCCTCGGTCAGCGTCACCTCGAGCGTGGCGCCGTCGCCGCCGGTCTCGACGACGTCGATGTCGGCCGGCACGGTGGTGTAGCCGTCGTCGAGTTCGACGCCCCCGCGCAGCCTGTCGAGGGTCGTCGCGTCGGGCGGGGCGGAGAGGTGCACGCGGTAGTGTTTGCGGGCCTCGAAGCTCGGGTGGGTGAGCCGGTGGGTGAGGTTGCCGTCGTCGGTCATCAACAAAAGGCCGCTCGAGTCCTGGTCGAGGCGTCCGACCGGCCACAGCCGGGGGGCGTCGTCGGGGAGGATGTCGACGACGGTCGGTCGGCCGCGCGGGTCGTCGAGGGTGGTGACGTGGCCGACGGGCTTGTGGACGAGGGCGTAGGTGAACTCGTCGGGCAACTCGACGAGGTTGCCGTCGACTTCGACGTGGTCGCGGCCCGGCTCGACTTTCGATCCGAGCTCGCGGCAGACTTCGCCGTTGACCTCGACGCGGCCCTGTTTCATCAGGGCCTCGCCCTCGCGTCGGCTGCAGTATCCGGCTCTCGAGAGGAATTTCTGGAGACGCATCATGGTGGGGGCGGGGCTTCGGGGACGGGTGAGTCGAACCGACGGCTCATGCGTGGACGCCGGGTCAGTCGATCTCGGAATCTCCGGGGTCGTCGGCGGCGGGCGGCCACCGAAACAGCCTCACCTGCTCGACCGGCTCGACGCGGCGCTCGATCGACGATTCGTCGGCGTCGCCGGCGTCGGGTGGCGAGGCGGTCGGGGCGTCCCGGCGGTCGAGTGTCAGCAATTCGACCTCGACGTCAAACGGCCCCTCCGGCCAGTCGGCCGGTAGCCGAGGCTCGAGTTCGACGTGAAACGAATTGCCGGGCTCGACGCCCTCGAGGGTGTGGATGCCGCCCATCGCCCGGCCGCCGAGCACGTGGCGCCGGCCGTGCGAGGTGGCGACCAATCGCAGGGCGGTCGGCGAGTCGGGGGCGCGCTCGAGGCGGAAGATCGCCTGGAGGCTCTCGGGCGGCTCGTCGTCGGTCTCGTCGCCGGTGTCGTCGCCGCCGCCGGTGTCGAAGCCGCGAAACGCGATGCCGCGGCCGACCTCGAGGTCGCGTTCGTGCTCGATCTCGCGTTTGCGGCTCTCGCGCGGGGGATTGTGGCGCCAGTACTCGCGGTAGAGGTTCTCGACGGCGACGCGCCAGTCGCGGACGGCGCCGCGCAGGCCGGCGACGAGCTTCGGGTGGCGCTCGGCGACGTCGGTCCGCTCGCGCGGGTCGTCGTCGAGGTCGAACAGCTCGTCGGGGCGTTTGTCGTAGTGGTGGATGTACTTGTAGCCGCGAAACAGGGCGCCCAGGCACTTGTCGTCGTAAAAGCACGAGAAAAACTGCACGCGATCGGCGGGGGCGTCGCGGACGTCGCGGCCGGGGTAGTCGGCGCCCTCGACCTCGAAGTCGAGCAGCTCGATGGCGGTCGGGACGATGTCGAGGAGGTTGACGGGCCGCTCGACGGTGCCCGCCTCGAGCGACTCCTCGCCGGGGGCGTGGATGATCCAGGGGACGCGGGCGCCCTCCTGATAGATCACGTTGTCGTGCTGGAAGCGGCCGTGCTCGCCGAACGCCTCGCCGTGGTCGGCGAAGACGAAAAAGACGGTCTCCTCGTACAGGCCGAGATCGCGGTATTGCTCGAACAGCTCGGCCAGGAAGTGGTCGACGTAGTGGACGGCGTTGAGATACCGGTCGAGTTTCGGGTCGTCGGCGAACTGCTCGGCGCCGTAGCGATCGGAGAAGCGGTAGTCGTGGTGGGGCGAGAGGGTGAGGTAGGTGGCGAAAAACGGGGCGTCGCCGCGGGCCTCGAGCCACTGGCGGGAGGGCGCGAGCAGGGCGTGCTCCTCGATGCCGAAGTAGTTGACCTTCTGGTGGTCTTCGCGATCGAGGTCCTCGAGCGAGTAAAAGTCGTCGACGCCGAAATTCTCGACCAGTACGTCGCGGTCCTCGAAGCGGTCGGTGGCGGTCTGGAAAAAGCCGGTGCGGTAGCCCCGATCGCCGAGCAGTTCCGGGAGGCAGCGGGCCGGGATGGCGCCGGGGCGTGCCTCGAGGATCGCCATGCGGGGCATCGGCGGGATGCCGCACGCGATCGAGACGAGGGCCTTGGAGGTGTGCGGGAGGACGGTGTACGCCTCGCGCATCGTCAGGCTCGATTCGGACAGCTCGGCGAGGAAGGGCGTGGTGGCGAGGTCGGGGTCGTGGATGCTCGTCGAGCGGGCGCGGGTCGACTCGAGGACGACGAACACGAGGTTTTTGCGATCGCCGCCGGCCTCGTCGTCGGTCCCGTCGTCGGTCCGGCGTTCGGCCGGGATGAGTTCGGCGGAGGTCGGCGGCTGCATCCGGAAGCGGGTCGTCTGATCGGCCGGGGAAGCGCCCGCCAGCAAGGTGGACGCGAGGTGGAGGGTCGGCTCGCGGGCGAAGCCGGCGCCGGTCTCGAGGTCGGCGGCGGGGAGCCAGGCGGTCAGGAGGCAAAAAAGCGAGGTGGCGGCGGTGTAGATCGTCGGGCGCCAGGCGGGCGGGTCGGCCTCGTCGGGGGGGCCGGCGGTGCGGGCCGCGAGCCAGGGGGCGATCTGGAGGAGGGCGGCGGCGGCGACGGTGGCGACGAGCAGGCCGACGGAGGTGCCGGCGTCGATCATGCCGTACAGCTCGTCGCGGCGCTTCCAGCCGTGGCGCAGAAGCGAGCCGGTCAGCACCGAGCCGGTCGCCCGGTAAAACAGGTGGGCGAAGCCGTTGGCGACGACGACCAGGCCGGCCGAGAGGGTCAAAGCGAGGCGCGCCGGGAGGTGCAGGCGGCCGAGGCGCCGGCCGACCCGCAGGATGGCGATGCTGCCGGCGAGGGCAGCGAGGACGAAAAACAGGTCGGAGCGGAAAAGCGTCGGGTAGGCGCCGGCGGGCGGCGGCTCGGAGAGGGTGGCGACGCGGACGATCTTGAGGGCGACGACAGCGAGGATCGCCGGCAGCCAGGCGGCCGCGAGGAATCGCCAGTCGTCGGGATCGAGCAGTGCGTACAGGTGCTGGAACATCCGGCGTCCCTCCTGAAAACGCGTCGGGTCGGCGGGATCCCTACTCGAACTCCTCGTCGAACGAGTCGAGTTCGTCCTCGTACAGCTCGCGCAGCGACTCGTGTTCGTCCTCGGAGAGACTCGGAAGGTCGGTGAGGTCGGCGAGGCCGAAGACCTCGAGGAAGCGCTCGGTGGTGCCGTAGACGTGGGGGCGGCCGAGGTCGTCGAGGCGTCCGACGACGCGGACGAGATCCCAGTCCTGGAGGGTGCGGATGACGCCGGCGCTGTCGACGCCGCGGATCTCGTCGATTTCGGCGCGGGTGACGGGCTGGCGGTAGGCAACGATGGCGAGGGCCTCGAGGGCGGCGCGCGACAGGGAGACGGGGTTGGATTCGACGAGGGTCTCGATGCGGGTGTCGTAGGCGGGGTTGGTGCGGAGCTGCCAGCCGTCGGCGATGCGCTCGAGGTGGATGCCGCGGGCGGGGCCGCTGAACTGCAGCTCGATGCGCTCGAGGGCGCGGTCGACGAGCTCGGGTTCGCAGTCGTCGAAGGCGGCGGCGAGTTCGTCGCGGCTCAGCGGCGAGTCGGAAGCGAGCAGGATCGCCTCGATGGCGCCCTGGACGCGGTCGCGCTCGGAGAGAGTCGAGGTGTCGGGCTCGGGCGTCGCTCCGTCGCTCGACTGCTCGTGGGCCTGGTCGGCCGGGGGCGTCTCCTCGGCCTCGTTCGCCGGCGATCGGGCGGGCTTGCCGGGGGGATTGGTGGTCGGCCCGTGGCTCTCGGGAGTCGGGACGTTCTGGCGGGGCGTGTCGTCGTCCTGCTGGGTCATCGTACTACCTGGTACTGCGGGCGTCGGTCGTCGGGTGTCGGGCGTGGGTCGTCGGGTGTCGGTCGTCGGGCGTCAGGGCTCGGGCGGGCCGGTGTCGGGCGGGTCGAGGTCGTCGTCGAGATCGAAGGTGTCGTCGGTCTCGGCGTCGAGGTCGAGGGTCTGGCTGACTTCGGCGATCTCGACGACGGCGCGCTCGACGTACAGTTTGTCGACGGCGCCGAGGCGGGCCTGGAACAGTTGAACGAGGCCGAGGCGCGTCATCTCGAGCAGCGCGACGAAGGTGGTGACGATGCGGTTTTTGCTCGGGGCACCGGCCTCGAACAGTGAATCGAAGGTGATGCGCGGGGTCTGCTCGAGGCGGTCGGCGACGTCGAGGGCGACCGCCCGCAGGTCGATGCGCTCGCGGCTCATCTCGTAGACGAACTCCTCGGGCTCGTCGGAGGCCTCGACGAGCCGCTCGACGGCGCCGAGCAGATCGGAGACGTCGGCGTCGCGGATCTCGGGCGGGCCGGTCTCGCGGCGGTACTCCTCGAGGTCGTTGGGGCCGGAGAAGGTCTCGGAGCCGAGTCGCGGGCGCTCGTCGAGTTTTTCGGCGAGCGTCTTGAAGCGCTCGTAGGCGACCAGTCGGCGGACCAGCTCCTCGCGCGGGTCGGGGCCCTCCTCGTCGTCGTCCTCGTCGTCGTCGGGCAGGAGGGTCCGTGATTTGATGTACATCAGGCGGGCGGCCATCTCGAGCCAGTCGCCGCCGACCTCGAGGTCGAGCTCCTCCATGCGGTCGATGCAGGCGAGGTACTGGTCGGTGATCTCGGCGATCGGGACCTCGAAGATCTCGATCTCCCGGTCGCGGACCAGCTCCAAAAGCAGGTCCATCGGCCCCTCGAAGTCGGGCAGGTCGAGGCGCAGCTCGACGGGGAATTCCTCGTCGGCCTCGGGATCGTCGCTGTGCTGCTGGGGGGGCTGGGCGACCACGGCGTTGAAGGTCGTCGGGGATCGGGACGTCGGTGGCGAGCATACGGGGTTTCGGCGTTTGGTGCCAGTGGCGCGGCGGGGTTGAGGCGGCGGCCAGGCCCCAAAAGGGGGATTCAACTCCGTGGGATCGGAGGGGCCGACGTCCCGGGTCGCATTCGCCAAGACGGCGAGGACTCCCGGCGCCCCGGGTCGAATTCGCCAAGACGCCATGACGCCAAGACGCCAAGAACGACGCCGGCGCACCTCCCCGTAACCGGCGGCACCGGCCGGCGGCGTAGCCGCCCGGGTCGCCCCGTGCGGACGCAGGTGAAAAGCCGAACTCCAGGCTTTTCACTGCGCTCCGGTTGCGGCGACCTCCCGGGAGACGGCGTCTCCCGGGCCGGTGCCTCGATCGAGTGAGTCGTGTCGAGAGCACGAGGACGGCTTGGCGATCTTGGCGTCTTGGCGCCTTGGCGTAACGGATCCCGGACCGCCGAGAGCCCGAGGGCTCCTTCGCGTGCTTTGCGCCCTTTGCGGTTCGCCGTAGTTGTTCCCGGACCGCCGGGAGCCCGAGGATGTGCCACCGATTTCGATCAGACGGGCCCGACCGATCGGGTCGGATCAGCGGGGGGAGGCCGGGAGCCAGTCGAGGCGGTCGGGGGGGATGCGTTCGGCGTCCCAGACGACGGCGATCTGGCGGCGGCCGTCGTGGCGGCGGTGGGCGGGATTGCGGTACTCCCAGATCAGCTCGTCGTCGGCGTCGATCTCCTTGATCTGGCCGGTCAGCGGCGAGGTGAACAGGACGTGGCCGTCGGGGAGGGGCTGGAGGGTGCCGCCCTCGCGCGACCAGAACGGTTCGTCTTCGGTGCCGGTGTAGCTGCGGGAGACGCGCTCGGTGGCGGGGTCGAATCTCAGGATGCGCGAAGCGAGTCCTTCGCCACCGTGGCCGTTGCTGTCGTAGACGAGCATGTCGCCGTCGGGAAGCGGGGTCGCATCGGTCGGCTGCCACCAGGCGCCGCGGGTCGCCCAGACGACCTCGCGTGCGTCGGGATCGACGACGGCGACGAGATCGAGGGTGCGGAGGGTCACGAGCAGGTGGCCGGGTTCGGCGAAGGCGTGGTGGTCGGCGAAATCCGGGTCGAGGCGGGCGACGGAGCTTGCGTGCAGGGCGTCCCACTCCGGCTCGCCGGGGGATTCGAGGGTCGTGGGGTACATCTGCAGGGCGCCGAGGTACGGCGAGTCGGCGAAGGCCTCGAGCAGGGAGATGCGCTGGAGCTCGTCGCCGTCGGGGGAGAGTCGCACGATCTGGTCGGCCAGGACCCGGTCGGGCAACTGGGGCATGCCGTCGACGGGGTCGGCGTCGGTATCCCGGAAGCGGTGTGCGAGCGCGACGATCTCGCTGTCGGGGCCGACCTCGAGGTCGCGGTGGATGCGGCCGGGATACCGCCAGACGAGCTCCGAGTCGCGGTCGAGGCGGACGAGTCCGAAGCCCTGGGGCGCGGCGTCGGGGGCGGTGTACTGAGCGAGCAGGCCGCCGTCGTCGAGCAGGTGGACGGCGCGCCAGTACATCCGGTCGGGGTCGTCGGGCCGGCCGGCGCGCGGCGGCGAGGAGCCCCAGGCCTCGTCGTAGGACAACTGCCAGGTGTGCAGCCGCCTGCCGTCGGCGTCGACGAGGACGGCCTGCGGGCGGTGGCCGGAGGTGTACAACGTGGCGCCGGGGGCGGGATCGCTGCTGTTGTGGACGACGCCGAACGACGAATACCAGGTCGACTGCCAGGGGCGGGGGCTGGTCGGCGTGCCCGGGACGGTGACGCCCTGCTCGTCGGTCGAGGCGAGCGTCGCGAAGTACGGCTTCAGAAGCTGGGGGTAGGGAAACACCTGGAAGACGCCGCTGAGGGCGCCGCCGATGTAGCCCAGGACCAGAAGCCCGAGAAGCGAGACGAGAACCTCCAGGCGCGGGCCGTCCGTCGAGTCTGTCGTCATGGCAACCGTCGGTGCGTGGGGAGAGTCAGCGGTCGGCGAGGGCGTCCGGGGTGAAGGTCAATTCGTCGGGGGCGATGCGCGTCGCCTCGAAGACCGCCGAGGTGTACTCGGTGCCGTCGTGTTCGCGGCGCACGGGGTTGAACCAGTGCCAGACGATTTCGCCGGCGCGATTGACTTCGAAGACCCGGCCGTACTGCGAGGAGGTGATCAGGACGTGGCCGTTCGGGAGCATCTGCTGGGCGCCGAGCTCTTCGCTCCAGAACGGGTGGTTTTCGTCGCCGTGGTACGACCAGGCGATCCGGCGGGAGGCGGGGTCGAATTCGACGATCCGGCTCTGGCCGCCGGGTCCGCCGTAGCCCTGGTTGTCGAACAGCAGGATGTGGCCGTTGGGCAGGGGATCGGGGTCGTGCTGGGCGG
>CAZRLK010000188.1:0-6504 GCA_964600555.1 uncultured Bradymonadales bacterium
GGCCTTCGACCTCGACAAACGACGCTCGACGCCGCATTTCGATGCGAGATCCCCCTTCCGAGCCCGAACCCCCCGGGATCCCGAAGGTCGATCCCCCTGCGCGCCCCCACCCTCGGGCGCCGATGCGGCATTGTCGCTCCGAGCCCCTCCCCCCGGTTTGATGACAGATCTCGCCGGTCTCCGGATCGACCTCCGGAATCGTTCCACGCCGCCGGTACTGGCGGCGCGCCCATTCGGTCTGCTCGCGGACCGGCTTCATGACGCGGCTGAACGTCTCCATGAGGCCGCCGTCATCGGCCATCACCCGCACGATACCGCCTCACTTTTTCTCCAACACCCGGTTGGACGTCCCGCCGCCGTCGGTTATAACGCTCTCGAGGTATTCGTCCCACGACCCGCCGGAGGTTTGCGCCATGAACACCGACGCCCCTCGATTGCTCTCGCGCCCCGCCCCCCATCTCGCCGCCCTCGCCGGCCTGCTCGCGGCGGGCGCCCTGCTGGCGAGCGGCTGCCAGCAACCAAAAAAGAAGGCGAAAAAGCTCTTTACGCAGACCCTCGAGGACTGCCGGACCACCGACTCGACCTTCTACGAGGCGGAGCTGATGACCGGCGACGAGACGACCGACGTGCTGACCGAGACCTGCCAGGAGGAGATGAGCGAGATCACGCTCGACGACGGCAATCACTCGGCGGAGATGACCGTCGGACCATACACCTGGCAGGCGGGCGTCAACGAGGCGACGGGCATCTGGGTGCTCAAGAACATCACCTGGGAGCCGCTCTCGCTGGCCCGGACCCGACTCGACGCCGAAGACCCGAGCGACAACGACCTCTCGCGGGCGATCGATCTGTTGGGCGACGCCCAGAACGAGTACGGCAAAAGCGGGTGGGTCCGCGTCAAACGCCTGGAGGCGATGCTCGATCTGCGCGCCTCGACACGTTCGGACGACTCCGAGTCGAAGGGCTACAAACTCGGCGATCAGGCGGGGGACTACTACGAGGAGACCCTCGCGTGGGCGGAGTCGAACTCCTCGCCGAAGACCGCCGCCCGCGCCCGGCTCGCTGTCACCGACTACATCCGCGATTACATCGACCAGACCCGCCGCGCCAAACAATCGCTCGGCTCCCAGGACGAACACCTCGAGAAGACGATCGAGCAAGCCGAGGACGACGGCGACGACGAGGAGGCCGAAAAGTACCGCAAGGAGCTCGAGTCGCTCAAAGAGGAGCGACCCGACAAGCGCGAACGCTACGACGAGCTGATGCAGCAGGCGCGCAAGGAGCTGTGCGGGTATCTCGACGAGCTGTCGGCCGACGGCATCGACGGCGAGGAGCTGACCGACCGGATCGACGCCGCCAACGAGGGCATCGACTGTCAGGAGCTTCTGGAGGATTGAGCCCCGCCGTGCGCGGCCGGACCGCGAGCCTCTCACCCCTCGGGCCCCCATGATCGACGCATCCGACACGCCGGAGACGACGACCGACTCGAGCCCGCCGCGCAACGAGCATCTCTCGGCGCTCGGCTTCCGCCTCGAGTACGCCGACTCGACCGACCGCCTCGAGCGGCTTTTGACCGCCTGCGAGCTCGAGCCGCTTCCCGATCCCGACGAACAGTTCTGGGACCCGTCGCGCTACCTGATCGCCACGACCCGGGCTGGCGGCGTCGCCGCCTCGCTTGGCTGGAACCGCAGCGAGGAGACGATCCTGCTGCACTCGCTGGCGGTCGCCCCGTCGAGCCGCCGCAATCGCGTCGGCGCGAGCCTGTTCGCTTCGGCGCTCGGCGACCTGATGGACACCGATCCCGTCGACGAGATCCATCTCGTCGCCGACGCCGCCCGCGCCTTTTTTGCGAGCTTCGGCTTCGAGACCATCCCCGACGACGAACTCGACGAGCCGATCCGCCGCCACCCGCTGTTCGACCGCGCCTCCGCGCAGGCCGAAACCATGGTCCGACGCTACCATCCCCCCACCCAGCGCGGCCTCGATCAATGCGCCTTTCGGCTCGTGCACAATACCACCGAAGAAGAGGCGACGCCGCCCGGCTCGGTCTTTTTCTTCCAGCAATCCGGCCCCCGCCTCGAAGCCGACTACCGGGGCGCGCCGGTCGAGCGCGGCCATCTGATCGGCGCGATCGACGGCCAGCGCCTGGAGTTTCTGTGGCATCAGTACGCCTCGGACGGCGAACTGATGCAGGGCGACGGGCAGATGTACGTCGACGAACTCCCGGACGGACGCCGGGAGCTTCGGGAGAAACTCGGCGACGACCCCGGCGAGCTGCTGTTGCGCGAGGTCTGACGCCGAGACCGCCATTCAGCCATCAGCCACTGCGGCGGGCCGGTTCGCCGGTCGGCTCCGCCCGGTGGCCGTTCTCGAGAAATCCCCGCACAATCCGGACGAATTCCCTCGGCGTATCCTCCATCGGACAGTGGCCGACGCCGTCGAGCACCCGCAGCCGCGAATCCGGAATCACGGCGTCCAGAAGCCGGACCGTCTCGACCGGCAGCAGGTGATCCTTCTCGCCCGTCAAAATCAACGTCGGCACGTCGACCCGGTGTGCGCCGGGCAGTCGGTCGGGCTCGCGCAACAGATCGGCCCCCAGATCGAGCATGAAATCGAGCCGGTCGGATTGTTTCAGCGGGTCGAGATACGCCGAGGCCTCGTCGCGGCTCATCCTCCCCTGACGCCACTGGATCGGCTCGTAGAGGCGCAGCCCCAGCTCGTTCGCCCCGAACTGCGCCAGCGAGGTCGGCACCCACTCGAACAGCCGGGAGGTCCAGCGCGGCAGCCCGATGCGCACCCCGGGGCTGATCAGGGCGATCCGCTCGATCGGCTGGAAGCGCTTCTGCTCGCGGCCGGCGATAAAACACAAAAGCGCCCCGAGCGAGTGGCCGGCGACGTAGACGCGCTCCTCGGTGATCGCCACCTCGAGAAAGTGCTCGAACCAGTCGATCAGATCGTAGATCTCGGGGCCGACGCCGCCGCCCTGGTAGGTCTCGTCCCGCCCGTGCGCCGGCAGATCCGGCACGATCACGCGATAGTCCTCGGCGAGATCCTCGACGACCTTGCGGAAGGCGAACGAATGAGCGAGGTAGCCGTGCAGCAGCACCAGCGTCCGATCGTGCTCGTGGCCGGCCTCCAGCCAGTGAAACGTCTGGTCCCACAGCGGGGAGGCGCGGTAGACCGACCGGATCGACGTCTCGGTCGAACCCGACGAAGCATATTGCAAAAACACTACGTAGCCTGCAGTGGGGGAACGCAATCCGAAAGGCGGGAAAACCCGGCCCATCAAAATATCCGAACGCCCGCCCCACCGCAAGGAATGCCCGCGATCTTCGAGCTCGACCCACGCTGTTCCCGACGCCCGCCGCCCGACGACCGACGACCGAAAACTTGACGTCTCACACGCGAGGCTGGTAGAGATTTGGGTAGTCGATGGACGGAGACTGGCTGGATCTGCCAGAGGAGTTGGATGATGTCTCGCCCCCAGCAGTACGTACTGACGGTTCTCGTCGCCGCCTTTGCCACGTGTGTGTTCGCTCCCCGCCCGGCCCAGGCCGCCGACAACGACATCGAGCTGACGCGCTTTGCGGAGTTCGACGATACGAGTGCGAACGAGTGTCGCGGCAACATCTGCGGGGCCGCCGACCCGGACGAGCAGCTCTTCAACGCGATGGTCAAGGATTTCGGCCAGGTGATGGCGCCCCCGCTGGTCGCCCCCTCCGAGACCCTCGGCCAGGCCGGCTTCGCGGTCGGGCTCGTCCCCTCGATCAGCTTCATCCCCTCCGGGGAAGATCACTGGGAGCAGGGACTCGAGGATGGCGACCCGCCGTCGGCGATGTTCGTCCCGAACCTCGTCGTCCGCAAGGGGCTTCCCTTCTCGTTCGAGGTGGCCGGTACGATGTCCCACATCTCGGGTAGCGACATGTTCACCGTCGGCTCCCACGTCAAATGGGCGCTCAACGAGGGCTTTTACGCCTTTCCGGACTTCGCGGTCCGCGGGACGGTCAACACGCTGGTCGGCTCCAAGCAGATGCAGATGATCACCGCCGGCTGGGACGCCTCGATCTCGAAGGCCTTCCCGATCGCCGGCGTCCTGTCGCTGGCCCCCTACGCCGGCTACCAGCAACTTCACACCTGGGGCTGGAGCCGGCTTTTGAACGTCCGCCCCCAGGATCCGCGCTCCCCGCAAGAATACGAAGACACCAACAGGGAATTTAACCCGGAGTTCGTCTTCTCGACCCACCACGAAGCGACCAACCGCTTCTTTTTCGGCACCCGGATGAACGTCTGGCGCACCAGCCTCGTCCTCGAGGGCATCATCGGCGATTCCGTCCACCAGATGAACGCCTCGGTCGGCCTCGATTTTTGACCGCCGCCCCGGCCGATCGGCCTCCACGCGCCCGGGCCCGAGCTTCGATCGCGGCACGAGGAGCTCCCTCGCCCCCGGCCACCCCGGGTTTTTCGTTTCGTCGTTCATTTGGAAAAGCTCGCGCGCGGGTGTAGCATGCCTCCCCGCGACGAGTTTTGAATGGACCCCCGCCACCCACCGCCATCTGCGCGAGGAGGCTCGATGATCATCCGGTGCCCCGACTGTACGACCGGCTTCAAACTCCCGGACGAGCGGGTCTCCGAGGATCCGATGAAAGTTCGGTGCTCTCGGTGCTCGCACATCTTTCGGGTCGGACTCGTCGGCGGCGAGCCGATCTTGTTCGACGAGGAGGGCGAACGACTCGCCGAGGAGGCCCAGCAGGTCAAACCGGACGAGGCGGGGGAGTCCTCCGGGGCCGGGGACGCCTCCGACGACGAGAACGATTCGGAGTATCCGTCGCCCCCGAGCAACCTCAGCAAGGATCGTGCGCCCGGCTCGAACACCATGCTCGGGACCGGCTCCGTGCCCGACACCGACGGGCGGGGAGAGACCGACCGAGAGGCCGAAGGCGCGGGCGACTCCGGGGCGGGGGCCTCCGGCGGCGGGCGCGAGACGCAGGTCGGAAAACCGGCGGTCGAGCCGGCCGACGAAGCCCCTGTGGGCGACGCTCCTCCCGACGGGGGCAGCGGCCGGCAGACGATGACCGGCATGCCGGGCGAGGAATCCCCCGCCGACGGCGGCTCTCCCTCCGAGAGCGCCTCGTCGAAGGGCTCGCGCCGGACGCAAAAGGGAGTGCCGGCGGCCGACCCCGACGCCTCCGCCGACGACGAGGACGACTCGGAGGAGTACAATCCGTTCCCTCACGCCAATTCGGACATCGGCCCGAAAAAATCGAAGGCGATCACCGGCGGCGAAAACCAGGACTCCGCACCCGGCGACGAAGCCTCCTCCGGGGAGGACGAGGGCCTCGATCTCTTCGAGGACGAACAGGAGGATCCGGAGCCGGCCGACGAGGAGAATCTGCGCGAGACCGAAAAGCTCGAGAAACCGGAGCCGACGCCGGAGAACACCTCCCCGAGGACGACCCAGCGTGCCCCGGCCGGGCCCAAGCAACCTCCCCACGCGCAGGGGCCGCCCGACCAACACGGGCCGCCCGGCGGAGAGGACGAGGGTATCGAGCTGGAGGCCGGCGGGGGAGACGCCGGTGAGCAGTGGGAGCCGGAGGCGAACGACGACTACCACAAAGAGTATTTCGACCCCGCGACCGGTCGGAAACGCACCGCCGGCAGCGGGAACGAGCCGAACTCGGCTCGCCCCACCTCCCAGGACGGCGCCACTTCGACGGCCTCGTCGCCCGAGCCCGGCACCGGCGGTCCCCCCGCCGGTTCGAGCAGCCCGCAGGACAACTCGCCGAGTGCAAACCAGCCGCAGGCAGCCGGAGACTCGACGGCGGACGTCCAGTCCAGCCCCGGGGGCGGCCAGTCCCGGCCCGGTTCTCCGTCCGGCGGCGCCGCCGACCCCTCTTCATCCTCTCCCGGCTCCCCGGAGGCCGGCACCACGGGCTTCGACGACCGGGGCCTCGAGCAAGGCGACGGCGGCAATCTCGAACTCGAGACCGCCGACCAGAGAGGAACCGGCGGCGGCGCCGGGAATGTCGGCTCGACGGCCACCTCCGCCTCCGCTCCCGCCCGCCAGTCCAACAGCTACGCCCTCGACGACGTCGACCGCGTCGACGGCCAGCAGTTCGGCCCCTCCGGCTTTCAGAAATTCGCCAACGTCCTGCTCGTCGGCCTGATCGTCGGCGCCAGCTTCTTGACCGTCGTCGCCGCGCAAAACGGCTGGTTCCTCGACTTCGCCAACTTCCGACAGATGCTCCAGGTCGCCTTCCAGGACGGTGAATACGAGCCGCGCGAGGAGTGGACCGACTCGAGCCCGCCGCCGGTCCAGAAGGCCGTCCCCGACGATCCGATCACCTTCGAGCACGTCGTCGCCCAGACGGTCGCCCTGGAGGGCGGCGACGATCACCGGCTGCTCGTCCTCCACGGCGACGCCGAGAACCTCGCCGACGAGGACGTCGGCGCCGTCGAGGTCCGCGGCCTGGTCTACGACGAGCAGGGCAAGATCCTCGCTGACCA
>CAZRLK010000188.1:6514-9393 GCA_964600555.1 uncultured Bradymonadales bacterium
CGTGAACTCGGGAGCGACCCGCGTTCCGGGCTCTTCGGGGCCGTCGAGCTCCGGGGCCTGATCTACGACGAACAGGGCAAGATCGTCGCTGAACAACAGGCCCCCCTCGGCGCCTCGATCGCCCCCTCCGAGCTGCGTTCGCTCGACTCGCCGGAGGGCTACGAGTCGTTGATGCCCGATTCCCCCGCCGATCTTGGCTCCGGCAAGGCTCAACCCTTCACGATCGTCTTCGCGGAGATTCCCGAGCCCGTCGCCGAGGGCAATCGTCTCGACTACGCCGTCGAAGTCGCCAGCAATGAGTAGGCTTGCACGAGGGTCCGATGAGCGACTCCGACGGTGACAACCCCGACGAGCGTCCCGTCGAGGAAGCCGAACACCCGCACACCCGCATCGTCCGCGAACGCTTCGAGACGAAGGTCGCCCACCTGGCGAACATCTCCGATCTCGAGATGCGCAGTCCGGCCGTCCGCGAGACCCTCACCGCCCGCCCGCCGGCCGAAGCCCTGTACTGGCTCGATCAGTTGATCCGGGGCGCCGTCTGGGGCCGCCTCGACGAACTCGACGTCCTGGTCGGCTTCGTCTTCTGGCTTCTGCGAACCCCTCGCGGCGGCGACCAGTACGACTTCGTGCGACAGCTGTACCGCATCGCCCACGATCACGAGGTCGACACCGTCCTGAATTTGCTCCGCAATCCCCCGCCCCACCAGGCGCTGGCCGACGAGGCCGATCTGCCGGACGTCCGCCTGCCGCTCGACCGCGACGAGATCCCGATCGGCACCCGCCGCAACATCGCCCGCCGGGCCGACCGCGACCTCATCAAGCGCCTCGCCAGAGACCCCAGCCCACTGGTGATCGAACGCCTGCTCGACAATCCCGACACCCGCACCACAGACGTCCTCAAGATCACCTCGCGCCGCCCGACCACCCCCGACATCCTCCACAAGGCCGCCGAACACGCCCGCTGGTTCGCCCAACCCGACGTGCGCAAATCGCTCGTAATGAATCCCTACAACGAGACGGGAGTCTCGCTGAAACTCCTGCCGACGCTCGGCATCCACACCCTGCGCCAGGTGCGCTACGGCTCGGATCTGCACCCGCTCCTCGGCGACGCCGCCGAACTCCTGGTCGACATGCGCGAGACCCACACCTCGCCGTGGGAGGTGTGAGAGGGTCTACTCGAGCCGGCGTTTGGCCTCGGCGATCGCCTCTTCGAGACGCTCCAGGTAGGTGTCCTTGTCGTCCTCCGACAGCGCCTCGACGCGCAACACCAGCTTCGGCTGCGTGTTGCTCGCCCGCACCAACCCCCAGCCGTTCTCGAATTTCACACGCGCCCCGTCGACGGTCGTCACCTCGTAGTCGTCCTCGAACTGCTCGGCGACCAGGCCCGGAATCTCGAATTTGAGCGCCTCGGGGCAGTCCCGCCGGATCTCGGGCGTCGAGTACACCTCGGGGACGTCCGCCAGCATCTCCCGGATCGACTCCCCGCGCCGCGACAACACCTCCAGCAGACGGCACGTCGCATACAGCGCGTCGTCGAACCCGAAAAACCGGTCGTTGAAAAAGATGTGCCCGCTCATCTCTCCGGCCAGAAGCGCCCCGGTCTCATGGATCTTGTTTTTCATGAAGCTGTGGCCGACCCGCGACATGATCGCTTCGCCGCCGTGCGCCTCGATGTCGTCGAACAACGTCTGGGAACATTTCACCTCGCCGAGAATCGTCGCGCCCGGATGCTCCTCGAGGACCTCTCGCGCCAGCAGCATCAAGAGCGTATCGCCCCAGACGACCTCGCCGGTGGCGTCGACGACCCCGATCCGGTCGCCGTCGCCGTCGTAGGCGACGCCGAGATCGCAGTCGTTTTCCCGCACCGCGGCCACCAGATCCTCGAGGTTCTCCTCGACCGTCGGGTCCGGGTGGTGGTTCGGAAACGTCCCGTCCGGCTCCATGTACAACTCGACCGGCTGAGTCTCGAAGACCTCCCGCACAAGCTGCGGGGCGACCACCCCGGCGACCCCGTTGCCCCCGTCGAGCGCGACTTTGACCTCGTGGTCGCCGGGCTCGATGTTGGCCTCGACCCAGTCGATGTACTCCCGCACCAGCGACGGATGCGAACTCGAGACGCCCGGCTGATCGACCTCGACGAACTCGCCGCTCTCGGCGATCGCCCGAAGCTCCTCGATCCCGTCGCCGAACAACGGCTTCGTGCCCTCCATCATCTTCAACCCGTTGTACTCGGCGGGATTGTGACTTCCGGTCACCGTCACCGAGCCGTCCAGTCCCATCTGGTGGGTGGCAAAATACACCAGCGGCGTCGGCACCACCCCGAGATCGATCGTCTCGACGCCGCACGCATTCAACCCCCGCACGAAGGCTCGCTGGATGCGCCTCGAGGAGTCGCGAATGTCGCGGCCGATGCCGATCTCGACCCGCCCGTCGACCTGCGGGGCGATCCGCGTCGCGTAGGCGCTCGCGATCGCCTCTATCGTCTCGTCGTCGAGGTCCGTCTCGGCGACCCCGCGAATGTCGTATTTGCGAAAAATATCGGGATTCATCGATGGCTCCTTCGGGCTCGCTCGTTCGTTCGCTCAGAGACTTCAATCCGTGGGCGACGTGCTACATGAGCCGCCAGTTTCCTTCAACCGTCCACCTCTCGCCGGTCTGCAGGGGGTCTGATCGGAATCGGTGGGACGTCCTTTCCGCCCCCGTCGGCCCGGGATCCGTTACGCCAAGCTCGCCAAGATCGCCAAGGCGCACTCGTGCTCCCGGCGCGAAGTGCTCGATCGAGGCACCGGCCCGGGAGACGCCGTCTCCCGGGAGGTCGCCGCAGCCGGAGCGCAGTGAAAAGCTGGAGTTCGGCTTTTCATCTTCGCCCGCATGCGGCC
>CAZRLK010000189.1:0-9379 GCA_964600555.1 uncultured Bradymonadales bacterium
CCTGATCTTCGTCCACGAGTTCGGGCACTTCCTGTTCGCCAAGGCCTTCGACGTCAAGGTCTTGCGCTTTTCGATCGGCTTCGGGCCCCGGATTTTCGGCTTCGAGCACGGCGAAACCGAGTACGTCGTCTGCTGGTTGCCTCTGGGCGGGTATGTCCAGATGTACGGCCACTCGTTCGAGTCGATGGAGCAGGTCGACGAGCAGGACCGGGACCGGGCGCTGATGGGCAAACCGATCTGGCAGCGCTCGCTGATCACCTTCGCCGGCCCCCTGTTCAACTTCATTCTACCGGCCGTCATCTTTTTTGCGGCGGGCATGGGCCAGACCTCCTCTCCTCCCTCGATCGTCGGCAGCGTCTATCCCGAAACCCCCGCCGCCGAGGCCGGCCTGCAGCCGGGCGACCGCATCGTCGCCATCGACGGCGAACGCGTCCGATATTTTCGCCAGGTCGTCTCCACCGTCTCCGAGGCCTACGACCAAACCCTGACGCTGACCGTCGAGCGCGACGGCGAACGCCAGGACATCGAGGTCACGCCCGAAAAACAGTCCTCGACGGATTTTCTCGGCCTCAACGCTCGCACCCGCGGCATGCTCGGCATCCATCTCGGGACGCCGGGCACGACCATCGCGATCGACGATCCGGCGGGGCCGGCCGCCGCCTCCGGCCTCGAGAATTTCGATCGCGTACTGGCGGTCGAAGGTGAACGCATCCGGAAATTCCACGAGCTGCAATCGCACCTGCAGGCCAGCGGCGGCGATCCCCTGGAGCTTCTGGTGCTTCATCGCCAGCCGGTCGGAGTCGACTACGCCCAGTTTTTCCGCCAGGCCGCCGAGACGGTCACCGTCACCCCGGAGCGCGACGAAGACGGCGAATTCACGATCGGCATCGACACCTCCGAGATGTACATCACGCAGGTCGACGCCGAGTCACCGGCCGCCGAGGCGGGCCTGCAGGGCGGCGACGAGGTCCTGTCGGTTGAGGGACGCCGCTACGGCAACTGGCGGATGATGGTCCGCAGCATCGAACGACCGATCAAAGAAACCATCCGCGAGCAACGCGCGGCCGACCGGGAAGCCGACGCCGAATTGACCTTCGAGATCACCTACGAGCGCGACGGCGAGGTTCGCGAGGCGACCCTCCAGCCGCAGGTGATCAAATACTCCGGCCAGCGCAGCCAGGAGGGTTACCGCATCTATACCGGCTGGGGAAACTTCTCGAATCGGGTCATGCCCGACGCCATTCCCGTCCCGTTCACCGAGCGGCTCGTCTTCAGCGCCCGGGACGGCCTCGACAAAACCTGGCAGTTCACCGAAATGACCGCGACGGCACTTTTGCGGCTCGTCCAGGGACGGATCAGTCTCGATACCCTCGGCGGCCCGATCATGATCGGCGAACTCGCCGCCGAGGCCGGTCGCGCCGGCGCCCAGCAGTTCTTCCGGATGATGGCTCTGATCAGTATCAACCTCGGCCTCATCAACCTCGCTCCCATTCCGGTGCTCGACGGCGGCCACTTGATGTTTTACGCCATCGAAGCGATCCGACGCCGACCCCTCGAATATCGAACCCGCCAGATCGCCACCTACATCGGCTTTGCGATCGTCGTCTTCTTGATGCTGCTGGCGTTCAAAAACGACATTCAATACAACTGGCACAGCTTCGTCGAATGGCTCGAAAGCTGGTAGCCCGGCCTCCCTCGCGGATTCACACCGATGAGCGACGATGAGTACCGATACGTTCTGGGGATCGATACGGCCACACCGATCCAGTCGGTCGCCGTCCTCGACGGGGTGCGTGCCCTGGAGGACTCGAAGCGGCGGGTCAAATTCGACCACTCCAGCTCACTGCTCGCCAACCTCAGCGAGGGATTCGACGATCACGACCTGCGCGTCGAGGATCTCGATCTGATCGCGGTCGGCATCGGCCCCGGGAGTTTCACCGGCGTGCGCATCGGCCTGTCGCTGGCGAAGGGACTCGCCCGCGCCGCCGACTTGCCGCTGGTGAGCGTCTCGAGTCTCGCCGCGCTCGCTCATCCCCACGCCCTCCGGGCCTCGGTCGACTACGTCATCGGCGCCTACGACGCCCGCCGCCGGGAGGCCTACACCGGGACGTACCGCCACGACGGAGACCGTCTGCACGAGGTCGACTTC
This sequence comes from uncultured Bradymonadales bacterium, assembly GCA_964600555.1. GTDB lineage: Bacteria > Myxococcota_A > Bradymonadia > Bradymonadales > Bradymonadaceae > CAJXPB01. The sequence goes on from CAZRLK010000189.1 coordinate 2,150, forward strand.
GATCGCCTCGCCACGCCGGAGCAGATCCGAGATCGAGCCGTCGAACTCGGCTCCCAGGAGGCCCGGGTCCAGATCGTCGGCAATGCCGCCGAAGCCTTCGAGCCACTCTCCGAACTCGGCCATCCCAACGTCCAGGTTCTGCCCCCCTGGACCCAGGGCCCCTCGGCGGTCGGCATCGCCGTTCTCGGACGCCACCGGATGCAACGCCACGGGGCCGATTCACTGCAGACCCTGGAGCCGAACTATATCCGCCCCTCGAGCGCCGAGGAAAATCGCCGACAGCGCGAAGCCGACCCGGACTGACCCGCCGGCTGCGGTTTCGCTATGGCGTCGAGACCCGCTACATTGGGCAGTGGTGTCGCTTCACTCGAGCTCCGCGGCCCGGCCATGTCCACCACCTACACGTTCAAATTCGCGCTCGCACTTCTCGTCTCGACCCTCGCCTGCGCCTGCGACCGGCGCCCGCCGACTGCCGCCGACCGCGACCGGTCGAAAGAACAACCCGATACCGCCTCCGAACAAAGCCGGACGCCGGCGGATAAAAAGCGCAACTCGGCCGCGCGGGGCGAATCGACAACCCCGGCCGGCGATCGACCGAACTGGAAGGCCAACGACGTCCACACCCACGTCGGCCCGGATGCCTACCCGGTCGTCGCAAAGATCCTGGAGAACGAGGAGATCTTCCGGATCGCGAACATGAGCGGCGGAAACGACCCGGAGCAATTCAACCGCCACACCGACCCACCCGCTGCCCTCGCCAACCGCATCGCTCCGTTTTATACACCGGAGTGGTCGAATGCCGACGAGCCGGACTTCGCTCAAAACCAGGCCGAACGCCTCGAGCGCGCCGTCCGCGAGGGCTACGCTGGCCTGAAAATCAGCAAAGCCCTCGGCCTCGAGGTCGAAAACGCCCAGGGGGAGTTGATCGACGTCGATTCGCCGAAACTCGACCCGCTCTGGGAGCAAGCCGGCGAACTCAGCGTCCCGGTCCTCATCCATACCGCCGACCCGAAGGCTTTTTTCGAGGAACCCGGCCCCGAAAACGAGCGATGGGAGGAACTGCAGGAGGCGCCGGACTGGAGTTTCCACGGCGAGGAATACCCCTCCCGCAAATCCCTGCTCGAGGCCCGCGACCGGATGGTCACCCGACACGACGACACGACCTTCATCCTCGCCCACATGGGCAACAACCCCGAGGACATGGACTACGTCCGAGACCTCCTCGAACGCCACGACCATCTGTACGTCGATACCGCCGCCCGGATCGCCGAATTCGGCCGCCACCCCGCCTCCCAGATCCGCCAATTTTTCATCGACTTCCAGGAGCGGATCCTGTTCGGCTCCGACCTCGGCGTCCACGCCCGCTCACGAGGCGGCGAACTGTACTACAGCCTCTTTTTGGGCAGCATTTCGAAAGAACCGCCCTCTCTCGAGGACATCGGGCCCTTTTTCGACAAACACTGGCGGTATTTCGAGACCGACAAACAGGCGGTCGACCACCCGATCCCGATCCAGGGCAACTGGAAGGTCCACCCGATCGACCTCCCCTCGCGCGTTTTGGACAAGGTCTTTCGCACGAACGCCGAACGCCTGGTGTTCGCCCCCTGGATCGGACGCCGCGCCGCCCATCGCACCGCCCGCCGGGCCCGCCAGCTCACGGACCGAACACCTCGGTGAGCCCTTCGCCGATCTCGCCGATGACATGGTCCATCGAATTGCGCAGGGCCTGCTCGGGATTGCGGTGCCCCTCCCGGGTCCCCTCGCCGCCGATCGGACGGCTGGCGATGCTTCCGGAACCGTCGATCCTCCGGAGCGTCAGGTCGCCGAAGGTCCTGCACATCGTGATCGCCTCGATCTCATCGGCCTGATCACAGGCGTGTTCGGTCTCGACGTCCAGCCGCATCACATGCCGCTCCACGTCTTGCTCCGACGAGGACTCCTCTCGACACTCCGCCGTATCGACACTCCGCTCCGAGAACCACTCCGCGATCTTCCGGCGCAGGTACGGACCGGCGCGCGCTTCCTCCGGCGCCCCATCGGTCTCGAGGCAAATCTGCACCGTGATGCGACGCCGCAGCTCGAACAGACGCTTCTGGGCGCGCTTCAACACGTCGGTGATCGGCGACGAGGAGGGCACCTGCCCGCCGAACGAGTGAATCATGATCTCGGCCTTCTCGAGCTCCGTGACGGCTCCTTGCAGCCGAGAAACCACCCCCGCGACTTCCCGAATTGGCATCTGTTCGAGACGTCCGGCCGATTGTTCGGCGAACGAGGCATGCGAGTCGACCACCTCGCGGTACTGGCGCTGGGCGTGTCGCCTCGCCTCCATCAACTCCAGGACCGCAAAGGCGTGGTACTGGCCCTTCTCGTCTCGGTGCACCTCCGCCAGATCGACCAGATCCGCCGCCTCGAAATTCGATTTGAGCTGGATGTCCTGGACGGAGGTCCGTTCGCGCTCGATTTCGGTCTCGCGCTGATTACCGGCCTCGACCCGCTCGACGGTCTCGGTCCCGTACGAGACCTCGATGTCGGATTTGACCTGAAAGACGATCTCGCTCAGCGCCGAGGCATACGCCTCCCGGCGACTGCGCCCGCTGCCGACGCCGGTCAGATACGCATCCGATGCGTATTCGGCGTGGTCTCCACTGCGCAGCCACCCCGGTGAGCCGCCCCCGGACGGCTCGTCTCGCTCGCCCTGCGCCTGACTCCCCGCACACGACCAGGCGCCGACGAGCCCGACCAGTAGCCAGATCGTCGGACTCGCCAGCGGATTCGACCGGGATTCGATCGTTGCCACGGCTCGACGAACCCCGCGGGTCACTCGTCGCTCGTCTCTTCGTCGAGCTCCCGCCAGTTCTTCTCGGCCCGCTCACTGACGGCCTTCCGGACCTGCTCCGACAGTTCGTTCATCTCGTTGAGCGTCGACTGAAAATCCTCCAGGTTCATTGCCATCATCACGTAGTAGGTCCCGGAATCGGACATCCACGAATCAATCTGGCGCGTCCCCGACAGGGACATGTCGGTGACCTGCTTGCTGACGTCGACGATTTTTTGTTCGTCCTGGAACTCATCCCCCTGAGCGGTGTTGGCCTGGTAGTCCTTGAGCATCGACTCGACTTCCGTCTGCAGCGTTCGGGCGACCGCCGTTCGCGCACGCGATTTCGCCGTCGACTGGGCCATCGACATGCTGTCGGTGTTGTTGACCGAGCCTACGCCGCAAATTTTGCGCTCCTCTTTGTTGTCCCAGTACGACGAACAGCCCTTTTTCACCCAGGCCGGCGCCCCGGCCAGCTCCCCGGCCAGCGACCCGTCGTCTTTCTGGGCCTTTTCCTTGCCCGCGCACCCCCACGCCCCGAGCGACAGCATCAGTACCGCGACGACCAACCATCCGATCTTTTCCATGCTCTTCTCGTAGCTCATGATACTCATTTCCCTTGGTTCGAACAGACAGCTTGCACCGACGAAGTTCGCAAAGTAAACGCATCATACGCACCCTTTGCGAAACGTGTCAAATTCGGGGGGCGACTCCAGGGCCACAGCGGCACCCCCGACCGCCTTTCACCTGCGCTCGACTGGCCAGCGGTCGTCCCGAACGCGTATGCTACCGTCGACCGACGCCGCTTCGATCCTCCTCCGACGACGCCCATCGTGCCCGAGACTCCGGCCGGATACTTCGAGCTGACGCTCCGGGGCGACCCTTCACTCCAGCTCACCGACCTGGACGGCATCGGCCCGAAGACCGAACAGCGCCTCGCCGACCGTGAAATCCCCGATCAGGCGGAGTTGCTGCTGGTCGTCCCGCGCAAATACCGTCGCATCTACCGCGACCATCTCGGCCCCGACATCGCCGAGCAGCGCGCCGGCTACGTCGAACTCACCGGCCGTATCCGCCACATCGACGACCCCGGCCCCCACAGCCGAGCCCCGTTGCAAGTGTTGGTCGATGTCGACGGCCAAAAATTCAAACTCCTCTGGTTCAATCTCCCGTATCCTGGGTTCACCGAGCAATTTCGGCCCGATCAATGCGTCCGGTTCGAGGGCGAAGTCGACTGGGAGCGCGGGCTGCCCTCTCTCGCCCACCCGACCACCGATGTCGGCCGCAAAGTCGACCGCGGAGACCAGCCTCGCATCGATTTCGAACCGGTCTACCCCTCCATGGAAAACATCCCGGCGAGCCGACTCCGAAACGCCATCGAACAGGCCGCCTCCCGGCTTCTGCCCCGCGCCGTCGACATCGTTCCCGCCGATCTGCGTGAGCGCCACGAGCTCGGGACCGTCCAGTCCGCCCTCGAGACGATTCACCTGCTCCGTGAACCGGACGACGCCGAGGCTTTCGAAGACCAGCTCCGCCGGGCGCGCCGGCGCCTCGTCTACGAGGAGTTTTTCACGCTGCAGAATCGACTCGCCGACGAGTACGCCCGGGAGCGGCGCGGCGGCGAGGCCCCCCGCTGCCGCGCCCGGCAACTCGGCCGGCGACTCGTACGCCGCCTCCCCTTCGAGCTAACCGACGACCAGCGAGACGCCAGCGGTACGCTCGCCGACGAACTCGAGGGCCGGCGCCCGATGCGCCGACTGCTGCAGGGCGACGTCGGCAGCGGCAAAACCGTCGTCGCCATGCTCGCTGCCGCCATCTGCATCGACAGCGGCCAGCAGGTGGCGATGATGGCTCCCACCGAAATCCTGGCCCGCCAGCATCTCCGACGGGCTCGCGACCTGCTCGGCCCCTTCGACCTCGAGATCGGGCTTCTCGTCGGCTCGTTGTCGACCGAGGACAAACGCCGCGTGCTCGACGATCTGGAGGGTGGCCGCCTCGATTTCGTCGTCGGCACCCACGCCCTGTTCCAGGACGAGGTCGCCTTCGACCGCCTCGGCTTCGTCGTCGTCGACGAACAACACAAATTCGGCGTCGACCAGCGAGCCGCACTGCTGGAGAAGGGGCGCGATCCCCACCTGCTGGCCATGACCGCGACCCCGATCCCGCGCTCGCTCGCTCATTCGGCGTTTGGTGACCTCGACCTGTCGCTCATCCGCGAGAAACCACCCGGCCGCCAACCCGTCCGCACGTTTCTTCGCCCCCGCTCGGCCGCCGGCGACGTCTGCGAGTACATCCGCCGACGCATCGCCGAATCCGACGAATGGGCCTATTTCGTGTATCCGATGGTCGAACCGAGCGACGAGGCCCCGAACCGTCCCAGCGTCGTCAACTCCGCCGATCGCCTCGCCAACGGGCCCTTCCGCGACCTGACCCTCGCCGTGCTGCACGGCCAGATGGCCGACGAGACGAAAAACGAGACGATGCGGCGGTTCGCCGACGGTGAGATCGACGTGCTGTGCGCAACGACCGTCGTCGAAGTCGGCATGGACGTCGAGGAGGCGACCTCGATGGTAATCGCAGGCCCGGAGCATTTCGGACTCAGCCAGCTCCACCAGCTGCGTGGACGCGTCGGCCGCGGAGAGACCGAATCGATCTGTGTGTTGCTCGCCGGCTACGGGCTCACTCCGGCGGCACGCGAACGCCTCGAGTCGTTCGCCGCCACCGACGACGGCTTCAAACTCGCCGAAAAAGACCTCGAAATCCGCGGACCCGGCGAATTCCTCGGCGAACGCCAGTCGGGACGCGCCGAATTTCGCTTCGGCGAGCTCCTCCGCGACGCCGACCTGTTGGGGAGCGCCCGGTCCGACGCCCGCTGCAAAGTCCTGGGAGATGCCGGCGGTTGACCTCCACCCCCGCGACTACTGGCCGGTGCACCTGCCGATCATTTCGCCGTTCTCCGTCCCGCAACGCCCGCCGCAGCAGTCGCTGTCGGCCGTACACTGCTCGCCGTTGGCCTGACACCGCTCGACGCACGTCCCGTTCTCGCACTGTTCATCACAACAGTCGTCGTCCGATTCACACGATTCGCCGGCGAGCGAACAGGTCGGACACCCGACGTCGATCTCGAGCGTGGTCCCACCGCGGCCCCGCTCCTGGAGGGTCTGACACCACTCGCCGGTCACTTCGACGTCCCCCGACTCTTGGTCAAATCGATAGCCGTCCTCCCGATCCGACGGCACCTGCTCGCCGCCGACGGTGACATTCACCGATGCTCCCCGGGGCGGAGCCGGGTCGAGGTCGAACGAACACGACACCGACCCGTCGGCAATCCCCGTCAGCGCCGCAGTCAATCCGCCCGTATCCGACGTCTCGTAAAACCGATGCTCCCCCGGCGCCTCCGTCCCTCCCGCCTCCGCGATCGCATCGAGCACATCGGGATCTCCCTCGGCTCGAAACCCGACGACGTATACCGGACTCCCCTGATCGGCCAGATTCGCCGCTTCGGCCGAGGCCTCATCGGCCGGATCGCAAATCTCACTGTCGTTCGGTTCGCCATCCGTGATCAACACGACCGCCTTTCGGCGCTCGTCGTCGGCCGGATCCTCGTCGTCGACCAGCCAGCTTCCTTCCCGAACGAACTTCAGCGCCCGACCCGTCGGGGTTCCGCCCCCCGCCGTCAGTCCACTGTACGACATCTCGATCGCCTCTTCGTCGTGGTCCCCGACTTGAAGCAGGCGCTCGCTGGTACATCCCTGGTGGACCGGAAAGCCCCCGATCCCGACCCGAACGTCTTCCGCGACCGTCGCCGCCATCTCGTCGAGCGCCGCCTTCGCCTGGTTCATCGGCTCGCCCTCCATCGACGAGGAGGTATCGAGCAAAAACAGGATGTTCGGACGACGGACAACCAGAAAATTGCTTCGCTTCTCGCACGCTCCCGGCTCGATGCCGCCGCCGTCGGCGCTTCCGGAACCGCCATCTCCTCCCCCGCTGCCACCTCCGTTGGTCGCATCACCGGCCACTTCGCCCTTTTCGTCTGCATCCGCCCCGGCGCAATCGTCACACTGGCCGTCCTGCCCCGCCGGAGCCGACGAGCACCCCAGTCCGCCCACCAGCAACATCGCCCCCATCCACATCGCAACTCGCACGCCTCGCATCGATCGACTCCCGTCGTCTCAATCCAATCCGTCTGCCTGAAGGTGAGTCTATCGCCATCGCCCCCCGAAAAAAAGCCCGCCGCAAATAATGCGGCGGGCTCGGCGTGCACAAAAATGGACGATCAGCGATCAGGCTCGGAACGCCCCGTCGTCGTCCTCGTCGTCATCGTCGGAGTCGTCCTTGTCCCCTCCGGCGAACTTCGCGCTGTCGTCCTTCTTGTCTTTGTCCTTCTCGCCGTCGCCGTCGATCTCCGCGTCGTC
>CAZRLK010000190.1:0-9192 GCA_964600555.1 uncultured Bradymonadales bacterium
ACCCCCTGGGGGGTTGCGATCGGGAGCGCCGGTTTTGCGACTCGACCTTCGTCGCGAGCGCGGTTACCACGCGATTTTTGCGACTCGAGCCTCGTCGCGAGCGCGGTTGATCGGAGGTTTTGCGACTCGACTCGTGTCGCGTCCGAGGTGGAGCGGAGTCTCCGGAACCTCGGCGGCGTCGGGAGCGATCCGGGACAGCCGGGCCGGGACCGACGTCTCGCGACCGGAGCTTCGGATGGATGAATGAGCCGACGGACCGCAGCGAGAGCCGCCGCGTACGGTCGCATTCGCCCAGACGCCAGGCACTCTCGACGCGTACGGTCGGATTCGCCAGGACGTGGAGGGCTCTCGACGCGAACGGTCGGATTCGCCAGGACGCCAAGGGCTCTCGACGCGAACGGTCGGATTCGCCAAGACGCCAAGACGCCAAGACGCCAAGAATACCCGGCGCGCCTCCTGCAGCCGACGGCACCGGCCGGCGGCGAAGCCGCCCGGGTCGCCGCAACCGGAGCGCAGTGAAAAGCCTGGAGTGCGGCTTTTCATCTGCGTCCGAATGCGGCGACCTCCCGGGAGACGAGGTCTCCCGGGCCGGTGCCCCGATCGAGTGAGTCCCGTCGGGGGCCCGAGGACGCCTTGGCGAGCTTGGCGATCTTGGCGTAACTGATCCCGGACCGCCGTGAGCGCGAGGACGCCTTCGCGTGCTTTGCGTCCTTGTGCCCGGCGGGTGCTTTGCAGTTTGCCGTCGTTTTTCCCGGACCGCCGGGAGCGCGAGGACGCCAGACGACGTCCCACCGATTCCGAACAGATCCCCGAGCTTCGGGGCGACTGGACAGGCATTCTCCCCTCCCGTATGTTCCCGGCCCGTAGAGACTGGCCGGATTTTACTGGAGCAGGTCTTCTCTTGAGGCTCGATTCGACATCTCACACGCCGTGGCGGGTCCTCGTCGTCGCGGTGCTTCTGGTCGGACTCGGTCTGCCGGGGCCGGCCAGGGGAGCGGCGGTGGCGGCGCTCGAGGCGCCGTGCTGCGGTGGCCAGGTCGCCTCGTCGATGGCGGAGGGCTCGGCGGAGGCTCGTGGCGCCGACGACGGAGTCGAGCAGGTCCGGTCGGGCTTTCGGCACGGCTGTTCGTGCAGCATCCGCGCCTGCCAGCATTGCTCGGGGCTCGACGCCCTGCACCCCCGGCAGCGAGTCGACTCGCTATCGTACGAGATCGACGGCGTCGGGGATCTCGCCGTCGGTTACCCGGGCCAGCGTGCGAATCCGCCCCGCGCCCTCGCCGAGCCGCTCGCCACACCTCCGGTCGCATCCCCTCCCGAACGTCTCCTCTACCTGGACCACCAGGTCCTGCTGATTTGATCGCTCCCGCACCCGGCCGGTCCCGGCCGGAGACGCGACTCGATTCCGCCCGACAGCTCGATGCTCGTGGCACGTCCCCTCGAGGGGCGCGGTGCGGGCGTGTCGGTCGGGAGCGACTGCGCGTCGCGACGTTCCGTACAGTCGAACGCCACGTCTTTTGCATCCCCCGGACGGGAGTATGAAACGTCCACGAAGCCCCCTCGGTATCGACATCGCCCTGCTCGCTGCACTGGCTGCGGCGCCGGCGGCGGCCTGTGACGAGCCCGCCAGCCCGGTCGAGCCGACCGACGAGCCACCGGCCGACGAACAGGAGGCCGACCGCCGGCCGGGCGCCGGAGACGACGAGTCGGAGAGCGACGACCAGACGGTTCGGCTGAGCCCCGAGGCGCGCGAGCGCATCGAGGTCCGCGTCGAGTCGTACCAGACCGGGCGGCTGGACTCGGCGATCGAGGCGCCCGCCAGGGTGCGCCACGACGTCGACCGCGTCACGCATCTGTCGCCGCTGGTCGACGGCCAGGTAACCGACGTGCGGGCCTCGCTCGGCGACGAGGTCGAGGCCGACCAGGTCGTCGCCGTCATGCGAAGCGCCGAGCTCGGGGATGCCCGGGCGGCGGTCGGCGAGGCGGAGGCGACGTTCGAGGTCGCCGAGAAGGGCTTCGAGCGGCACCGCAGGCTGCGTGATCGCGGCATCGTCTCGGAGCGGGAGTTTCTCGAGGCCCGGGGGCGGCTCGAGGAGGCGCGGGCGAGTCTCGAGGCGGCCCGGAGTCGGCTCGAAAGCCTGGGTGTCCAGGGTGGCGAGGGGCCGAGCTACCCGCTGCGAAGCGGGATCGCGGGGACCGTCGTCCAACAGGAGGTCACCCGCGGGGAGACCAAACGGCCGGGCGACGAGCTGTTCGTCGTCGCCGACCGGAGCGAGGTCTGGGTCGTCGGCCACGTGTACGAATCCGACATCCACCACGTCGAGCGGGGGATGGAGGCGGCCGTCACGCTCGAGGCCCATCCCGACGAGCGGTGGACGGGGAGCGTCGAGTGGGTCGGCGAGATGCTCGAGGAGGAGGCCCGGGTGCTTCCGGTCCGCGTCACGCTCGCCAACGACGAAGGGCTTTTGCGGCCGGGGATGTTCGGGCGGATGGAGCTGATGCCCGCCTCGATCGAGGATCCGGTGGCGCTGGTGCCGGTCGACGCCGTCCAGCGGGTCGGCGGCCGGGAGGTCGTCTTCGTCCCCGGCGGGGAGTCGGGCAGCTATCGTGTGCGCCCGGTCGAGACCGGCGCCGAATCGGACGGGCGGGTCGAGATCCGAAGCGGCCTGGAGGACGACGACCGGCTGGTCACCGCAGGCGCCTTCGAGCTGAAGACGGCGATGCGCTCGAAGTGACGCCGCGCCCCGAGGCCCGTCGCGTCCGTTGGCCGTAGTCCTGTGCAGGAGCGTTTTCAGATGTTCGAGAAACTCGTCGAATCGTCGCTCAAAAACCGGCTGTTGGTGCTCGTCTTCACGGTGGGTGTCGTCGGCATCGGTTACTGGTCGTACGACAACATCCCGGTCGACTCGTACCCGGACCGGACGCCGACGATGGTCCGGATCTTCACGGTCGCCCAGGGGCTGTCGCCGGTCGACGTCGAAAAGCAACTGAGCTACCCGATCGAGATTTCGATGTACGGGTTGCCGCACCTCGAGCGGGTGCAGTCGAAGTCGGTGTTCGGCCTCTCGCAGGTCAACGTCTATTTCGAGGACGGGGTCGACTATCATTTCGCCCGCCGGCTGGTGATGGAGCGGCTGACGAAGGCGAAAGAGAACATCCCGGAGGGGGTGGGCCAGCCGGAGATGGGGCCGATGTCGACGGGGCTCGGCCGGATCCACATGTACGAGATCGTCAACGAGGGCGAGGCCGACCATTCGCTGACCGAGCGGCGGACGGCCCAGGACTGGATCGTCAAGCCGATGCTGCGGACGACGCGCGGGGTGACCGGGGTGCTGTCGGTCGGGGGGCACGTCCGCGAGTACCACGTCAATCTCGACCAGCAAAAGATGCTCGCTCGCGACATCACGCTGGCCGAGGTGCGGGAGGCGCTAAAGGCGAACAACCAGAACGTCGGCGCCTCGTATCTCGAGCGGGCCGGCGAGGAGTACATCGTCCGCGGGTACGGCTGGGTCTCGCCCGGGGAGCAGGGCCTGGAGGACATCCGCCGGATTCCGCTGGCCGAACACGAGGGGACGCCGGTCCGGGTGCGGGATGTCGCCGAGGTCGGCTTCGGGCCGGCGATCCGGCGCGGGACGCTCGTCTCCGGGGGCGAGGAGACGGTCGGGGGCTTCATCCTCAAGCTGATCGACACCAACTCCCGGAAGGTCCTCGACCGGATCGACGAGCAGATCGAGGCGATCGACCGGGCGCTGCCCGACGGGATGAAAATCGAGCCGTTTTACTCGCAGGGCGAGCTGGTCGAAAAGGCGATCGGGACCATCGAGAATGCGCTGCTGCAGGGGTCGGTGCTCGTCCTTTTGTTTCTGTATCTGTTTCTCGGGAACCTCCGCTCGACGCTCGTGGTCGTCGCGGCGCTGCCGTTTTCGAGTCTGGTGGCGTTCATCGCGATGTACCAGTTCGGGATGTCGGCGAATCTGATGAGTCTCGGGGGGCTGGCGATCGGGATCGGCATCATGGTCGACGGGGCGGTGGTGGTGCTGGAGAACGTCTTTCGGCATCTCGAAGATGCGCGGGACCGTCCGATGCGCGAGCTGGTGCTGGAGGCGACCCGGGAGGTGGCGCGGCCGGTGGTCTTTTCGCTGAGCATCATCGTCGTCGTCTTCCTGCCGTTGTTCACGCTGCAGGGGGTCGAGGGGAAGACCTTTCGTCCGATGGCCTCCTCGATCACGTTTGCGTTGATCGGGGCGGCGATCATGGCGCTGACGGTCGTGCCGGTGTTGTGCACGTACCTGTTTTCGGCCGACGAGGCGCAACAGGAGCCGCGGGTCGTCGCGTGGCTGCGCCGGGGCTTCCGGCCGGTCGTCGCCTGGGCGGTCGACCACACCAAAACGGTCTTCGCCGTCGCGGCGGTCGCGCTGGTGGGGAGCCTGGCGATGGTGCCGTATCTGGGGACGGAGTTCGTGCCGACGCTCCGGGAGGGGACGCTGCAGATCCGGTCGGTGCTGCCGCCGGGGGCGAACCTGGAGACCTCGATCGATTACTCGAAGCGCATCGGCGACCTGCTGGACGAGTATCCGGAGGTCGAACGCTCCCATGCCCGGGTCGGCCGGGCGGAGGTCGGGGGCGGGCCGGCGCCGGTCAACGTGGTGGCGAGCATCGTCGACTTGAAGCCGCTCGACGAGTGGACCAGCGGCCGAAGCTACGACGAGCTGCAGGCCGACATCGGCCGCCGGCTCGAGGAGGAGGTGCCGGGGCTGAAAAACAACGTCTCGCAGCCGATCCAGATCCGGACCAACGAGCTGTTGAGCGGGGTGCGCGCGGAGGTGGCGGTCAGCATCTTCGGCGAGGACCTGGACGAGTTGCGCGAGATCGGCGGGGAGGTCGCCGAGATCGCCCGGGGGGTCGACGGGACGGTCGACGTGCGGGTGCAGCAGCAGGGCGGGAAAAACCAGATCGTCATCCGCCCCGACCGCCGGAAGCTCTCGCGGCTGGGCGTCTCGATGGACGAGCTGCTGGAGGCGGCGGAGACGGCGGTCGGCGGCTCGAAGGCCGGCCAGGTGTACGAGGGGGTGAAGCGGTTCAGCATCTTCACGCGGCTCGAGGAGGATCAGCGCGACGACCTGGCGGATCTCGAGAAACTGCCGATCCTGTCGGTCGACGACCAGATGGTGACCCTCGGGCAGGTCGCCGACCTCGAGGTCTACCGGGGGCCGAAGATGATCTCGCGCAACAAAGCGAGCCGCCGGCTTTACGTGCAGCTCAACGTCCGGGGGCGGGACATGGGCTCGGTGGTCTCGGAGCTGCAAGGCGAGATCGACGAGAACCTGTCGATGCCGCCGGGGTATTTCGTCGAGTACGGCGGGCAGTTCAAAAACCAGCGGCGGGCGATGAACCGGCTGTATGTCGTGGTGCCGGTGACGCTGGGGCTGATCTTTTTGATGTTGTTTCTGGCCTTCGGGACGCTGCGCCACGCCGGGTTGATCTTCATGAACGTGCCGTTTGCGACGATCGGCGGGGTGTTCGCGCTGTGGCTGTCGGGCGAATACCTGTCGGTGCCGGCGGCCGTCGGGTTCATCGCGGTGTTCGGGGTGGCGGTGCTGAACGGCAACGTGCTGGTCGAGTACGTCAATCAACTGCGGGCTCGGGGCCACGACCTGGTCGATGCCGTGACGACCGGGGCGGAGCACAGGCTGCGGCCGGTGTTGATGACGGCGATGACGACGATCGGGGGGCTGACGCCGCTGTTGTGGGCCGACGACATCGGCTCGAACGTCCAGCGGCCGCTGGCGGCGGTGGTGGTCGGGGGGCTGGTGACGTCGACGCTGCTGACGCTGGTGGTGTTGCCGGCGGGCTATCGGTGGATCGAGCGGGCGGTCGGCGGGGACGACGAGCAGGGGGTGAACAACCCGTCGGCGAGGCCGCCGACGCCCCCAGAAAGGTAGTGGCGAGGCCGCCGACGCCCCCAGAAAAGTAGTTTGGATGCTCCCAGAAAGCTATTTGAGTAGTTTGGACGTCTGCAGAAAAGTAGTTTGGTTGCGGTGAAGAGTCGGTTGTTATGGCACGTGTGAAGTGTGGATGGATGGTCTGTTCGGTGATCGGCTGGCTTCTGGTCGGCGGATCGGCCGTCGCCCAGGAGGCGGGCGAGGGGACCGGTGGGAGTGAGGTGGAGTCGCGCTCGGCGTCGGGGGTGGCCGAGGCGTACGCCGGGGAGGTCGGCGGGGAGCGTAGGCTCGAGGCACTGCTCGAGTACGCCGGGAAGCACGCGCCGCAGCTTCGGGAGGCGCGCGAGCGTCTCGGGCTCGGCGAGGCGGAGGTGGCGGGTGCGGAGAAGCCGCTGGCGTTCAACCCGGAGTTGCGCTCGCAGCTCGGGATCGGGACCGGCGAGTTTGCGCCTCGCCAGGTGGAGGCGACGGTGATGCAGCGCCTGGAGGTGGCCGGGGAGCGGGGGCTGCGCATCGAGGCGGCACGGGGGCGGGCGGCGGTACTCGAGGCGGAGTACGAGCGGGCGCGCTGGGAGGTGCGACGGGAGGTGCGTCGGCTGTACCGGCTCGGCCTCGTCGATCGGCGCCGGATCGAGCTGCAGCGCCGCGTCGTGGGGTTCACCGACGAGCTGGTCGAGATCGCCCGGGAGCGCCGCGAGGCCGGCGACGTGGGACGGCGGGCGGTGCTGGTCGGCCGGGCGGAGGCGGCGACGGCCCGGCAGCGACTCCTCGAGCGCTGGAAGGGCTACCTGCGGACGCTCGCCGACCTGGAGGCGACCATCGGGTGGGAGGCGGGCGATCCGCCGCAGCCGGCCGGGGAGCTGGCCGAGCTCAGGCCGCTTCCGCCGCGCGAGAAGCTCCTGGAGCGGGCCTACGACGAGGACCTCGAGCTGCAGGTGCTCCGGGCGCGGCTCGACGAGTTCGAGTCGCGTCGCAAGCTCGCGGCACGCGAGGTGTGGCCGAACCCGCTGGTCGGCCTGGGGTTCGAGCGCGAGCGGATGGGGACGCCGGCGGTCTCGAACAAGCTCCGGATGATCGTGGGGCTGCCCCTGCCGGTCTGGGATCGCAACCAGGGCGAGATCGCCCGATACGCCGCGCGGGAGGCGGTCGTCCGCAAGGAGCTGGAGAGTCGGAAGCGCATCCTCGCCGGCCGGGTGGCCGAGCGGGCGAAGGTCGTCGAGGCGGCCTACCGACAAGCGAGGATCTATCGCGAGGAGGTCCTGCCGGCGATCGAGGAGCAGTTCGAGCTGCTGCAGGAGGGCTTCGAGCTCGGGGAGATGGATCTTCTGGAGGTCATGGATGCCCGCGACCGGCTCCTGGAAGCGAGGCGCCGACACCTCGAGACGCTCGCCGAGTACGTGAAGGCGACGAGCGAGCTGGAGGCGCTTCTGGGGGGCCCGGTCCGGGAGGCGAACGGCGGTTGAGGAGGTGGCCTCCGGCGGCCGGGAGGGTCGCGGTCACGACGCGTCGTCGACCTCGAGCCACTCGCGCAGCTCCGGCCCCAGCTTGCGGGGCGTCTCGCGCAACTGGTCGACGGTCTCGGAGCCGGTCAGCACGCAGGCGGTCCGGAGGGCCTCGACGGTGGTCTCGCCGAACTCGAGGGCGGCGTCGAAGCCGTGCTCGTAGGCGGCGCGAAGCCAGGGCAGCGCCATGCCAGCGAGGTTGGCGCCGAGGGCGATCGCGCGGGCGGCGTCGAGCCCGGAGCGCAGGCCGCCGGAGGCGATGACGTTGAAATCGCGCCGGCTGGCGTAGGCGACCGAGGCGGCGGTCGGCGTGCCCCAGTCCCAGAAGATGTCGCCGACGGTGCGCTCCTCGGCGGGCGTGCGCAGCGTCTCGACGCCGATCCAGGTCGTCCCGCCCGCCCCGGAGGTGTCGACCCACTCGACGCCCGTCTCGCTTATCTTGTCGAGCGTGCGCGGGGAGAGCCCGCAGCCGGTCTCCTTGACGACGACCGGCACCTCGAGGGCCTCTTGCAGCTCGCCGATCGCCTCGACGATGCCACGGAAATCGCGGTCGCCCTCCGGCTGCATCAGCTCCTGGCCGGGATTGAGGTGGGTGCAGATGCCGTCGGCGTCGATCATGTCGACGAGCTCGGCGATGCGATCCGGCCCGTATTCGGCCGCCTGCACGCCGCCGATGTTGCCCAGAAGCGGCACGTCGGGGGCGACGTGGCGGACCTGGTAGGTGGCCGCGAGCGACGGGTCTTCGAGCAGGATGCGCTGGCTGCCGACGCCGAAGACCAGCCCGAGCTTCTGGGCGACCTCGCCGAGGATCTGGTTGATCTCGCGGGCCCGGTCGGTCCCGCCGGTCATCCCGGAGATCGCCAGCGGCGCGGCGATCGGCTTGCCGAGAAACTCGCCGCTCAGATCGATCTCGTCGACGGCCAGCTCGGGCAGAGAGTCGTGTAACAGCTCGACCTGCTCGACGAGGTTGGTCTTGCCCCGCGCCTCGACCTGCTCGCGCGCCGTCAGCTCGAGGTGGTCGCGTTTGCGATCCGTGATGTCGGGGTCGTCCTCGGGGGTCTCGTCTGTCATGTCGGCTGACCGGGGTCGAAGAGGGCGGATTGTGGATTGTACGATCGGGGGCCCGACCGTATACTCGCGGACCGGTGGCTTCAACACCGGCAGCGGTTCGACACGAGTCGTCTCCACGCGGCGAGGAACCCGTCGTGGATCGCGCGATGGTCTTCGGCAAATATTGCCTGCTCGAGCGGATCAGCGTCGGGGGGATGGCCGAGGTGTTCCGGGCGAAGCCCCTGCCGGCCGAGGAGGCGGGCAACAAGATGCTCGCCCTCAAGCGCATCCTGCCGCATCTGGCCGAAGACGACGAATTCATCACGATGTTCGTCGACGAGGCCAAGCTGACCGTCCAGCTGGACCACCCGAACATCGTCCAGACCTACGAGCTCGGGAACTTCCAGTCCTCGTACTACATTTTGATGGAGTACATCGCGGGGGCGGACGTGCTGGCGCTGCAGAAACACCTGCGCCAGGAGCGCCGGATCATGAGCGTCGCCCAGGCCTGTTATATCGCCGAGAAGACCGCCCGCGGGCTGCACCACGCCCACAACGCCCGCGACGAGGAGGGGCGGCCGTTCAACATCATCCACCGGGACGTCTCGCCGCAAAACATCCGGTTGACGTTCGACGGGCGGGTCAAGCTGATCGATTTCGGCATCGCCAAGGCTGCCGTCCAGCGAACCAAGACCCAGGTC
>CAZRLK010000191.1:0-9133 GCA_964600555.1 uncultured Bradymonadales bacterium
AACGGTTCCCAACTGGCGGCGTCCCCGCCGACGATCTACCCCATGGACGCCACGCACCACCCCGCCATCTTTAATTACCGACGCACCTCGACCAATCGTTTCGTCGCGACGCATATCCTCCCCCCAACAAAAAAACCGCCTCCCGCCGCATGAAGCGGCGAAAGGCGGCTCGGAGACCATCCCCGCAGCCAGACGCTGCGTGGGAGCCGAAGACGTGACTAGCAGGTCACACCACAGACGTCGTTGTCGTCGGCACAACAACTCGCCCCCGCCGACCCACAACTACGGCCCGTGCAGTCGGGATCTTCACAGTCGGTCTGACCGTCTCCGTCGTTGTCGACGCCGTCGTCGCATTGCTGCTCGACGCATTCGCCGTTCTGACAGATCGCGCCGGTCCCGGTTCCACAGCTCTCGCCGGCACAGTCCGGATCCGCGCAGTCGGTCTCACCGTCTTTGTCGTTGTCGATGCCGTCGTCGCATCGCTGCTCGACGCAATCGCCTCCCTGACAGATCGCACCGTCGCCGGTCCCGCAGACCTCCCCGGCGCAGTCGCTGTCGGCGCAGTCGGCATCACCGTCACAGTCGTTGTCGAGGTTGTCCGTACAGGTGCTCTCCGTGCTCTCGTAGGCGCTCGGCTCGGGACAGTTGCCGCTCGAATCCCGGGTCTGATCTTCACAGACACCGGCACTCTCGCCGTCGTAGTCGCAACTACACCCCTCGTCGACGGCCCCGTCACAGTCGTTGTCGACCCCGTCGCAGTCCTCCGAGGAGGGGGTCGTCTCGCCGGTGCATTCGCCCCAGCTTCCATCCCCCTGGCAGGTCTTCGTTCCCGCCTCACAGACCCCCTCCCCCTGCGTTCCCGACGGACCGGTGTAGCAACTGTCGGTCTCCCCTTCGGTGCAACTGCAGCTCAGGTCACTGTCTTCCCCGTCGACGTCTCCGTCGCAGTCGTTGTCCTTGTCGTCACACGACTGTTCGGTCTCTTCGTAATCGTCCGGCTCGGCACAGTTGCCACTCGACGGGTCGATGGTCGCGTTGCCGCACACGCCGGTGTTCGTCCCGTCGTAGGCGCACGGGCAGTTTTCGTCGACCACGCCGTCACAGTCGTTGTCGACACCGTCGCAGCTCGTCTCGTCTTGTTCGTAGCTGCTCGGCTCCTTGCAGTTGCCCTGCGAGCCGATCTGCCCGTTCGAGCAGACGCCGTCGGAGGTGCCGTCATAATCGCAGCTGCAGCCCTCGTCGACGACCCCGTCACAATCGTCGTCTTCGCCGTTGCAACTCTCCGAGGAGGCCGGGGTGGTGTCGCCGGTGCATTCGCCCCAGCTTCCATCCCCCTGGCATTCCCGACTTCCCGCTTCACAGATCCCGGTTCCCTCCGAGCCGCTCGGACCGGTGTAGCAATCTTCGGTCTCTCCCGGATCGCACGAGCAGTTTTCGTCGACCTCCCCGTCGCAATCGTTGTCCTTGCTGTCGCAGTGGGCGTCGGTCTCTTCCTGCACGAAATCCTCGGGCTGCTCGCAGTCGCCGGTCTCGGCCGAGATTTCGGCCTGCTCACACACGCCGGTCATCTCTTCGCCGCCCTGATAGATACACCGGCAGCCCTCGTCGACGACCCCGTCGCAGTCGTTGTCGACGTCGTCACACTCCGTCTCGTCGGTCTGATAGTCTTCGGGCGGCTCGCAGGAGCCGTCCTGATCGGAGATGACGCCCTGGTTGCAGATGCCCACCTCGCGGCCGAGAAAATCGCACGGACATCCCTCGTCGACGACCCCGTCGCAGTCGTTGTCCAGCCCGTCGCAGACATCCTCGTATGGCGGCTCTTCGTCGTCGGGCGGGGTCTCCTCCTCGAGATACGTCTCCGGCGCACGGCATCGACTGCCGGCATCCCCGGAGACCATTCCACCCGCATCTACTCCCTGTTCGACGCGGACACCTTCGGTGCAAACCCCTTCTTCGAGTCCCTGGTACGGACAACTTGTCGGACCGCCCCCGTCGACGTCGCCGGTCGCATCCCGGTCGCCGCCGTCGGCCGTCCCGTCCTCTGCGCCGGTGTCGGCGGTGTCTTGTGGCGCATCCTCGGTATCCATTCCGGTATCCTCGGCGACATCTTCGACGACGTCCCCGCCGCCTGGATCCTCCTCGCTCGAATCTCCCGGTTCGGGTTCGTCTCCCCCGCACCCGAACGCGACGACCGTCAACCCGAAACACACTGCAAATGTCGCTATGCGACGTCGATCCCTCATCGTCCAACCTCCAGTCACACTACGAAAATCGAATTCGAAACCGATGGCAGCGAGCCCACCTGCGTCTCAGATCTCGACGCGGCACGGTCCGTACCACTGTCCTGATCTTCGCCCTCCTCGATCTCCGCCCCGGCCGGATCTTCCCGGCCAATCAGATTGTCGACTCCCCATGTGTCTGAGCTTCAGACTAGCGATTTGACGACCCGTTTCAAACTATCGCACGTTAACAGGAAAAGTGAGGGATATCAGTGGTTTACGCCCGCTAATAACAACCGTTCAATAACCCCAAAACCGACCCGAAGCACTCCTGTGGAAGAGGCCGTCGGCATCCAGATCACGCCCCGAAGATTTACGGAGTCCGTTCGCCGAAAAAGAGCGGATGCTCGACCGTCATTCGCCCGTCGCGACGCGCCTCGAAGCGAATCTCGTCGATCCTGCCGCGCAGGCACGCCCGGAGGCCCTCGGGGTCCGGACCGACGAGATCCCGCACGCTCGGATCGCGAGTTTCGGCCCGGCCTTCGTCGACGACCAGCTCGAAGGCAACGACCATCTGCAGACCTTCCTCCCCGGCATGTTCGGCGTAACATGCCTCCCCGATGTCGCGGAGACGCTCGACGGCGCGGCGTCGATCCGCCGGGTCGACGGCGTACATCGGACCCACGTCTCGCTCGACCTCCCGCCGCAGTCTCTCGCGTTCCTCGTCCGGGACTTCGGCCATCCAGCGTCGCGGACCGAGATTTCGAGCGACGTCGGGCGAGGAGCCGACGTCCGTGCCGGACCCGTGTGAGGCGTCGGGGGCGGCGACCTCTGGCGAGGTACGCCGGGGCGCCCGCTCGTCGCCGGCACGATCCTCGTCGGCTCGGGAGCCTTCTCCGCTCGAAGCTCGACCTGTCCCGGGTCTCGGTGCTTCGGGCCCGGCCGACCCGGAGTCCCGCCGGCGATCCGGCCTCCCCCGCCGCGTTGCCACGCCCCGTCTCCCGACATCTCGCGCCGCCTGGTCCCTCCCCGTGCTCCCGGTCTCGGGCTCTTCGACGGGCACCGCCAATCCCCCATCATCGTAGCCTTCGAACTCGCCGACCCCACGAGTCTCCTCCGACTCCCCCCCGGCGCTCCAGACCACGGCCACGACGGCGAGCAACCCGCAGACCGCCGCCCCGGCAGCCACCGGCTCCCATCCGCGATCCGGCCCGTCGCCGCTCACCACTCACCCCCGGCCGGTCGCCTCGGCCGCATACCTTGATGCTCCATCACGCCCACCGGAGATTCACAGAAACGGATTCTTCTGTTTCTCCTGCCCGATTGTCGTCTCCGGGCCGTGCCCCGACAACACCCGGGTGGTGTCCGGAAGCTCCGCCAGCCGCTCGAGCGACGCCTCCATCTCGTCGCGGTCCGCTCCGGGCAGGTCGACCCGGCCGATGCTCCCGGCAAACAGAACGTCCCCGCTGAAGATCACGCCCTCCTCCTCGAAATGGTAGCCGACCCCACCGGGGCTGTGCCCCGGCAGATGCAGCACCTGTGCCTCCAATTCTCCGATCTCGACGCGGTCCCCCTCTTCGACGAACACGTCCGGCTCGGGGAGCGGCTCGATCGCGATGCCGAACATCTGGCCCTGCCGCGGCGCCGCCCGGTACATCTCGAGCTCGTCCGGATGCAAATAGATCGGCGCCCCCGTCTCGTCTTTCATCTCCGAGAGGCCGCCGACGTGGTCGACGTGGGCGTGAGTCTGCAAGATCTTGTCGATCTCCAGACCGCGCTCCTCGGCGCACTCGAGCACGGCGGCCGAATCGCCCCCGGCATCGATGATCGCCCCGCTCTTCGTCTCCGCACATCCCACCAGATAGATGTTCGTGCGAATCGGTCCCACGAGAAAATGATCGACGAGTAGCCTGTCGGTGTCGGCGACCATGCCTCTGCCTCCGTCTCTGAGTCTCGAATGTTTCGTTTGTCGATTCGATTGGTCTCTCGGATTGTCGGATCGCGACCCGCAGCCTATGATCGTCGCCGGTCTTCTCTCCCCGCTCCGAGCCGACCGGACAATGGCCGAACCCCCGCAGATCATCGAAGTCGATCGCACCGCCGAAGCGGCGCGTCAACGCCGCTACCGCTCGTCGCTCCCCGACGATCGCAAATACATCGCCGTCAGCGGCAACATGGGCTCGGGCAAAAGCTCGCTGGTCGAGTTTCTGTGTCAACAATGGGACATCAAGCCGTTTTTCGAACCCAACGAGGACAACCCGTATCTCGAAGATTTTTACGGCGACATGCAGCGGTGGTCGTTCCACAGCCAGGTGCACTTTCTGACGGCCAAGTTCAAACTCCACCTCGAACTCGACACCCACCCCCAGGACGTCATCCAGGATCGGACCATCTGGGAGGACGCCGAGATCTTCGCCGAAAACCTGTACCGCAAGGGGCGGATGAGCGACCGCGAATACGAGACCTACCGGCAGTTGTACGAGTCGATCCAGGACCAGATCCAACCCCCCGATCTGATGCTGTATCTGCGCTGCCCGGTGAGCACCGTTAAAAAAAGGATCGCGATGCGCGGGCGGGAGATGGAAAAGAACATCCCGGAGGAGTACCTCGAGCGCCTCCAGGAGCTGTACGAGGACTGGATTGCGGAGTACTCGCTGTCGCCGGTCGTGATCATCCCGACCCACAAGCTCGACTACATCACCAACCTGGTCGACTACCACGACATCGTCACGACCATCGAGAAGTACCTGTAAGCCGCCCGCGATCAGACGACCAGGACCATCAAGCCGACGGTGAAGGCGACGACGGTCGGTCGTTCGAACGACCGGTCCTCGAGCTGGCGAGCCAGCACGATCAGCGCCGGGATCGCGAACAAGACCACGCCGGCGGCCCGGAAGGCGGGCTCGTGCAACAGCGGCCAGACGAGCACCGGGCCGGAGGCCAGAAGCGAGCGCCCGCCGTCACGGGGCACGGCGCGCACGGCCAGCACCAGGCCGAGACAGACAGCGGCGGCGACCAGCATCAGCGGAGCCTCGGCGATCGGGCCGTCGAACCCGAGCGAAGTCCGCCACTGCGAGCCCGGGTGCAGGCCCCGCAGCGAGATCCCCCAGTCGCCGGCCAGCACGATCGCGGCGCCGACGACGCTCGTGAAGACACCGAGAGGCCCGAAGATCGCCGCCCAGGGGCCGAGCAGGCTGTCCTTGCCCGGGCGGTAGGCCCGAAACGCCATCCAGGCGAAGCCGGGCCAGACGAGCATCGCCTCGACCCGGATCCCGACCGCCCACCCCAGCGCCAGGGCCGCGAGCCCGAACGCCCGCGATCCGAGCGCCGCAAATCCCACCGCCACCCCGCCCGCGGCGTAGGCCCAACCGGTGACCGGCAGCGTCAGCGCCATCATCGGCGAGAGGGCCCACAGCCAGGTCGCCCGCTCGGCGGTCTGGGGCAGGTCGTCGCGCCGGGCGAACCGATACACCGCGATCGCCCCGGCCAGAAGCGCCAGCTCTCCACCGGCTGCCATCGCGAGCGTCCCGAGGTCGAGCTGACCGACCACCGGGTAGGCGTCGAGCTGCCGGCACAGCCGCACCCACCCCGCCCACAGGGGGGCTCCACGGCCGTAGCCCGGGGCGTACAGCAGCGGCAGCGCGCTCATCGCCCCCGAACCGGCGTGCGCCATCCAGCAGATCGCCCGGGCGAAAAACCAGCTGACGAGTGCCGTTCTGTAACTCGGATCGATGCGTGCGACGAGTGGGTGCATGGCGCCCCCCACCGTATCGGCAATGGGGCTCGGCGCAAATTTTTGGACCGAAATCGCCGGGGAGGCTCACTCGCCGTACAGGCACACACGGTTGCGCCCGGATTCCTTCGCCCGGTACAGTGCCTCGTCGGCGGCCGCAATCAGGTCGCTCGGCTCGGAGGCGTCGACCCCCCCGTACGTCGAGACCCCGACGCTGACGGTCACCGGAATCTCGGTCCCCTCGAAGCTGAACGACGCCGAGTCGACCACTGCGCGCAGCCGCTCTCCCATCGCCCGGGCGCCCTCCTCGCCCACCTCGCGTACCACCACCGCAAACTCCTCGCCGCCGTATCTGGCGAAGATGTCCTCGGTCCGGATCGACTCGCGCGCCATCTCCGACAGATCGCGCAAAATCCCGTCGCCGGCGATGTGCCCGTGCGTGTCGTTGATCTCTTTGAAATGATCGAGATCGAACATCACCAGCCCCAGATCCGTGTCGTGGCGCTCGGCGAACGACATCTCGGACTGGAGGTGATCGATCAGAAAGGATTTGTTGTACGCCTGAGTCAGCCCGTCGCGCAGCGAGGCCTCGTACATCTGCTCCTGGAAGGACTGCTCGATCGGGTCCTGGATGGCAAATTTCAGCATCACCGAATTGCCGAGAGCGACCTTGTCGCCGTCGCGCAGGATGCGCTCCTCTCGGCCGACCCGAGTCCCCTCGACGAACGTGCCGTTCGAGCTTCGAAGGTCTTCGACGACGACACGCTCGTCCGCCCACCGGAATCGAGCATGCTTGCGCGAGACCTTCTCGTCGGGGATGCGCAGATCACAGTCGCGACCGCGCCCGATCGTCACCTCCCCGTCTTCGCCGCCCGCGCCGTCCTCGAGCGTGATCATGCGGCCGACGTGCGGGCCCGACATCACCGTCAGACACGCCTTTTGTTCCCGCTCGCCGTCCCCGTTGTACTGCTCGATCGTCTCGAGGTTGATGACCGCCGTCGTATCGTCCTTGTCCGGGCCGTCGCTGGTATCGTTGCTCATCGCCGCCCTCACTCAATCCACCTGATGGGTCGGATCCCGGGGTGGTCCTCCTCGGTCACCCCCACGGTCGGTGGAGCGGCCCGGCCGGTCAATCCTCCGTTTCGGTGAGACGCTTCGCGTCGACGAACTCGCCGAGTTCTCTGCGCACGATCTCGTCGTCGACCTGGGAGGCATACGCCTCGAGCCGCTTTTTCCCCGGTTCGCCTGCATGTTGCCCGAGAGCCGCAATCGTGGTCAAGCGAATCTGGCGATCCTCGGAGTCGAGCAGGTGCTCGAGCTGCTGGACGGCCTTTTGGTCCCCGTACAACTCGGCCAGGCTCATGATCGCCCGGTGGCGCAGCATCGAGGCGACCTGCGCGTCGTCGCCCTCCTCGATCGGTTCGATCAATCCCTCCAGAAACGAGCCGACGCGGTCGGTGTCGTACAGGGCGAGCAGGTCGACCGCCCGACCGCGCAGCGACGGGCGCATCGACCCGTCGGTGGCGATCGCCCGCAGGTGGTCGGTGATCTCGGAGGGCTCGGCGAGCTCGTCGAGATCCTCGCGCGAGGGGGTGAAATGATAGCCGCTCATCAGATACAGAATGCGCTCGCGAAGCGACGGGCCTTGCTCGCCCGCCTCCTCGGAGGGCTCCTGATCGGGGCCGGTCGAGGGAAGCTCCGAGTCGCCCCGGTCGCCGCCGGTCTGGGCGGCGGCGGAGGCGGCGAAGCCTCCCGTCGCCACCAGTACGGCAGCGACGGCGACGGCCGAATGGGCCACCAGATGCCGAAACGACTCGACGGTGTCTTCGATCAGCTCATCCATGGGTGCCGTGGGGCAGAAAAGTCGATGATTCGGAACATGCCGAAGCGACCGATACGCCCGGTAGCGTAGCGACCAGCGTCTCGACAGACAAACCCGGAGGCTGCCGGCGCGCATCTTCCGGCGGCGTCTCCATCCGGTACCGACGAGGGCCGTCGGCCCGTTATTCATCCCGCCGGGGCGGTCTCCTCGCCCGTCAGTCCTCGAAAAACGCGACCAGCTCGTCGTGCTGGCGTTCGGCGTCCCGGTAGCCGAGATCGAGCAGCTGGCCGGTGTATCCGCCGTCGAACAGCACGTAGCTCAACAGGTCGCTCTCCCCGAAACCGGTTCGCTCGGCGGCATTCTCGCCGATCGCCGCCATCAACTTCGATCCCCAGAAATCCTCCGGCACCTCGCTGGCAAACCGCGAGGCCATCTTGCCGAGGTCCCGGCTCGGCCGCAGAAGCTGCGGCTCGACGATCCGGTAGCCCAGGCCGCGATACGCCCGCATCATCTGGTCGAACTTCTCGGCCGCCTCCTCGTCGTCGCCGAAAATCTCGTCGGCCCGGCGCAACAGACCGTTGATGCGCTCGAGGACCATCAGATCGTAGTCGAGCGGGTCCAAAAGCAGGGCGTCGAGCAGCTTGCCGATCAAAAACAGGTAGTTCGGGTAGTGGCGAGCCGGCCCGGGGAGCGGCTCCTCGAAGGGGTTGCGCGTCGGCTGGCGCATCGTCGAGCTCGAGTGCAGCGTCACCACCAGCACCCGGTCGGCGCCGAGCCGGAGCGCCGGCGTCAACGGGGTGTTCTGGCGGAGGCCCCCGTCGGAAAACCAGCGGTTGCCGATCTGGACGGTCGGGAACAAAAGCGGGATCGCCGCGCTGGCCAGCACTTTGTCGGCGGTGATCGGCCCCCCGACGGCGACCCGGCGCGGATCGCGCGTCCACTCCGGCAGCTCGCCGCTGGCCGTCTGGGCGAAGATCGTCGTCCGCCCCGAGACGACCTCGGTCGTCGAGACGGTCAGCGCCTCGAGCAGGCCCCGCTCGAGGTTGCGGCGAATGTTCTGAAACGGGATTTCGTCGGCGACCAGCTGCTCGAAAAAACCCGTATCGAGCAGGCCGCCTCGCCGCTCCGATCCGTCGGCCCCTCCCGGCGGATCGAAATCGAACCACCGGGTCCCGCCGAGAAGCTCCCGCCCCAGCCGCCACAGCTCGCCGTACGACGGCCGGACGACCTCCGAGAACTCGAGCGTCCGCCACAGATACCACATCCGCTGGGCGGAGTAGGTCGGATCGTTGAGCGTCGCGGCGAGCCAGGCGCTGTTGATCGCCCCGACGCTCGTCCCGGAGACGATGTCGAAATCGA
>CAZRLK010000192.1:0-8930 GCA_964600555.1 uncultured Bradymonadales bacterium
GGTCGGTGACCGAGACCCGGAGGCTGTCGTGGGCGCGACCGAACGAATCGACGAGCTGGCTCATGGCGTCGGGGACCGGAAAAGGACGACAAAACGAGCGTGTGCGAGCGGGGGGCGTTACTCCAGAGTCAACATCCGGGCGTTGATGGCGACGATGACGGTCGAGGCCGACATCAAAATTGCGCCGACCGCCGGGCTGAGCACGACGCCCCACTGGTACAATACGCCGGCGGCCAGCGGGATGGCGAAGGCGTTGTAGCCGGTCGCCCAGAAGAGGTTCTGGATCATCTTTTTGTAGGTGTTCTGGGCGAGTGCGATCAGGTGGGCGACGTCGGTCGGTTTGTTGCTGACGAGCACGATGTCGGCGGTCTCGACGGCGACGTCGGTGCCGGCGCCGACGGCGATGCCGACATCGGCCTGGGCGAGGGCGGGGGCGTCGTTGACCCCGTCGCCGGTCATCGCGACGGTCATCCCGCGGGCCTGGACCTCTTTGACCTTGTCGGCCTTCTGTTCGGGCAGCACCTCGGCGAAGTACTCGTCGATGCCGATCTCCTCGGAGACCGCCTCGGCGACCTGGGCGTTGTCGCCGGTGATCATCATGCAGGTGATCCCCATCTCCTTGAATTGCGCGATCGCCTCCCTGGATTCGGGACGCACGATGTCGGCCAAGGCGATGGCACCGACGAGATCGCCGTCGACGATGACGTACACGACCGTCATGCCGCTGGAGCGGGCCTCGTCGACGCGTTCGTCGTCGTAGCTGAAGTCGTGCTCGCGCAGATACCCGGGGCTGACGATTTTGATGTCGCGGCCCTCGACGGTCCCCTCGGCGCCCTTGCCGGTGATGTTCTGGAAGTCCTCGACCGGGTAGGTCTCGTCGGCCGATCGGACGATGCCGTGGGCGATCGGGTGCTCGGAGTGCTGCTCGAGCGAGGCGGCGTAGGTGAGCAACTCCTCGTCGTCCCACTCGTCGGCCCCCTCGAAGACGAAGGTGTCGTCGACGCCGAATTCACCTTCGGTCAACGTGCCGGTCTTGTCGAACAGGATGGCGTCGATGTTGCGGGCGGCCTCGAAGGCGGGGCGGTTGCGGATCAACAGGCCGTTCTGGGCGCCCAGCGCCGTGGAGACGGCGACGACCAGCGGGACGGCCAGCCCCAGAGCGTGCGGGCAAGTGATGACCATGACCGTGACGGTGCGCTCCATGGCGAACGCGAAGTTCTGGCCACTGAGCAGCAGCCAGGCCGCCATCGTGACGGCGCCGCCGGTCAGCGCAATCCCCGTCAGCCAGACGGCCGCCCGGTTGGCCAGATCCTGGGTCTTCGATTTCGACTCCTGGGCTTCGCGCACCAGGGTGATCACCTGGGAGAGATACGAATCGTCGCCGGTCCGCTCGACCTCGACCTCCAGGGCCCCCTCGCCGTTGACCGACCCACCGATCACCTCGTCGCCCTCCGCCTTTTCGACCGGCGTCGACTCCCCGGTCAGCATCGCCTCATTGAGCGTCGAGTGGCCGTCGAGGATCGTCCCGTCGGCCGGGACCTTCTCGCCGGGCTTGATCAGGATGCGATCCCCGTGGGCGAGCTGGTCGACCGGCACCTTTTCGGTCTCGCCGGAGTCGGTGAGCCGATGGGCCTCGTCGGGCATCAATTTCGCCAGCTCCTCGAGGGCCCGCGAAGCGCCCATCACCGAGCGCATCTCGATCCAGTGGCCGACCAGCATGATGTCGATCAGCGTTGCCAGCTCCCAGAAAAACACCTCCCCCTCCAGCCCCAGCACCACCGCCGTGCTGTAGGCGTAGGCGGTCGTGATGGCGACGGCGATCAGGGTCATCATCCCCGGTTCGAGGTCGCGCAACTCCTCGTAGATGCCCTTCAGGAACGGCCACCCGCCATAAAAGAAGATCACGGTCGAAAACCCGAGCGAGAGGTTGGCGTCGCCGGAGAAAGCGAGGGTCTCACGGAGACCGACCAACTCCTGGAGCATCGGGGCCAGCACCAGCACCGGGATCGTCAGGATCAGGGAGATCCAGAAGCGCCGCCGGAAGTCGGCGACCATGTGTTGGTGATGATCCCCGTGGTCGTGGTC
Organism: uncultured Bradymonadales bacterium; assembly: GCA_964600555.1. Taxonomy (GTDB): domain Bacteria; phylum Myxococcota_A; class Bradymonadia; order Bradymonadales; family Bradymonadaceae; genus CAJXPB01. Next base: position 2,086 of record CAZRLK010000192.1, read on the forward strand.
GGCGTGTTCGTCATGAAGCTGCGCCTGGTCTTCGACCTGTGCCTGCTTTTCGGGCTCGTCGGTTGGCATCATTCGTCCTATTGCAAGTCACGCGAGATTCCGCCCTCCGTCCGTCGATACGGACGGATGCCACCTCGAACGATGACAGCAGTCCCGGCCACCGTAAGCGTGCTCCGGGGCGTGCGCCAATGCGTTTTTACGACTCGAAAGATCTCGGAGCATCGCAGCTCGTCGACCCGGAGGGACGGCGCGGACGTCCTCGAAGGCCTCGTGGGCACGACGGGTCTGGGGATGTCACCGGTGTGCGTACGTAGACCGGACGACGGATTCCGAGACTGGCAATCGTGCCGTCAACACGGCTGCCGGTACCACGCCGGTACCGTCCTTTCGCTGGTAGACCGTCGGAGCGGTGGTCACCCGGACGGCGTTCAACACGACCTCTCCACCGCGTTCGTTCAGCCGGGCCAGATGTTCGATGTCTTCGTGACCGGCCATGCGGCCGAGCGTGATGTCGACGGCGACGATTCGGCCGTCGTCGCGTTCGAGGATCACGTCGGTCTCGTGGCGGCCTGCGCGCGTTCGGAGGGGGTGTACGCTCGCCTCCGTCTCCCCGCGAGTCAGCCGGCCCGACCCGGCACCCAACCGCCCCCTTGCCGAGAGTCGGCGGATGCCATTGCCTGACATCTCGTGCACCGTTTACCATACGCTTCGTGCACAAAATAGAAGACGTTTCGTGCATGAAGGCTCGAACAGGTCGTGCAGACATTCGAAATCCACGATGCGGCTCAATCAGTGAGGTAGTCGCCGAGGAGCCCCCCGATGACCATCCAACTCAAACGCGCCTATGACGCCCTCGCGGCGGGCGACGGCCTGCGGATCTTGGTCGACAAATTCTGGCCAAGAGGGGTCGGCAAGGAAGACGCGGCCCTCGACGAGTGGCGCAAGGAGGTCGCCCCGAGCGACGAGTTGCGCGAGGGTAAGCCACCGAGGCCGCCGATGGATGTGGAAAACCGAGACGAAAGTTGCGCAACCGAGAGACGGCGTTTATGGAAAAAGATCCGACGATAAAAGGTGCTCTTTTTAAGACGGCTAACCCGCATCTTTCACACGAACCGAATAACGGTACCGAAATCGGGGCATCAGGGTTCCGTCGGAGTTGGTCGCCCGGACGAGTGTCGAATGCAGCGGTTCACCTTCTGATACGAGGGCGATTGTTTCCGGTTTTGGAGCCGGAATCGGAGCGGCCTGCGAGGTCGAGATAGACGACGCCCAGGGCAGCCGGGTCGCGAGCCCCCGACGATGGAGTCATGGGCCGGCTCGAATCCGCTCGGCAATGTCGCCAAACTCGGTCTGGTGGGGAAACCCGCTGGCCAGGTGGAACCAGACTCGGCGGGTTGTCACTCGAATCTGGGCCCCGATCTTGAGCAAGTCGCTCCGGATGCGCTCGGCCTGAGCCTGCGCCCACTGCGTCCCGCGAAGGCCGATACGGCGGAGGAGACACACCAGAAGGTACGCCGCCGACGAGAAGTAGACTCTCAGCTGGTTGACGTCCATCCACCGTGAGGAAGTCCGGCCGGCGAACAGGTCGAGCTGACATTCTTTGATGCGGTTCTCGGCCTCGCCGCGCTGGCAGTAGATCGTCTCGTAGACAGCTTTCCCGCAGACATCCCGCCGATCGAGCGAGGTCACCACGAATCGTGGATTGCGGCCGCCGTTGATGTACTCGACTTTGGCGACGACCCGTCGTTTTTTCGACCAGCTATCCAGCGTCTCATACCGGAATTCACGAAACTCCCGGATCGGCTCGCCGGTCTCCTCGAAGGTCGCTTCGGCTTCGTCCATCGCCTCCTCGATCCGCTCGCGGAGCCTGGAGTTTTGGGCCAGCCCGAGGACGTAGTCGACGTCCCACTCCTCGCACCAGCCCATGATGCGCTCCCGGGCGAACCCGGAGTCGCCTCGAATCAAGATCTCGGTCTCCGGCCAGCGCTCCCGGATGGTGGCGACCACCAGATGCAGCCTATCGAGGGAGTCGGCGGAGGCGTCCTGGCCCGAGAATCGAAGCAGCGAGCCCAGAAGCCAGAAGCCGGCAAAGACATACAGGGGCAGGTAGCAGTAGTGGCCGTCATACCCGTGGAAAAACTTCTCTTCCTGGTCGCCGTGCAGGGGGACGTCTGTCGCATCGAGGTCGATGACGACCCGTCCCGGAGGCGACGAGTACTGGTCGAGCCACAGGTCGACCAGCGTCCAGCGTAGACGCTGCAGGTCACACAAAATCTTGTGGTATCGGTCCTCTGGGGCAGACTCCTCGGCGCCCATCTCCAGGCGGTGGAGCGTCGAGGAGCCTGCCAGCGGCTGTCCTTGATCGGCCTCCTGACGTCGGCCACTCCCGTCCGGCTCGTCTTTGCCGCAGGCCGATGCCACTGCGAAATCCCGTCGCAGGTCGTCGTGGTCGTCCAGATCCTCGTAACCGAGAACAAGCCCGAAGATCCGCTGGCGTAAAAGCTCCTCGAGGCTGTGTTCGATGTAGTCCGGATCGCGGTGGTCTTCGAAACACTCGGCCAGCCGGGAGACGATATCGTGTCGGTCTTCAAGCTCCCGAACCAACAACACCCCGGCATCGGAGGTGATGGCACCCCCGTCGAACTGCGCGGTGACCTGGCGGCCGGCGAGACGGTTGAGCTGGATCTGATCTGCGCTACACTCTGTATCCATCGGGCGGTTGGGTCTGGTTTTCGTAAGTGCTTGGACACACTACGATTCTACCAGATCTGCCGCCCGTTTTTTATGGTCTTTGTGAGAAATGCGGGCTAAGTGAGTTGGTTTGCGCCGGATGAGGATAAGCAATGGGTTCGCGGCTGCGACTACCGGGTTTGGCGGTGATTTTTACAATTCTACTCCTGGCCGCCTGCGAGGCCGACACACGCCCCTCCGCCGACGCCTGGGACCTCGGCACCTGTTCCTCCTCGGCATCGGCATCGAACTGTCCGCCCGATGGCTCCGATACACCCGCTACCCGCGACACCGCGAATGGCGATGACACCGCCGCCCCGCGAGATACCGCCGCCCGAGATACCGCCGCCCGAGATACCGCCCGGGATTCCTCGCCGGCTCCCGACGCCGATGCGACGGGGCCCGATACCCGGGATACCCGGGTGGACACCCGCCCCGAGCCAGACACCCGCGACAGTTGCGTCCCCGAACAGTTTTCCGATCTGAGCATCCACGAGGACAGGGACGACGACGGCATCCCGGACGAACACGACAACTGCCCGACCAGAGAGAATCCCGAACAGAGAGATTCCGACGACAACGGCATCGGCGATGCCTGTTCCGACGGGGTTTCCAGCGACTGTCGGCGGTGTGTCCCCGAGGGCGAGCCGTGCTCGTCGGAGCTCGATTGCTGTACCGGGAGTTGCTCTTCGGACGGGGAAGTCTGCGAGCATGAGCCGCATCCGGTACCGGCGCCTTGCAGGGAGGACGGTCAATGTGCGTCCCACGCATGCGCGACCATGGTCGAAGAGCCGTACGATGTCGGCATCTGTGTCGGACCATGACGCTCTCTCACGATCGCGAACATTGAGATTTCTTTCTCGATGCACCGAAAGGATGACCGATGAACGTGTCGAAGGATCGATATTCGAGGCCGATGGCCGGGTGGTTGGCGTGCACCGTCCTCGCAGTGGCGGTCGTCTTCGCCGGATGTTCCGGGCCGTCCGACGACTCGAAGGATACCGGGATGGTCTCGGACGGGGGTGCCGGGGATGCCGGTGACGTCGAGCGCGACACCGCGCGGGACGGCGGTGGCGACGGGGGGGGAGATGGCGGCGGAGCCAGTTGCGAGAACGGCGAAGACTGCACCTCCGACCAGCGGCCGTACTGCACCGAGGAGGGCCGGTGTGCGGAATGCCTGTCCGACATGCACTGCGCCAGCGGCAACTGTCAGAACGACTCCTCGCCCTACGAGTGCGAGCCATGCGCCGAAAGCGGCGAGACCTGCGAGGAGACCAGTTGCTGCGACGACCTCATGTGCATCGGCATCAGCGGCGCCGAAAAGACCTGCCAGTAGCCCCCGGCTTCAGCACCCGCGCCGCCGCTCTGGAATGCAGGGTGGGTGGCACCTCGGGAGGGGATCGTCTGGCCGGCCGGAAGTTTCGGGGGGCTCGCTGGCAGAGATTTCCTGCCGGCATGACGGCGACGACCCGACTGAATCGTCGACCTCGTCGCCTCGGTCCTCGTGCTCGAGGACGGCGACCAGGCGGGGGAGGCGTTATTCGTCCAGGGGCTGATTCGAGCGGGTGACCCCCGAGATCAACTCCCGGAGCGTCTCGATTTGTCGGTCGAGTTCGTCGGCGCGTTCGATGTACTGGTGCCCGAGCTGGCGGACTAGGTCCTCGCGCAGGAGGCGTCCGTGCTCCTCGAGTGTCCGGAGGGCCTGCCACAGAGCAATTTCGGTGTTGTCGCGTTGCTCGTCGAGTAGTGACAGCGGGCCGAGCGTGTGGCCGGTATGGCAGCGGAAACGCGTCGGAATCTGCTCGCTCTCGAGTCTGCGCAACGGGCCGCCGCACTCGGGGCACGTCTGGTTGGTCGGTTCGCTGTCGCGCTCGAAGGCCTCGAACGACTGGTGGCCGTGGAGCATCCAGTCGGCTTCTCGGCGGACCGATTCCGGCAGATCGGCGGAGGGCACGGCGTGGTTTGCAAGCTCCTCGAGGACCGGGATCATCTCTGCGATCGAGAGGCTGTCGTCGACCGGGCACTGGCGGCGTGCGTTGTCGGGCAGGTCGCCGTGAGCGGCCTCGTCCGGGTCCTGGACCATGCAGACGCCGCCGGAGGTACCGATGCCACACATTCCTGCGACGCCGTCCTCGAGCAAACCGCTCAGCAGGATGCCGATCGTCCGGGAGCCGTACGCGGCGGCCGTAAAAAAGAGTGGGTCGATGGCCGGCCGGGTGCGGTTGACACGGGCGCCGTCGGTGATGCGAAGAGTCGACCCGGAGACCATCAGATGGCGGTCAGGGGGCGCGACATAGATGCGGCCGTCAGCGAGGGGAATGCCGTCTTCGGCGAACCGGGCCTCGAGAGGGCCGGCGCCGTCCAGAACGTCGGCGAGGCGGGCAGGCCCGCGGGAGGTTCGATGGACGACGACGAGCACGGTCGGCGAGAAATCCCCCGGCAGCAGACTGGCGAAGTGGCGGAGGGCCTCGACGCCGCCGGCCGACGCACCGACGGCGACGAGGTCCCGTCGGTGTCTCCTCTCACCGGTGCTCTGCATGGGAGAATCGTCGGTCATCGCGACTCCAGGGGGCGGACGGATCGAACACACCTCTGCAAACCTATGCACCGATCGGAGGTAGGCAGTAGCCGGTCGGCCGACGGTCGCGGAGAGGCGGTTTCTGGAGGCGACGTTCCCGGCTTGTTCGGTCGGCCCGCGTGCGTATCGATCGGTGAGGGCGCGAACCAAACCCGCAGAGAGGACGATGACGAATCCACCGGAGAAACCGCGGCTCGTCGGCATCAACCACGTCGCCCTCGAGGTCGGCGACATCGACGCGGCGTTGGCCTTTTACGGCAGGTTGTTCGACTTCGAGCTGCGCAGCCGTGGCGAGGAAATGGCCTTTGTCGACATGGGCGACCAGTTTCTGGCCCTGTCGGAAGGCCGCGAGCAGGGACCCGACGCCCACCGTCATCTCGGGCTAGTCGTCGACGACCGCGAGCCGCTACGGCGGGCTCTCGAGGGAACCGACGCCGAGATACTCGGCGATCGCGGCTTGAATTTTCGGGATCCCTGGGGAAACTACATCCAGGTCGTCAACTACCGGGACATCCAGTTTACCAAGGCCGACCACGTGCTGCGCGGGATGGGTCTGGGAGACGAGCAGCGCATGGAGAAGACCGACGACGCCCGCGAGCAATTGCGCCACAAGGGGCTGGTCGACGAGACCGAATGAACGACGCCGTCTGAAACCCCGTCCGTTGCTCTCTCGACGGACTTCACCCGGGAAGTCCTCGGGAACCTGATTTGTCAAGTAAGTGCGGAAGGTGGGACTCGAACCCACACCGGGTGTTACCCCGACTAGATCCTTAGTCTAGCGCGTCTGCCAAATTCCGCCACTTCCGCATGAAGTTGCGGCGAGCGAGTCACCGCGGACCGCCGTATATATCGAGCCGACCACCCTGTGTCAATGCGCCCCCGATGCCGTTGATCGCCGCGCGGTTCGGGCGACGACGGCCGGGCCTGTGGGCGGTCGGCGGTTCGACCGCATTAGAGGCGATCGCGCATCTCGCGGAGGATGTCGATGTAGCTGACGATCCCGACCAGGCTGCCGTCCAGGGAGTCGACGACGGGGACGGCGCCGATCTTTTGCTCGATGATCAGGTCGATCAGCTCGTCGACGTCGTCTTCGGGGCTGACCGACATGACGTCGCCGGACATGACGTCGCTGACGGGCGTGATCTCGCGTTCGTCGCTGGTGGCGACGTTTTCGAACTGCATCTCGTACGGCTGGGAGAATTCCCGGAGGTCGCGATCGGAGAGGATGCCGACCAGGTCGCCGTACTCGTCGACGACCGGCAGGTGGCGGACATCGAGTTCGAACAGCCGGTTGACCGCCTCCTGGACCGGCTCGGTCGCCTCGATGTGCTCGGGGTTGCGTGTCATGATCTCGCTGACATCGACCACGGCAATCTCCTATCGGTATGGGAATCGAAAGAACCAATCGCGCGTTGCATCGTCGGAAACCTAAGAGCGGTTCCCACTGGATCAAGGCTCCCAACGGTGCATCCCGAACTGCGCGTCGGCGAGGCCGCCGACGCCCCCGAACACATGTGGGAGACGTGGGAAGACACTC
>CAZRLK010000193.1:0-8893 GCA_964600555.1 uncultured Bradymonadales bacterium
TGCCTCGCCGTCCGCCCCGACGGCACAGGCCTCGTTGCTTCCGGCGTATATTTCCTCGAACTCCCAGGAGGGAGTCATCGATACGACTCCAAATCCATCCTCTCCCCAGCATTCGACACTCCCGTCCGAAACGATTCCGCAGGAGAACGTGCTACCGGCGGCAATGGTCTCGTACTCCTCGGAACTGACGTACTCTCCGGCCGACCCCGAGTCCTCGCAGGTAATGGAGGGAAGTCCCGAACCGTTCTCATCTCCGGTATCGGCTTCCATGACGTCCCCGCCGGAATCGACCTGCTCCATCTGGTTCGTATCACTCGCATCCGTCTCGAAATCGGTATCTACCGTGCTGTCCGCGTCGGGAGAGTCGGTGTGATCATTGCCGGAGTCGCCGACGCAGCTGACCGAAACGAAAATGACCCAAAAAACGACCCAGAGCGCCGCTGATTTAAAACGTCGCTTGGCGCAAATCTCAAGACAGTACATATGACTCCTCCGATCCGACGATTGAGACAGAACAAATACCGCCGGTTGGCCCCCTACGGCCACCGGCAGTTTCGGTCTTCAGTAGGCGGTCATTCTTCGCTACCTTCACCGAATTGATATCGTATAAGGTATGGATACTCGCGGCACGTCTTACCGAGAACACCACAACGATCCCTATTTTTATTTTCGAGTGATCACAAAATATTTGTCTCACAACTATGTCTATTAGTTAAGGCGGCGGGTTCACTCCCGTGGACATGCCGTCGTTGTGGCACCATGCCACCGATCGCGGGGCCGGCGCTGTGGCCAGACCATCTTTGGTCTGGAGCGCCGACGGCGCACCGCCCCACGGCCGCCGGCAGCACTCCGCCGCGCCCCGCGCGAGCCGTTCCGTAGTCTCTTCGTAAGTCCTCGCTGGACCACGTTTGACCGGCCAAAAAGAAGCCGGAGCGGCACCGATGATGGTGCGGCTCCGGCTCGGTTCATTTTGAAAAGGGTCAGTCCAGCTCGTCGAGCACCGCCTGGATCGTGCGGGGCATCGTCACCGTCTCCGGATTGCGGATGTCGGTCTCGACGACCCGTCGGAGGTAGTCGCGCGGATCTTCACGACAGACCTTCGCCGTCTCGAAGTTGGTGTGCAGTATCGCGGCGACTTCCGTTCCATTTACAACTTCGTTCTCGCGGCAGGAAGCCAATCTGGAGGGCGGTGGCCGGTTTCAACCTCGACCCGATTTACACAACATGAGGGACGCAACTTGTGGGAACAGCTTCCTGCGACCGTGACGCGTCATCATCGGTGCCGCGATCTCGACAAGCGGATGGATGCCGTCTGGCAATTTGCCGAGGCTGCCGTACCGTTCCCCGGAAGCAACCCACGCCCGGTGAAAGCAGCATGACGAAAGTGTTCGAGAAATTGGCTCAGCCAATTGGCCATCGGAAACCTGGAGGCCAAGGCATTGACAAATTTAAAGATACGGCTGCTGTCAAAGAAGATACGTAGGAGACTGCTGGTTTCGGTGACCGCCGTTGTCGTGATCGGTAGTTTCGGATGCCAACAGGAGGAAGACTCGTCTCCCTACGGGGCCATCAGTGTCTACGATCGAAAACTCTGCGTGGAGAGGCGCGGAGACATCTGGTGTGTCACTACTTCTTCCAAGCAAGGAGGAGACATTTCATACCCGAGGGGAGCGGGGCGATTGTTTTCATTTGACGGGGTGCGCACGTCCGAAAACGACTTTCTTCTCGTAACTCGGGAAGAAACCTGTGTTGGACTTCCCGAATACGACGGCACGTACTCGATTGCTTGCGCTCAATGGTTGCTGCGCGGGATACACTCGTTGTCTCCCGCGAACGACGTGACGCTACCCGCCGGGAATGGGATACGCTCGGTCATTTGTCGCGGCCACAATGTAGGCGCGACGTGTAGTGACATCGCTGGCCGAAAGTCTCGAACGGTGTTGAAAGGTTTGCCACTAATCGAGGTCTCAGGGGGAGTACATCACCTCTGCGGTCTCGATCCCCAGGGAACGATTCATTGCGATAAATTGGATACTCACGAGATTCTTCGCGCCCCGCCATCGGGGAATTTAGGATGGCGTTGCGGTCAGCGAAGCCCTCCCGAGCCGCGTAGATATGTTGATATCACTTCGGGCAAGTTTCATTCTTGTGCTCTCGAGCGATCCGGCAAATTATGGTGTTGGGGAGCAGGTCAAAACTTGAGCCAGACGGCCTGCTTTCTCGAGGAAGAAGTCAATTACGGCCAAGCTCGAGCACCGGCGGGACGCTTCACTTCTGTACACGCGGGAGAATATCACACTTGTGGTTTGCGTCCCGGCGGGACCGTCGAGTGCTGGGGGAGAAATGAGTTTGGACAAACAGCAGCTCCTAAAGACAAATTCGACAAGATCGTAGCCGGCGGTTCTTCGAACTGTGGGGTGACGCTTGAGGGCTCCCTCCGGTGCTGGGGCAAAGCCTCCGGATTCGGAAAAGAATTCGAACGGGAACTTCAAGAACGCGGCTACTTGAACGGGCATTGACAAGTTTACGGCGCGGTCCACCTCTTTGACCTAACCGTTCCGAAACTCCGGATCGACAAAATCGACGCCGGCGATCCCGCTCCCATTCACGACGCTAAGATGCGCGGGTTCTGGCGGTGACGCTGTCGTGGGGCGGCACGGGGTGTGGTCGTGTGCGACGAGTGCCTCGAGAAGAGATGATGCTGTTGCGGGCCGGGGATCTGGAGGCAGGGGCGAATTTTTTGCGGCGGGACCTTGCGTGGGGGAGGGGGAGGTGGTACAAAGGGTGCCAGATTGAGACATAGCAGCGATCTGGCGAGGGACCGAGCGGCCGGTTTCGCCGGGGAGGGGCCATCTCCCGAGAGGTTTGCGGCCAGATGCGCGAGCTCGACGGATGTCGGGTTTGTGGGTCGCACGTGGGACGGGGGCCCGAGCTGATGATGGTAGCCGAGTCATTGGGTCGAACACGTGTGGAGTGAGAGAGATGAGCATCGAGGATCTTGGAGACAAAATCGATCAGTTGCCGGCGCTGTTCGTCGGCTACAAGCTGGACCCGGGCGGCATCGAGTACATCCTCAACGAGACGGTGCCGACGCTCGAGGAGTTGCAGTTTCAGCGGGGGCTCGAGCTGGCGAAAAAGGCGCGCGAGGCCCAGAAGCGGGCGCTCGGCAAGCAGTATTCCTGGGACCAGCGCAAAAGTGGCGATCCGCTCGCCCGCGACGGGGCGAAGGAGCTCGACGATCGGATCGACCAGACGTTGAGCAGTCTGCTGCAGGGGTTGCAGACGTTTGCGACGTTTCCGGAGGGCAACGACAAGCGTCGCATCGCCGAGGAGTTGATCTCGGAGTACTTTCCCCGCGGCGTGTTTCCGATCACGTCGAAGACTTACATCAACCAGCGGGCCCACGTCGGCAAGCTGGTCGGCCAGCTTCGAGACCACCACCGATCGGAGCTGGAGAAACTGGCGCTCGCCGAGCTCGTCGACGAGCTCGCTGATCTGAACGAGCAATTCGGAGAGCGCCTGAACCCGCAAAACGACGACGTCAGCTACGACGAGGTGCGGGCGGCGCGCAGCGAGGCGGAGGAGGCCTTCTACGAGTTTTTCGCCGCGGTCGTCGGGGAGTACGGCGACGATCTCGAGACGCTCAACGAGGTGATCCGGCCGTACCTGGAGGTCAACACCCGGATCCGCCGGCACCTGAAGCGCGGTGGGACCAAACCCCAGGTCGATCCGGAGAGCGGAGAGCCGATCGAGCCGACCGACGGCGAGTCGTCGGGTGAGTCTCGAAACGACGGGGGATCGTCGGACGACGGTGAACAGCCGGACGAGCCGCGAGACCCCCAGGACGAATCGCAAGACGAGCAGGGAGGGTGAGCCCAACCCACAGTCGAGCGTGTCATGTAATCGAGGCCCGGCGCGGGACGTCTTTCCGCGTCGGGCCTCTCGTGTGTGTAAAGCTGCAGACCGGCGCCGGTCATCCTTCGGATCCCCTCGTCTCGGACGAGGGGCCCCGGGGGGGTTAACCGCCAGAGAGATATCCGAGATCTCCCGACGCGTCGCTCAGTTCGATCGACGGTGATCTTAGACGAGGTTTTCTCTCGGTCGACTCGGTGGGGGGGAATATCCGAGACGATGATTCGCGCGAGGTGACACGCCCGGGGGGGATATCTGAGACGATGGGATCTGTCGGTCGACCAGGTGGGGGAAGACATCTCGGACGAGGGGGCCCCGGGGGGTGGACTCGCGTTCCCCCACATCCGAGACGATGGGGGGTACCGTGTCGAGTGACAGCAAAAATGATGTCGGACGAGGGAGCGTGGAACTCGACCGACGGCTCGAAAGATCGCGGCGGACGTCGCGCGTCACCTCGATGACAGCTCGAAACATGTCGGCGGACGTCGCGCGTCACCTCGATGACAGCTCGAAGCATGTCGGCGGACGCCGCGCGTCGATCGACCGGCGGATCGAAACATGTCGGCGGACGTCGCGCGTCGATCGACCGGCGGCTCGGGACATGTCGGCGGACGTCGCGCGTCGATCGACCGGCGGCTCGCCACCCCACCGCACGTGGGGAGCGTCGGCGGCTCGCCGACGTTGGCCCGATCGGGGGTTGCGGGGGCCGTGCCCTTGCTACAGATCGGCGGCTGGCCTATTCGAGTTGGCGAGTCGCCGCGGCGTTCGCAACGGGACAGGCAGGCATGGCCGACAGCAGTACGGACTACCCGACGATCCAGCCAGATGAGATCGAGCCGGTCGCGCCCGACCGGCGGGTCGAGACCGGGGCGCGGGTGATGCTCGATGCGCGGTACGTCAGCGAGAAGGTGACCGGCATCGGGCGGTACACCTACAACCTGGTCCGGGAGCTTTTGCGGCTCGATCCGACGCTCGATCTCGTGTTGTTGACCCACCCGGCGCGGCCGACGCTGGTCGATTCGCCGCGGGTCGAATCGCGGCCGAGCCGGATCGATCCGTACTCGCCGCTGACGCGGTTCGTGCAGTCGGCGTTTCTCGATTTCGACGGGATCGACCTGTACCACTCGCCGTTCAACTTCCAGCCGGCGAGGATTCCGGTGCCGACGGTGTTGACGCTGCACGACATCATGTGGCTGGCGGATGCCGGCTACGTCGCCAGCGACTGGCTCGAGCGGATCGTCAGCGCGCCGTACCTGCAGTGGTGCACGAAACACTCGGTGCGGGAGGCGCAGCGGGTGTTGACCGTCTCGGATCACTCGCGGACGGCGATCGAGAGCTGGTTTCCGCGCAAGGCGGGGCGGGTCGACGTCACCTACAACGCCGCCGACGCCTCGTTTCGGCCGGTCGACCCGGAGGAGGGCTGGTCGTTGATCGAGCAGTACCTCCCGCGGGGCGCCGAGTTCGTCTTCTCGCTGGGCACGCAGTCGCCGTACAAAAACCACGAGGGGGCGCTGGAGGCGTTCATCGAGGCGTTCGGCGACCGCGAGGAGGCGTATTTCGTGCTGGTGCAGCGGCGGACCTACCGGGCGGAGGGGAGGCTCGGGGAGTTGTTGCGTCACCCGGAGGTCGGGGACCGGATCCTCCGGCTCGACTACGTCAGCGACGCGGAGTTGCGGGCGCTGTACAGCCTGGCGCGGGTGTTGTTGTTTCCGTCGCTGTACGAGGGATTCGGGCTGCCGATCCTGGAGGCGATGCAGTGCGGGACGCCGGTCATCACCTCGGATCGGGGGGCGCCGGCGGAGGTGGCCGGGGAGGCGGGGATCTGCGTCGACCCGGAGTCGACCGCCGAGATGGCCGGGGCGCTCGAGCGGATATTCGACGACGACGAGTACTACGAGGCGCGCCGGGAGGCGGGGTTCGCGCGGGCCGGGGAGTTTACCTGGGAGCGGGCGGCGAGGGTGACGCTGGGGGCCTATCGCAAGGTGGGGGAGGGGGGGCGGAAAGCGTAAACGTCAACGAGCATCGTTTACGTCGCTGGGGGGCCGGGCGTCATTCGTCGTCGGTCTCGGGCTCGTCGGCGATGATCGCATCCCAGCCGTAGCGTTCGGCGAGTCCGAGCAGGGTCGGCAGGATGGTGACGGTCGCCAGGAGGGTCGAAAAGATCCCGGCGACGGCCAGGTGGCCGATCGAGCGGACGCCGTGGAAGTCGGCCAGGGTCAGCCCGCCGAAGCCGACCATCGAGGTCAGCGAGGTCATCACGATCGTGGTGCCGACCGTCTCGAAGGTGTGGCGCACGGAGCCGCGGCCGGATTCGAGATACCGCATGTAAAAGTGGATGCCGTCGTCGATGCCGATGCCGATGATGGCCGGCAGGATGACGACGTTGAACATGTCGAGGCGGACGCCGAACACGGTTGCGAGCGCGATCGTCCACAACAGCCCGAAGGTCAACGGGAGGGCGGCGACCAGGCCGCGGCGGAAACTGCGGAACACGGCGATCAGCATCACGAAGACCAGCGCCAGCGCGATCGCGATCAGGTAGCGGCCCTCGTGGCGGACCTGGTCGAGGGTGGCGACATAGATCGAGGCGGGGCTGGCGATCCGGAACTCGGCGTCGGCACCGCGGCGGGCACTCTGCAGGTCGTCGAGGAACTTCCGGGCCTGGACGCCGTCCTTGCCGTTGACCGCGGATTCGACGTAGATGACGTACTCGAAGGCGAATTCTTCGCCGTCGCTCGGCTCGCGGGCCTCGGGGCCGGCCTCGCGGAACAGGCGCTTCGTCCAGGTCGGCAGGTCGTAGATGCCGACCGTCGAGGCGACCTCGAGGCTCGGTTCGTAGCGTTCGAGGCGCTCGCGTTTTTGGTCGCTCAGCACCGACAGGTCCTCGGAAGCGAGCGTCTTTTCGAGGCGTCGGATCTCCTCGAGGCGGCTTTTTTGCTCGTCGGCGCCGCCCGGCAGGAACGAATAAATCGAGTTGACCGACCGGACGGTCTCCAGCTCGCCGGCCTCGAGTTGCTTTTCGAGGTGGCGGTGGGTGCGCTCGGCGGCCTCGGCGGAGTCGAACAGCAGGACGGTCGGCGCCGAGGACATCTGGCCGTCGGTGGCGGAGGTGTATTTTTCGCCGACGGTCGTCTGCTCGCGGCGCGGGGTGAACGAGTCGGGGTCGATCTGTCGGCGGACGGTCCGGGCGCGCTCGGCGACGGCGCCGGCGAGCCGGTCGGCCCGGGAGGTCGCCTCGCGGCGGGGGGCGGCGGGATCGGCGCCGTCGTCGTCGCCGCCGCCGGCCGGGTCGGATTGCCACAGCGGCTGCAGTTCGCCGACGTTCGAGAGGCTCTGCTCGAATTCGACGTGGGGAAGTACGGCGATCGAGGCGGCGGTCAGCACGGCGGCGGCCGTCAGTCCGGCGACGATGCCGGGGGTGGGGACCCGGCCGAGGGCTTCGTATTCGATCTCGGCGCTGCCGCCGGAGAGAAGCCCCTCGGCGGCGCCCCCGCCGCTGGAGCGGTCGTAGGTCAGGATCATCGCCGGCAGCGAGACGAACATCGCGCTGATCGTGCAGACGACGCCGAGGCTGGCGACCATTCCGAATTCGCTGAGGCCGTGCGAGGGGGCGAAAGCGAGGATCAGGAAGGTGCAAAAGGTGGTGACGGCGCCGAGGGCGGTCGCCAGGCCGGTCTGGGTGAAGGCGCCGACGACCGCCTCGACCGGGTCGGGTCGGGCGGCGTACTGCTCGTCGAAGCGGCTCAAAAGGTGGATGCCGTAGTCGATCCCGAGCCCGAGGATGATCGCGAAGATGAACACCGAGATCGTCGACAGCTTGCCGAACAGGCCGAAGGCGAGGGCGAGCGTCCAGACGGCGCTCATGATCAGCGGGAGGAGCACCAGGCCGGCGGCGCGCAGGCGGCGGAAATACACCGCGATCAGCAAAAAGACGCCCAGGATCGTCACCAGGCCCGACAGGCGGACATCCTCCAGGACCGACTGGTATTGCTGGCTGCGGTCGACCAGACCGCCGCCGAACTCGAGTTTCATCTCGGGGTGATACGAGCTCGGCTCCAGCTCCCGGCCGATCTGTTCGACCTCGTCGACCAGCTCGCCGGCGTTGGCGAGGCCGCCGGAGGTGTTGCCGAAGCGCACGAGAATGGTGACCGAGTAGCCGTCGTCGCTGATCAGGTATTCTTTGTAGCGGGCGTGTTTCAGCTCGGAGCGTTGCTCGGAGAGGGTCTCCTCGACGCTGTTGTCGTCCCCGCCGCCCTCCTCGTCGTCGAGGGAGACGAAAAGCGGGTTGGCGCGTTTTTTCGCCTCTTCGATGTCGCGTTCGACGTCGGCCCGCAGATCGGCCAGGGTCCCGGCGTCGAAATACAAAAGGAGGTGATCTTCGAAGAAGGTCTTGTCGTTGTGGAAATGCGCCAGGGTGACCGAGGGGAGCTGGCGGATGTGCTCGGCGTAGGCCTCGGCGAACTCGAGGTTGGCGTCGGTCTCCGGGGAGTCGACGACGGCATAAAGCGAGGAGGTCGAGCCAACGCGGGCGTCGAGTTCCTGCATGGCGGTGGCCGCCTCGGAGTCCTCGTCGAGCAGCGACTCGAGGTCGCTGCTGATGTTCCAGGAGGCGATCATGTACCACCCGGCGACGAGCGTCAGCACGAGGCTGATGGTCGTGATCGAAAGGGGGCGCGGGATGACGATCCGGCGCAGGAATTGCTCGACAAGTTGTCGGAATCGTTCATTCATCGGTTCGAGGGGGCCAACCGCCAGGGGGCTCTCGGGTCAAACACCTCGGTGCTCCCAGACATTCACGGGGGCGTCTTCGGCAAACGGATCGGAGGGCCACTCGGCCGCTGCGCGTCCACGGGCGATGTGGCGGGGGACACGGGTACCGTCCACCCGTCATGTTTTGCAAGATGCGAACCACGTTGAGCCGTTGAGCGGATGAGCCGTTGGGCGGACAACGGCGGGGGGTGGGTTGGAGGGCTGGTACTCC
>CAZRLK010000194.1:0-8848 GCA_964600555.1 uncultured Bradymonadales bacterium
CGCGTCGCATTCGCCAAGACGCCATGACGCCAAGACGCCAAGAACAACCCCGGCGTCAAGAACACCCCGGTGCGCCTCGCCGTCACCGACGGCACCGGCCGGCGGCGCAGCCGCCCGGGTCGGCCGCATGCGGACGCAGATGAAAAGCCGAACTCCAGGCTTTTCACTGCGCTCCGGTTGCGGCGACCTCCCGGGAGACCCCGTCTCCCGGGCCGGTGCCTGGATCGAGCGCTTCGCGCCGAGAGCACGAGCGCGCCTTGGCGTCTTGGCGAGCTTGGCGAGCTTGGCGTACGGGATCCCGGACCGACGGGAGCGGAAGGGACGTCCCACCGATTCCGATCAGACCCCGCTCCGACCGACGCCTCGTGGTTGTCGGCTCGGCCAACAGCCCCTACGGTACGGGCAGAACTTGTTCCGCGACTTTCGATCGGGGTCGAGCGATTTCTCGCTCCACGTTTGTCAAGTTGCTGTGCGTCGGAGCCTTTTTGATGGCGGGGCCCCGTGCCTCGGCCGTCGCCCAGCCCTCGGAGGGGTCACGCGACGCTTCCGGTGCCGACCAGGCCGCCGTCGCCTTCTGCCGCGGCTACATGGCTGCCTACGTCGAGAGTTCCGCCCGGAAACTCTTCCGGGCGCTGTCGGCGCAGCGACTCGAGACGCAGGAGATCACCCTCCCCGGCTGGATGATGGTCGACGCCGATACGTCCTCCGGCGGGACCGAGCGCGTCGATTTCGACGTGCGTCGCGAACGCAGCGGCCGGGTGATCGGCCTGGTCGACACCGACCGCGACTACCGCCGCACCCTGATCGCGGCGATGACCGAAAAGGGGCCGGTCGTGGCGACTCAGCGTTGGCCGCCGCGCGACGAACTCGAGGAAGATGCCGACTGCCGGCCGACCGGCTCCGAGATCACCTACCCGCAGGTCGACGAGGCCGAGGTCGCCATCGAGCCGTTCGAGTACTGGGGGATGCGCGTGGCGCGGCGACTGCCGGAGGAGAATAGCCACGAGCTGGCCGGCGAGGAGAGCGAGGGGCCGACGAACATCTACGAGCTTCTGAAAGCCGTCGTCGGCGACGAGCCGCGAGACGAGAGCGGCTCGGAGGATGTACGCCGGGAGGTCGAGCGGGAACTGCAGGAGGGTCTCGAGCTCGAGTGAACGCCGCCGGCCAGCCGGCCGGCTCAGATCGGCAGGCGCTCGTGGGTGTAGCCGGCGGGCTCGATCTGGATGGTCGTATGCCCGATGCCGAACTCGTCGTCGAGCATCTCGCGGATGCGCTTCAGGCAGCCGCCATACTCGTCGACCCCGTCGACGACGACGTGCGCCGACAGCGAGACCATGCCGCTGGTGATCGACCAGACGTGCAGGTCGTGGACCTCCTCGACGCCCTCGACCTCGACGATCGCCGCACGCACCTCGTCGACGTCGATGTGCCCCGGCGCCGACTCCATCAGCACCGAGACCGTCTCGCGCAAAAGCTCCCACGAGGAGTACAGAATCAGCAGGGCGATGACGATCGAGGCGACCGGGTCGACCCAGTGCCAGCCGACCGTCCAGATCAGCGCACCGGCGACGATGGCCCCGACGCTGCCGAGCGTGTCGCCGAGGACGTGCAGCCAGGCCCCGCGGATGTTGAGATTGTCGGATTTCCCGCCGTGCAGAATCCACAGCCCCGCCAGGTTGATCAGCAGACCGCCGATCGCCACCCCCATCATCAGCGGCCCCTGCACGTGGGGCGGCTCGCCGATGCGCCGGAAGGCCTCGTAGAAGATGTAGATCGCCATCGCGCCGAGCGTCGCCCCGTTGACCAGGGCGGCCAGGATCTCGGCACGGTAGTAGCCGAAGGTCCGCTCGTCGGTCCGCGGCTTTTTCGCGATCCAGAGGGCGAACAGCGACAGGGTCAGCGAGGCCGCATCCGACAGCATGTGCCCGGCGTCGGCCAGAAGCGCCAGCGAGTTCGCCATCCATCCGCCGATGATCTCGGCGAACATGTACACGACCACCAGACCGAGCGTCCACGCCAGCCGCCGCTGGTTTTTCGAGCGGCCCTCGTCGTGGTCGTGGCCGTGGCCGTGATCGCCGGTGCCGTGCGAATGTGCGTGTGAGTCTCCGGCAGTCATCTCGTCACGTCTGTGAGTTCGCGTCGGGGGAAGTCTTCTCCCACCACTCGGTCGTGTACCGATAGGCGGCCGGCAGCAACACCAGTGTCAGCACCGTCGAGCTCGCCAGCCCGCCGACGACGACCGCCGCCAGCGGCCGCTGGACGTTCGAGCCGATCGCATCGGCCATCAACAAGGGAACCAGCCCGCCGATCGTCGTCGCCGCCGTCATCAACACCGGTCTCAGCCGGCTCGCGGCCCCGTCGACCACCGCCTCCTCGAGCGGACGGTCCCGGCGCAGCCGGTCGATGTAATCGACCAGCACGTTGCCATTCAAAACCGCGATGCCGAAGATCGCAATGAAGCCGACCGCCGCCGGCACCGACAGGTACAGCCCCGAGACCCACAGCGCCACCACGCCGCCGACGGCCGCGACGGGGACATTCGAGAAAATCAGTATCGCGTGCCGAAAAGTCCCGAACGCCGAGTACAGCATCAGAAAAATGAGCGCCATCGTCACCGGCACGACGACATACAGCCGCTGCATCGCCCGGCGCTGGTTCTCGAACTGCCCACCGTACTCGACCCAGTAGCCGGCCGGCATCTCGACCTCCCGGTCGACCCGCTTTCGGATCTCCTCGACCACGCCGCCCATGTCGCGGCCCCGGACGTTGAGCTGCACGTACAGCCGGCGGCTGGCCTTGTTGCGCGAGACCATCTTCGGCCCCCGGCTGACCTCCACCTCGGCGACCTGCGAGACCGGCACCACTTCGCCGTCGTCGGTGCGAACCGGCAGGTTGCGGATCTGCTCGATGCGCTCCCGCTCCGATTCGTCGAGCCGCACGAAGATGTCGAACCGCCGGATGCCCTCGAAGACCTTGCCGGCCGTCGAGCCGCCGACCCCGGTCTCGACGATGCTCATGAACCGGTCGACCGAGATGCCGAGCCGCGCCAGCTTCCGGCGGTCCGGGCGCACCACGACCTGGTTTTTGCCCCCCTGCTGCTGCGTCCGCACGTCGACCGCCCCCTCGACCCCGCGGGCCACCTCGACGACCTCCCCGCCGACCCGCTCCAGCTCCTCGAGATCCTCGCCGAAGATGCTGATGGCGACCTCCGCCCGGATGCCGCTCAACAGCCGGTCGGTCCGGATCTGGATCGGCTGCGAGATGTTGAACTTCAGCGCCGGGAGTTGCCGGTCGAGCTTCCCGGCGATGGCGGTCTGGAGTTGCTCGTAGTCCCGCCCCGACTCCCACTCGTCGAGCGGCTTCAAGTCGACGAGCGTCGCGACGACGTTGACCGGTTCCGGATCCCCGCCGACCTCGGCGCGGCCGACCCGGGTGTGCGTCCGCTCGACCTCCGGAAACTCGTCGATCGTCTCTTTGATCCGCCCGCCGTACGCGATCCCCTGCTCGAGGTTCGCCCCCGGCGGCAGTACCGACCGGATCTGGTAGGTCCCCTCGCGCAGAGTCGGCATGAACTCGGTCCCGAGCATCGGGAACAACGCCAGGCTCCCCGCCAGCGCCACGCCCGCCACCGCGAAGACGGCTTTCGGATGGTCGACCGCCCACCGGACGACGGGCTCGTAGGCCGCCTTCAGCCACCCGACGACCCACGGCTGCCCGCCGCCCGACTCCCGCGAGAAGACCAGGCTGGCGACGACCGGCACCATCGTCAGCGCCAACACCAGCGCCCCCAGCAGCGCGAACGAGATGGTGTAGGCCATCGGCGCGAACATCTTGCCTTCGACCCCCTGGAGGGTGAACAGCGGCAGGAAGACGATGACGATGATCGAGACCGAAAAGACCACCGGCCGCCCGACCTCCCGGGTCGCCTCCCCGACCAGCGCGAACACCGAGATCTCCTCGTCGCGCCGCCGCTCCAGGTGGCTGACGACGTTCTCGACGACCACGACCGCCCCGTCGACCAGCATCCCGATGCCGATCGCCAGCCCGCCGAGGCTCATCAGATTCGCCGTCAGCCCGACCGCCTTCATCCCGACGAACGCCGCCAGCGCCGACAGCGGCAGAATCGAGGCGACGATCAGCGTCGATCGCAGGTTCCCGAGAAACAGATACAAAAACACCAGCACCAGCACGGCCCCCAGCATCAGGGCGTTCTCGACCGTCCCGATCGCCCGGTCGATCAGCGGCCCCTGCGAGTAAAAGACGTCGATCGTCATCCCGTCGGGCAGCGCCTGCTCGGCCGACTCGATCTTGTCGTCCAGCCGGTCGAGCACCGTCCGGGTGTTCGTGTCGATCAGCTTCATCACCACGCCCCCGACCGTCTCCTCGCCCCCCGACAAAAGCGTCCCCCGCCGGATCGCCTTCCCGTACCCGACGCTCGCTACGTCGCCGACGGTCACCGCGGTCCCCTCGTGCTCCCGGACGACCGTGTTGCGCAGGTCCTCGAGCCCCGCGTCCCCCGGCTTCACCCAGCCGTACCCGCGGACGATGTACTCCTCGCCAGCCCGTTCGACGAACGACCCGCCGACGTTTTCGTTGTTCGCCGTGATCGCCTCGCGGACCTCCTCGATGGTCAGGTCGCGAGCCAGCATCTCGCCCTGGTGCAGGTCGACCTGGAACTGCCGCTCGTAGCCGCCGACCGACAGGACGCCCGTCACGCCCCGGGTCGTCCGCAACAGCGGCTTCACGATCCAGTCCTGGGCGGTCCGTCGCTCGGTCGACGAATGCTCCGCGCCCTCCTCGTTTTCGACCTCGTACATCATCACCCGCCCCAGCCCGGTCGTCATCGGGCCGAGACTCGGGTCGCCGAGGCCGTCGGGGATCTTCTCGCGGGCCTTCGAGAGCCGCTCGTTCACCAGCCGGCGGGCGAAAAAGTAGTCGGTCCCGTCCTCGAAATAGACATTCACCCGCGAGAGGCCGAACACGGAGGTACTCTGGACCCGATCGAGGTTCGGGATGCCGTACATCGACGCCTCGATCGGGTAGCTGATCTGTTTTTCGACATCCACGGGCGAGAGACCCGGGCTGACGGTGAAGAGCTGGACGACCGTCGGCGAGGCGTCCGGGTAGGCGTCGACCGGCACGGTGTCGTACGCCCACCACCCGGCCCCGACCAGCCCGGCAACGAAGACCAGGACCATCAGGCGGTTGGCGAGTGCCTTGTCGATCAATCGATCGATCATGACGTCTCCCGTCGGCGAGGCCGCCGACGCTCCCAAAGAGTAAGGGGGGTCCGATGCTGCCGTTCGACGCAGTTCAGCTCGGTTCTTAGTGGTGGTGGCCGCCGCTGCGACTCGCCGCCGTCAGCGTCGCCCGCAGATCGAAGGCCCCTTTGGTCACGAACTCGTCGCCCGGCTGGAGCCCGCTGCCGATCTCGACCATCCCGTCCCCCTCCTCGCCGGTCTCGACGGGCGTCGCCCGGTAGTGGCGCGGCTCGTCGCCGGGCACGACGACGACCTGCCGGCCCTCGTGGATTCTCTGGACGGCCCCGACCGGCACCAGGGCCACCTCGTCGGTCTGCTCCGCCTCGAGATGCACCGCCCCGAACATCCCCGGACGCAGCCTCCCCTCGTCGTTCGGCAACTCGACGCGGACCTGCAGGTTGCGGGTCTCCTCGTCGACCGTATCGGCGACCCAGTCGACCTCCCCGCGCCAGCTTCGCGACGGATACGATTCCAGCGTCACGCTCGCGTCCATCCCCCGTTCGACCTTCGGGATGTCGCGCTCGTACACCCGGCCGACGACCCAGACGGGAGTGTTGTCGGCGACGACCAGCATCGACGCCGAGGGGCCCTTCACTTCGCCCTCCGAGACGTGCTGCTCGATGACCCGCCCGTCGATCTCGCTCGTCAGCGTGTAGTGCGGCCCGCTCCCGCCGCCGACCCCGTAGGTCTCGAGCTCCGAGCGCGCCGCCTGCAGGTCGGCCTTCGCCGATTCGAACTCGCTTTTGGCCTCCAGAAAGCGCCGCTCCGAGACGATGCCGTCGGCCTCGAGTGTCTCGACGCGCTCGAAGTTCGACCGAGCGACCTCGAGCGCCGATTGCGCACTCTCGACCGCCGCCCTCGCTCGGCCCAGCTCGATGCTCCGCATCACAGCGAGCGGGTCGCCCTCCTCGACGCGGTCCCCGACGGTGACGTGCAGCTCCGAGACGCGGCCTCGGACCAGCGGCGTGACGTGGAGTTTGCGGGCCGGCGAGTGTTCGACCTTCGCCGGCGCCGAGACGCGGTCGGCGAGGCTGCCGCCCCGGGCCTGCCTGGTCTGCAGCTCGTAGCGGGACTCGGCCTTTTCGGTCAGCTCGACGGTGCGGGACCTGTCGTGGCCGCCGTGCTCGTCGTGCCCGCCGCCGTGCTTGTCGTGACCGCCGGCGTGCTCGTCGGGACCGCCGTGCTCGGACGCCCCGGTATCCCCACCCGCCGAACGGGGCGCCGAGGTCGACTCGCAGCCGGCCCCGACGACCGCCGCGAGACCCACCAGCAGACAAAACCATCTCCGGACGACCCGTCGTCTCACGGCGCACCTCCCTGCGTATCGTCGCGTTCGGGCTCGACGCCCTCCCAGAACTCGCGGCCGGTCAGCCGCTCGACCCGCGCCGCCGCCCGGACGTACTCGGCCCGGGCCTGAAGCCCCCGGCGGCGATTCTCCAGCAGACGCTCCCGGGCGACGGTGATGTCGGTGATGTCGAACTCGCCGGCCCGGTAGCCTCGCTGCAGCATCTCGAGTTCGCGCTCGAAGGCCGGGACGACCCGCTCGTCGTAGATGTCGACCTGACGGACCGCCGACTCGAGCGCCTGCACCGCGTCGGCGACCTTCGGCCCCAGCTCCCGGCGCAGCGACGCGAGCTCCGTCCGCGAGACCCGCACCTCGGCGGCGCCGACCATCCGCTCGAGGCGGTTGCGATTCCAGACCGGCAGCGGCACCGAAAGCTGCGCGACCAGCCCCCCGGCGTCGGGACCGGCCTCCGGCGACTTGTGCTTGTAAGCGAGCCCGACGCCCGGGTCCGGCAGCCCGCGGCGCTTCTCGAGACGCTCCTTCGCCCGCGCCGCCTCGAGGGCCGCCTCGCGCGTCTCGACCGGCGGATACGACTCGCGGGCGAGCTCCCGCAGCTCGTCGGCGTCGACCTCCTCGGGAGCCTCCGGCAGCGACCCCTCGGGCAGCGGAACGGCCTCGCGTCGCCAGCCGGCGACCTCCTCGAGCTTGCGGAGCCGGCCGACGAGCCGACTCCGGGCCTCGAGGAACTGCTGTTTCGCCCGCGCCACCTCGGCCTCCGCCACCTGCACGGCGACCTGCGACGACTCGCCAGCCTCGACCCGGCGGCGGGCGATCTCGCGCAGACCCTCCGAGAACCGCGAGAGCCGCGCGGCGAGCCGCAGGCGCGTGGCGTCGACCAGCGCGAGGTTGTACAGCCGGTGGACTCGGGCGTGGACCTCCCAGCGCGTCTCCTCGAGCCGCCGGTCGGCGACCTCCCGGCGCGACCGGGCGGCCTCCAGGCGCGTCGTCTGCTCCCCGCCGATCGTCAAGCGCTGGAACAGCCCGACCTGCGCCTCGCCGTGGCTGAACTCCCCGAGAGGAAACCGCTCGACGCCCACCCGAAACTCCGGGTCGTGGATCGTCAGCACGTCGGTCCCCTCGACCCGGGCGTCGGCCCGGTCGAGCCGCGCGACGGCCCGCTCGACGGCCGGCGCCTCGGTCCGGGCGACCTCGAGCAACTCGGCGAGCGTCACCTCCGCCGCCTCGAGGTCGCTCGGCAGCAACTCGCCGACGGGCGGCGCCTCGTCGGACCCGGAGGCGTCGACCCCGCTCTCCTGCGCAGACAACCCGGCCGACCCGCCGAAAGCGAGGGCCGCGATGCCCACCACCAGCATGGCACGAACGTAGCGCACGAGATACCTACGACGGACAGTAGTAGAAATCGCGAAACGCGAGCAAAAAAAGAGAGCCGCGTCGGATGGACTGTTACTACTACGATCCGTAGTAGTCAAACGGGGGAAGCCCGAACTTTGTGGGAGCGCACTGCCGTAGCCAGTATAAACTGGCAGCCCCAGCCGAGAGATCATCAGCCCGCCCCGGGCGGTCTCTTCTTGCGAGAGGCCGTCGGGAGCGAGCTTTGTCGTGGGACCGGGGGTCGGCCGGTCGGGGGAATGTCGGCGGCCGGTTCGGCCCCGGGGCGACCGGTTCACCCCAATCTCCGAATCGAACTTTTCCGCCGGTCGATGTGGGGATCCCCAATCTCCGGCACATAGTCGGTCGGGGGTCGTTTTGGAAAAAAGTGACTCCGGGAGGTACTCGTCGACCGCAGGCGCCGGTTCAACAGTGGGTGGCGGAGGTACTCGCTGACGAGTCGACCCCCGGGGGGCCCAATCTCCGCGAGATAGTCTCGCCGGTGGGTCGATGCGGTGGGAGGGTACCTCTCGCAGGCGGTCGGCGACGTGTCGACCGGCGGACGGACAATCTCCCGGGGATACCACCGGCGGAGGTCGACCGGAAGCGAAGTCGGGTCCGGAGGTGGTTCGGTCGACTCGCTACCGGAGCCGAGAGAGGCATGGGGATGGTTCGGTCGACTCGCTACCGGAGCCGAGGCTGGGGATTACGGAGGAGACGCCTGTTTATTTTGATGCCGTCCGAAAAGTCATCCACTCCCCGAAACACCGGAACGATAAGGTGACTCGGGTCGCCTCGTTTCGTAGCCCCGGTCGGAGCGAAGCGGAGGCCGGGGTTGAGCGCGCGGAGAAAACCTTGTTTTCAGTGTTTCCGCGCAATACCCCGGCCTCCGGCTCCCGGTGGTCGCCTGCGA
>CAZRLK010000195.1:0-6552 GCA_964600555.1 uncultured Bradymonadales bacterium
GTATGACGAGCAAATAGCAGCGCTATTGCGAGGAATACGGGCGGATCTGGCGCAACATCCGCCGCCGAGGCGAACATGAATCTATGTGCAACAGGCTGCTAGACGTGGGAGAAATGGCTCTCGTCGCCGGACGGCATCCGGGCGGTGGGAGAGGAGACGACCTCGAAGTTCGGCTCGAGGCCGAAGGCCACCTCGAACAGGTGTCCCTTTTGAGCTGCGCCCAGCGCGGGCAGTTCGGAATCGGCGCGCAGGTCGAGTTCGAGGGTCGCCGTCGTGCCGTCCACCTCGAGGTCGACCTGGTCGACGAGCTGATTGAAGTTGGTATCGAGCCCGTCGGCGATCCGAAGAATCGCCGAGAGTTTGAGGGCTTTCGGACGGTCCGTCTCGTCGAGGCTCATGAACCGAGCGTGGCGCGGGGCGGGGAACGCCGAGCGGTGGTGGCGGGTGACGACGGCGACCATCTGGCGCATCCAGCCGCGGAGTCCGTGCAGCTGACCGTTTTCGATCAGATAGGCGGCGTGTTTGTGGCGGCCGGAGCGTTGGACCGCATAGCCGATCTCGTGCATCAGCGCCGCGCATTCCAACACGAGCCGCTCCCTGCGGCCCATCTCGTGGTGTTCGGCACACTCGTCGAAGATCTCGCCGGCGATCCGGCAGACGTGTTCGGTATGTTCGCTCGGGCAGTGGAGTCGACGGGCGAACTCGCGGCACGAGTCCAGCAGGTTTTCACGGCGTCGCTCGAAGTCCGGCGCCTGATCCGCCGAGAACGTCCGGCGGGACAGCTCCAACAAGACCCCCTCGCGGACCCCGACATCGGGCGCCGACAGACGCTCGACACCGAAGGTCTTCCCGAGGGCCGACAAAACGATCGCCGCGATCGCCATTACTTCGGCGCGGTCTCGGCGAACCCCGAAAAGCTCCATGCGCTGCCGGATGCCGAGCCGGGTGACCCGGTCGAGATCCCGCGACATCGCCCCGAGATCGAGTGAGTCGTATCCGTACAACTCTCCGCCCTGGTAGATGTCGGCCAGCGACTCGACGTTGCCTCCGGCGCCGACGGCCCCCCGAATGCGGAGATCGCCACAATCGGCGTAGGCCTGCAGCATCGTCTCGACGTAGCGACGCAGCATCTCGGCGTCGAAGACATCGATCGAGCCGTACACGCCGAACGTCTCCATCAACCGCACCGTCCCGAGGGGCAGACTCGTCGTGTCGACGACCTCCCCATTTTCGACGATCAGCAACTCGAGACTTCCCCCGCCGATATCGACCACCAGCTCCGGCCGGTGGGTCTCGTCGAGCCAGTGCCTGATGGCGCCGTGGGTCAGCCGTGCCTCTTCCCGCCCGTCGATCACTTCCAGATCGATGTCCGACTCGCGCTTCAACCGTCCCAACAACACCTCGCGATTGTCCGCCTGGCGGGTCGCGCTGGTCGCCACGGCGCGATATTGGTCGACCTCGTAGCGGTCGAACAGATCCGAGAAATGCCGAAATGCGTCGGTCGCCTGCTCGATGGTCTCGGAGTCGAACGACTGGCGGGTGTACACGTTGTGCCCGAGACGCACCGGCCAACGCTCCTTGTGGATGCGCACGTACTCGCCCGGACCTTGCGTCCTGGCGACGACGACGCGGATGGCGTTGGTGCCGGCGTCGATAGCTCCGATGGTGGCGGGCTCGTACATGATTCGCGCTCCCTTGATAAAACGTCCTATTTGTTCCAGATCGGCAGAAATTTGTCGGATGGCTCGTAGGACCGATCCTCGATGTCGAGATGGTCCCCGATGACTTCTCGCAACGCGCCGTTGACTTGCGGGACCGACTTTTCGGCGTCGATCGCCTCGAAGCCCCATCGATCGGTCTGGCGATTGAACTCGTCGCGCAGCATCGTCTGGTAGTCGACGAACGACTCGTAGAGGTTCGACGACAGATTCAAGTCCCCTCCGGCTTCCCAGTAGCTGATCGATTGCTGTTGTTCGAATAGCCGCTCGAAGGAGGTCTGCGGCGAGACTTCGAGGCGAAACGACAGGTCGGGGTCGACGGCGAATCCGTACACGTTCCAGAGGTATTCGCGGTCGAGGCCCCGAACGACGGCACGAGCGACCAAGGTATACACGTAACGGTCCGCGAGCACGACAAATCCCCCCCGCAGCGCCGGAACGATGCGGTTGACCAACTGGTCGTAAAAGTCGGTGGCGTACAGCAATGCCAGGGTCAGCGGCTGCAGATCGTTGCGACCCAGTAGCTGGTCGATGTCCTGGGCGAGCAGTCGGGAGCGACGAAGGCCCATCGTCTGGACCGCAAAGCCGTTCGCTTCGAGCCACTCGGTCAGCAATTGAATTTGCGTCGAGCGTCCCGACCCATCCGGCCCTTCGATCACGATCAACTGCCCGGTCATCTCCTCGGGGTCGAGATCCGGCAGCCGAATCTCGTAGGCCATCGACTGGGGCCGAGGGGCAGACGGTTGCGGCGCCTCGGCCGGCAGGTCGTCGAGGGCACGGTCGGGATCGAGGTGCGTATCATCGCCATGGTCAGTCATCGTCGTGTGTGTCCATCTCGAAACGGGAGAGGTCGATGCACGAGGTGACGACGTCTCGGACCGTCTTTTGCTGCTCCGCCACCGACTGCGTGGCGTCGATCTGTACAAAATCGTCGGTGTCGACCATTGCGTCGTACTGCTTTTGGATACGGTCCTGGAAGATCCGGAAGCTTTCGACGGGGTCGAGCGAAAAGCCCATGTCCATCCCGGCCTCGTGGTATTTCAATTCCGAGCGACCGCCGAGGATGCGTCGCAGCGACACCTCGAGGGGCGCCCGAAAGTAAAAGGTCACGTCGGGGACGGGGGCGAAGCGATAGAGGTTGCGGACCCATTCGGTCGGGACGCCTCGGCCCTTGTCGCGGGCGATGCCGGTGTACTAATACCGGTCCGCCAGCACCAGATAGCCGGCCGACAGCAAGGGAATGATCTGGCGTTCACACCGGTCGGCGAAATCGGCGGCGTGGATCATCGAGAAGGTCATCGGCGTCAACATGCGCTGGTCTTTGCCCCGGGAGGTCGCCGAGGCGACGAGCGGAGAGGAGTTCCATTCGGTAAAATGGATCTTGTATTTGCCCAATTCGAGCCAGCGTCTCAGCAGGTACAATTGGGTGCTCTTGCCGGACCCGTCGATTCCCTCGACGACGACGAGTGCACCGGGATACTCGTGAGGCGAGGATCCGTAGTTCGGCTCGTCTGCCTTGTCGGCGTCGCCGCCCGGGGTCTGTTCGGTCGAATCTGGCATCGCAAAGCCACCGCTGGGTTACTTCCCAAGTTCCCCTCGAGTTTCGGGACGGCCCCGCGATCGGACAAGAAACGTTTCGATGACAGCGAGATGACAGATCGCGCAAGATCGGCGCACCGTCGATCCGAGTCCGGGGGTCGCGCGATCAACCCCGGCCTCCGGCTCCCGGTGGTCGCCTGCGACCGGGGCTACGAAAATACGTCGAAAACGGCGGGTAACGACCCCGGCCTTTGGCCGGGGGTACGAATTGTGCCTGCGACCGGGGTTACGAGACGGTAAGTCGGTCGAGGTCGGTGTGGCGAGAAGAGCCTTTACCGGTTGCGGAGCCGGTGGTATACGTTGGGGCTACATTCTCCATCCCGATTGGGATTTGTCTGATCACCGCTTCACCTGCGTAGGCGAGCAGTATCGCGTCGGGCCGTCGGCCCTGGCGTATCGATGGTGCGTGCACCGTGCGATGCGTGTCTGGAGGAGGCGCGACACGCCCCGGGGGAAGCGTCGTTACCCGCTACTGTTGCTCAGGAGTATGCGATGAGTCTGATTGGTGATCGTTTCAACTATCGACAGCTCGGCACCGGTGCCATTCGGTACTGTCTCAACAAGCAGGGCGAGATGGTCGAGAACCTCGACAACACGCGGCTCGCCGACCAGATCCGCGAGGCGCTGGGGTTGAACAAGGAGGCCGGCCACATCGAGCTCGAGTGGAAAAACGAGCGCGACAACCGAAGCACTGCCCGCAACGAGGCGGCCGCGGTCGACGACAAACTCGACCGGACGCTCTCGTCGTTGCACGATGTCATCGTGGCCAACGCCAAGCTCGACACCGAGTGTCGGCAGCGCGCCCTGGCACGCGAGATGCGCGACGAGCTTTTCCCCGCCGGCGTCTATCCGGTGACCTCGTCGAAGTACGACGAGCAGTACATGCACATCGCCGACCTGCTCGAGCTGATCGACGCGAGTTTCACCGAACACGTCGAGGCACTCGGCATCGAGGCGATGGTCGAGTCGTTGCGAGAGCTCAACGCGACGTTCGGTGAGCAGCTCGACCTCGCGAACGACGAGCAGGTCACCTTCGACGACGTGCGCGAGGCCCGTCGCAAGGGACGCGAGGCGTTCCACAAGGTGATCGCGATGATTCTCGGCGACTACGCCAACCAGCCCGACATCCGCGAGCAACTGCTCGCGCCGGTGGAGGCGCAGGACGAGCGGGTCGCCCGCGAGTACCGGCGCCAGGGCGAAGCCCGGGACGTCGACCCCGAGACCGGCGATCCGACCGGTCCCGACGGCCCCTCCGGCGACGGAGAGTCCGAGGAGACGTCCGACGGCGATCCGTCCGACGGCACCTCCGGGGATGACTCCTCGGACGAGCTCAGCTAAGAGCCGGTTTCAAAACACTCGCACGGGGCTACGAGCGCGTCTGGCACGGCAATCGCGGCGTCGCCGAAACTCGACGATACCTCCGGTATCGCCTGCGCATCGGCTCCTGGCGCTTGCACGCACCAGCCACGCTCTCGCTCCTCGCCGAGGTCCTGAAACCGGCTCTAAGCCGGTCGTCGTTGCACTCCCCCCACCACGACTCACCGACCCCGGCCCCCCCACGGGCCGGGGTTTTTGGTTTCTTGTTCCGTTTGTCCGGGGGGTTTTTGTTTTTCTCGTTCCAATTGTCCGATACGTCCGACCCTCCCACCGTCCGAATATCAGATGGTCCGATGCCGTCCGACAATTGTCCGATGCCGTCCGCCTCTCACAGCTCGTTCAACTCGCCGCTCCCCCGCTCGATCGTCCAGGTCGCGTCGGTCTCGAGGCGCGCCTCGGAGATGTGGACGGTCGAGACGGTGCGGTAATGCACGCGGACCTCGTCGCGGCCGAACTCGACGACGGTGTAGCCGCGCTCGTCGGGGTTGAAATACCGCACCTGGCCGAGCGACGGCACCAGGTCTTCGAGGCGGCTGCCCCAGCCGTCGGTGGTGTTCTCGGAGGTGATCGAGGTGGCGACGATCTCGGGGGCGATCGGGTCGTCGCCGGGATCGTCGTCGTCGCGCGGGATCTCGAGCAAAAGCCCCATGTGGATGTCGCCGGTCAGCATCACGGGGTTGTCGACCCGGTCGGCGAGGACGTCGATGATCTGCTGGCGTTCGTGCTGGTAGCCGTCCCACATGTCGGAGTTGATGACGGTGTTGCTGAAGTTGATCGGCGTGAAGATGGTCTGCTGGACGACAGCGTTCCAGACGGTCGAGCTCGCGTCGAGCGCCCCGACGAGCCACTCGCGCTGATCCGCGCCGAGCATGCTCTGCGAGGAGTCGGTCGCCTCGTCGCAGCGCCGCTCGACCTTGCCCGAGCAGGTGACGCCGCTGCGGTACTGGCGGCCGTCGAGGACCTCGAAGTCGACCAGGTCGCCGACCCGGAATTGCCGGTGGATCTTCATGGCGTCGTCCTCGGGCCGCTCGGGGACGCGGACCGGCAGATGCTCGTAGTACGCCTGGTAGGCGGCAGCCCGGATCTGTTTGAACTGGTCGACGCTCAGATCCTCCTGGACGGGCTCGGTGCCGGCGTAGTTGTTGCGCACCTCGTGGTCGTCCCAGGTCACCACCCAGGGGCAGTGGGCGTGCGCCTCGCGAAGCTGCGGTTCGGCCTTGTACAGCGCGTAGCGGCGGCGAAACTCCTCGAGGGTGGCGGGCACGTCGGTCGGGTGGGGGCGGATGATCTCGCCGGCGGTCTTCTCGTAGACGTAATCGCCGAGAAAAAAGACCAGATCGAGGTTGTCCTCGCGAGCCAGGTGGGCGTGGGCGGTGTAGTAGCCTTCGGGCCAGGCCTGGCAGCAGGCGGTGGCGACGCGGAACGCCTCGGGCCGGGCGTCGCGGCGGGGAAGCGTGCGGGTCTGGCCGACGCGGCTGTTCCAGCTTTTGCCGACGCGAAACCGGTAGGTATACCAGGCGTCCGGGTCGAGCCCCTCGACGTCGACGTGCACCGAGTGGCCCCACTCCGGTTTCGCCATCGTGGTGCCGGAGCGGACGATCGCGTCGTGGTCGAACTCGCGGGTGACCTGCCCGTCGGCGGGCGGCCGGGATTCGGCGACCTCCCAGACGACGGGAATCTGGCGTGCGGGGAGGCGACCGCCCCGGGGTGGATCGGTGATCAGGCGGGTCCAGAGGACGACGCGATCGGCGCGGGGATCGCCCGAGGCGACGCCGAGGCGGAAGGGATTGGCGTCGAGGTCGTCGAACGACTGGGCGTCGGCGTCGCCCTGTTCGGCGTCGCCCTCCCCGGCATCGCC
>CAZRLK010000195.1:6562-8833 GCA_964600555.1 uncultured Bradymonadales bacterium
GGCGTCGATTCCGGTGGCGTCGGCGCCGCCGGCATCGCCGAACACGCCCGGACCGGCCGCCCCGGTGGCGGCGTCGCAGGCCGACGCGGCGAGCGAGGCGCCGATGTAGGTGAGGAATTCGCGGCGATCGAGCTTCCCGGAGCGGCGGTCGTCGAGGAGGTCGAGCGAGGCGAAGAGATCGTCAGCCATCGGAAAAGCGCCGTCAGTCGGAATCGGACGTCGGTCGAGGAATCACGGGACGGCGTAGTCTACCGGATGCGAAGGCGCGGCCCAACCGTCGCCGTCGATTGGCCGAGCCGGACCCGCCGTTATGGCCGGGACATGTCGGGATCGGGCGTGTCGGGTTCGGACTTCGGCTCGTCGGGCCCGGCGGCGTCGAGCAGGCCGACATCGTCGAAGATGACGTACGTCGCCGGGACGAGCAACAACAGGAGCGTGGTGGCGAAGACGATCCCGAAGCCGAGCGAGATGGCCATCGGGATGAGGTGGTTGGCCTGGTTGGAGGTCTCGAGGATGATCGGCGCGAGGCCGCCGAAGGTGGTGAGGGTGGTCAGCATGATCGGGCGGAAGCGCCGCAGGCCGGCCCGGTGGATCGCCTCGAAGACGGTGTCGTCGCTGCGGCGGTTGCGGTTGGCGAAATCGATCATGATCAGCGAGTCGTTCACCACGACCCCCGACAGGGCGATGATCCCCATCAGGCTCATCAACGACAGGTCCTCGCCGAGCAGCATGTGGCCGAGCACGGCGCCGATGATGCCGAACGGGATGACCCCGAGGATGATCAGAGGCTGGACGTAGCTGTTGAAGGCGACGGCCAGCAGCGAATAGATCACGAGCATCGCCAGGATGAATCCGCCCCACAGCGCCCGGGTCGACTCGCGCATCTCGGCCTGCGAGCCCTCGAAACTCCAGGTCAGCCCCGGGAAGTCGGTCTGCAGCGTCGGCAACTCCTCGCGCTCGAGCGACTCGATGACCCGGCCGACGGCGCTCGGGGGCTCGACGTCGGTGCTGACGGTGACCGCCCGGCGGCCGTCGCGGCGCTGGATGCTGGTAAACGCCTCGGTCGGCGTCACCTCGGCGACTTCGAGCAGGGGCACTTCGACGCCGTCCGGGGTGCGCACGACGAGATCCTCGAAGTGGTGCAGCGCGTTGCGCTGGGCCTTCGGGAATTTGACCCGCACCTCGATCTCGTTCGTCCCCCGGAGCTGGCGCAGAGCGACCGCGCCGTAAAAGGCGTGGCGGATCTGGCGGCCGACCCCCGATGGGGTCATCCCCAGGGCGCGCCCCTCGGGGCGGAGCTGGACGTCGAACTGGGTTTTGCCCCGGTTGTAGTTGTCGGCGACATCCCGGGTGGTCGCGTACTCCTCGAGCCGTTGTTTGAACGTCTCGGTCGCCTGCTCGAGTGTCTCGACGTCGGGGTGGCCGAGGTCGACCTCGATGTCCTGGCGGTGACCGCCGGGCCCGCGCTCGGCCTCGAAGGTCATCTGGTCGATCCCCTCGATATCCCCCATCTCGTCGCGCCACAGCGCGATCAGCTCCGAGGCCGTCATGTCGCGCTCGGTCGGCGGCTTCATGACGATCTCGTTGTCGATGAACGCCCCACCCCAGACGTTGGTCTTGACGCCATCGGCGACCCGGTCGAGGTCGTGCTCGTCGAACATCTTCTGGGTCGCCTCGGTGATCTCGGCGGCGGTCTCGGCGGCCTCCTGGCGGGTCGTCCCGACCGGCAGATCGACGCCCGCCTCGATCTCGTCGGCGGCGACTTCGGGCATCATCACCATCCCCATGTGCCCGCTGTAGGCGTAGCCGCCGACGACCGCCAGCAGGCCGAGCGCGGCGACGACCGTCACGTAGCGATACCGCAACGCCACCTCGAGGACCGGGCTGAAGTACCGGTCGATGCCCCGGTTGAACCAGTCGGCGAAGGTCTGCTGGCGGCGGTTGATCCATCGCTCGAGCCCGGAGCCCTCCCAACGCGAGGTGTGGCCCAGGTGGGCCGGGAGGATAAAAAGCGCCTCGACCAGCGAGACGAGCAGGACGGTGATGACGACCATCGGCAGCGGCCACCAGTACTTGCCGGTCGTCCCGGGAATGAACAAAAGCGGCAGGAAGGCGACGCACGTCGTGATGATGGTGAAGGTCACCGGCCGCGCGACCTCGCGTACGCCGGCGATGGCCGTCTCCAGCCGCCCCCCGCCCCGCTCGCGGTGTTCGTGGATGTTCTCGCCGACGACGATCGCATCGTCGACGACGATCCCGAGGGCGACCAGA
>CAZRLK010000196.1:0-8828 GCA_964600555.1 uncultured Bradymonadales bacterium
TCGCGGTTGGCGTGCTGGGAGCGTTCGTTCTGGCACTGGACGACGATGCCGGTCGGCTGGTGGGTCATCCGCACCGCCGATTCGGTCCGGTTGACATGCTGGCCGCCCGCTCCGGAGGCACGCATCGTGTCGATGCGCAGATCCGAGTCGTTGAGCTCGACCTCGATGTCGTCGTCGATCTCGGGGGCGACGTTGACACCGGCGAAACTGGTGTGGCGGCGGCTCGAGCTGTCGAACGGGCTGATGCGCACGAGCCGGTGGACGCCGTTTTCAGCTTTGAGATGGCCGTACGCGTAGTCGCCCTCGATCATCATGTCGACGCTCTTGACCCCGGCCTCTTCGCCCTCCTGGCGGTCGGTGATGTCGACCTCCCAGCCCTTGGACTCGAAGTACCGCAGATACATCCGCATCAGCATCTCGGCCCAGTCCTGGCTTTCGGTCCCCCCGGCCCCGGCGTTGATCGAGAAGACGGCGTTGTTGTCGTCGTGCTCCCCGCCGAACATCCGGCGGCGCTCGAGTTCCTCGACGACCCTCTCGGCCGCCGAGACCAGCTCGCGGGCCTCCTCGAGGGTCTCCTCGTCGCCGCCGGCGTCCTCGGCAAGTTCGACGAACACCCCGGCCTCTTCGAGGCGATCGTCCTGTTCGTCGAACGTCTCGACCAGCGACTCGAGCTCCCCGCGCTCCTGCATCAACGCCTGGGCTTCGTCGGAATCGTCCCAGAAGTCCGGCGCCTGGCTCAGCACGTCGATCTCTTCGATGCGCGCCTGCTTTTCCGCCAGGTCAAAGATGCCCCCTCAGCTCGTCGAGCCGGCTGTCGAGCTCCTGAATTTTGGCTCGAAGCTCCGAACTCATGGCGAACTCCTCGAAGTCTCGATGTTCTCGACCGAATCGCCACCACCGCCGTCGGCGGCGACGCCGCGATCCGCAGCACGTGTACCGTGGGCACAAAAGGCATGTCAATCAGGTAGACGCCCGGCAGCGACCGGTAGCAAAATGCAACGAACCCCCCGATCATTCCCCCGAACCTCGAATCGCCGCCGGAATCGCAGACGGCCCCCCCCTGCGGTCAGTTGCCGGAACTCGGAAAGTCCTCGTAGGTTTCGTCGCGGGTGAGCACCTCTTTGGCCGACCAGTCGATCTCGGCCACCTCCCAAAAATCGTAGGTGTCGGCCAGAAACTTGTTTTTGTACTCCCTCTCGAGCGTCCCCTCGAGGTAGATCCGCACGGTCGCATAGCTCGGGCCATAACCGTTGGCATCGAAATAATACACCCCGACGGTATAGGTAGGATCGCTGGAGGGATTGTCGTGGTTGAGGATCTCGGGGCCGGCGCCGTCGCCATCGGCCACGTCCAGGGAGGGATCGTCGCTGCTGTCACCCTGAGTCCCCCAGTCGGGCTCGTCGTTGTTCCAGAAGACGTCCCAGGGCGCCTGATTCCAGGCCGTGCCCGTGGAATGGAGGTAGTGCAGGTCCATATCCGTCCCCGAACTATCCGACTGATCCGGGTCCCCCGGCGTATTCCAGACGAGCTGCACGTGGATGTCCTGCTCCGGCGTCGCGTCGATCTCGATCAGAGCCCGATCGCCGCAGTTTTGCTGGCCGTCGGCGTAGACCACCAGCTCGACGGTGTACTGGCCCGCCAGATCGAGGAACATCTCCGGCTGTGCGCTGTTCGCACCCGGGGTCAGGTGCGCCGTCGAATCGGCCGGACGGTCGATGATCGACCATTCGTAGCGATCGATGCTCCCGTTGGGATAGCTCGAAGCCGTCCCGTCGAAGGTGATCGTCGCCAGCGGCCGGGTGTCGATCTGAGTGCCGGAGGCTCCGCCTCCCGCCACACTCGCTGTCGCCTCGGCCGTCGGGCAGTCGCTGTCGACGCCCCGGCCGACCACATCGATCTCGCGGGTCTGCGCGGCGGGATCATTGCTGTCGATACGCAACTTCCCGTTGTACGACTGCAGGTCGGAGGGGGCGAATTCGACCACGAAAGTCAGACGTTCGTCGTCCTCCAGGGTGTAACCCATTCCGTCTGAAATCTCGTCCGGAAGGCTATCCTCCCGGAGCCCGAAGGCGCCACCGGCGTCGTCCGTGAGTTCGATATTCTGGACGACCAGATCGGAGGCGATCGAGCGGCAATTCTCGATGCTGACCGTGCGCGTCGCCGTCCCGTCTGTCGAGACCTGCTCGAAATCGAGTTCCGAGCCGACGTTGGTCTCGAGGCACGGACTGCCGAGATTGCCACTGATCGAGACCACCGTCTCCGAGCGGGCCGGTGCGTCGCTGGAGATCTCGAGATCGGCCTCGGCCGGCTGGTCGTCTTCCGGCTCGAAGTACACACGCAGATCGACCGATTCCCCGGCCGACAGCGACGAATTGTCGAGAGCGGAGATGGGCTCGTCCAGGTCGGGATCCGGAGCACCTCCCGCGCCCGCATCCCCCTCTCCCCCGGTGCTCTGGTCGACGGCGACGGTGACGGTGAACTGCGAGCTGCCGGTGAGTTCAACCTCCTCGATCGCCAGCGGCTCCGCCCCCTCGTTGGCGAGGGGGACCCGCTGGCTGGCCCGGCTCCCGGGCGCCACCGAGTCGAAGACGACCCGCGAGTCGACCACGAGCTTCGGCCCCTCTTCGCCGGTCTGCGTATCGCCCGCCCCCCCGCCGTCGCTCCCGGCCGAGCCATCCTCGGTCTCCTCGGTCGAACCCGCATCGGAGGGCCCTGCCGTGTCCCCCTCGCTCATCCCCCCGTCATCGGGCGTCCATCCATCGGGGCGCTGCCCGGGACCGCACCGGCACTGCTCGAACCCCGACCCGTCCTCTCGGCACGTCTGGATCCCTTCGTACCCGCCCGGACATGCACACGATTCGGTCTCTCCGGGCGTACACACCTGGTTGGTGCAGGCGGCGAGCATTCCTGCCAGCGCAAACACGACGACGGCCACACACAGTTTTCGAAGATGCATCGGAGCCTCCATCACTCGACCAATCTAGACCATTTCACGAGGCATCTTGGCGGGTTCGCCGGGCAAATACAAATCCCGGATGGCGAGCCGCAGATGCCCGCCATCGATGCGGTGATGGTGCAATGCGTTGGCACCGTCGGACGGACTCGCTGCACCGGTCCGTGGGCTCCCCTCACTCGCTTCCGCACAGGATCTGTTACCGCAGAACGTCGGCCCCGGGATACACCCCCTCGGAGCCGAGCGAGTCGGCGATGCGCATCAATTCGTTGTATTTGGCGACGCGGTCGGAGCGGCTGAGGCTTCCGGTCTTGATCTGACCGCTGGCGACGGCGACCGCCAGATGCGCGATCGTCGTATCTTCCGTCTCCCCGGAACGGTGGCTGATGACCGCCGTGTATCCGGCGCGATGGGCCATTCGCACCGCCTCGAGCGTCTCGGTCAACGTCCCGATCTGGTTGACCTTGACGAGAATCGAATTCGCGACATCCTCGTCGATTCCGCGGGCGAGGCGCTCGGGATTGGTTGCGAACAGGTCGTCGCCGACCAGCTGGATCCGGTCACCGAGCCGACCGTTGAGCTGCGCCCACCCCGCCCAGTCGTCTTCGTCGAGGCCGTCTTCGATGCTGACGACCGGGTATGTGTCGACGAGCTCTTCGTAAAACGAGATCAGCTCGTCGGTCGAGTACGTCCTCCCCTCCCCCTCGAGGCGGTATTCGCCGTCCTCGTGCAGTTCACTGGCCGCACAATCGAGCGCCAAAACGACCTCTCGGCCGGGCTCGAATCCCGCCTGATCGATGCTCTGCAAGATCAACTCGATCGCCTCCTCGTTGCTGTCGAGATCCGGCGCGAATCCCCCTTCGTCCCCGACGGCCGTGCTGAAGCCGGCCTCCGAGAGCACCCCCTGGAGGGCGTGAAAGATCTCGGCACCGTGGCGGACTGCCTCGCGCATCGACCCGGCGGCCGTCGGCATCACCATGAATTCCTGCAGATCGACGTTGTTGTCGGCGTGCTCCCCCCCGTTGATGATGTTCATCATCGGCACCGGCAGCACCTCGGCGGCCGTCCCGCCGACATACCGCCACAGCGCCAGCCCCAGGTGCGTCGCCGCCGCCTTCGCACACGCCAGGCTGACTCCGAGGATCGCGTTCGCCCCCAGGTTGCTCTTGTTGTCGGTCCCGTCGATCTCGAGCATCCTGCGGTCGAGCGCCGACTGACCGACCGCCGACATGCCGACCAGCTCCGGGGCGATCTCGTCGCGGATGTTCGCCACCGCCTGCTGGACACCCTTCCCGTCGAAGCGCTCTCCGCCATCGCGCAACTCGAGCGCCTCGTAGTCTCCGGTCGACGCCCCGCTCGGGACCGCGGCCCTGCCGCCGGCGCCACTCTCGAGCAACACCTCGCACTCGACGGTCGGATTGCCCCGGCTGTCGAGAATCTCGCGCGATTCGATCGTCCGGATCTCGTCGGAGCCCTTGCGGGCCGAAGGCTGGCGTTCCATCTCCCTGTCCTCCCTGGTGGCGAGTGTACGGCGCTCACGATTCGTAGACGACGTGAAACGTCTCGTTGACGAAACTCCCCTGATCGTCACGGGCGTAAAGCCCGAGCCGGCCGGCCTCCGGGGCGGCGACGAGGACGACCTGGTAGGGGACGTTGAACAGACTCAAATGCACCCTCGCGAGTTCCTCGGTCAGTTGCCCCTCGCCGCCCGGAAGGCCGACGAAAAACCCGGCGACCTCCAGCGGCTCACCCGCCCGCTCCCGGCCGTCGAAACGGGCGGCCAGAGCATTGCGCAACGGCAGATGCATCGTCCGCTCGCCGCCGGTGTACTGCAGATCGGAAAATCCCGTCAACTCGACGAACGTTCCCCGGTCGTCGAGCCCGAGATCTCCGTCGAGAAGCGCCACGCACGGCTCCTCGCGGAAGCCGGAGGCGAACATCAACTCTTCGAGGGCATCGAAGTACACGAAAAACGCGACCGGCAGGCGGGGCGCCCCCTCCAGGGGCGTCTGCACACGGGTGCCGGCCCCGTCGGAGGGCCGGCGACGCCGTCTCTTCCCGACGCCGAGCGGGTCGGACTGAAAACGACTGCTGGCGGGCACACGCACCTCCGGCACGTCAAGGTCGTCGGGCTGTCGACCTCCCCGCCGCGGAACGGCGACGAGGTCCCGGATGCATGCCGCGGCGGGGAGGTCGAGGGTTCGTTCCGGTCAGTTCCGCGGAAACACCACCCGATAGGCGAGCTTGCTCACGCCGCCGACCGGACTCACCTCGGGTTCGTCGCCGCTCAGGTCGACGTCCCACTGAATTTTCTCGTCCCCTTTCCCGAGATTGTACAGATAGGTGACCCGATAGCGCTCATCCTCCTGTTGCTCCGGCTTCCAGCGACACTTGCGCTCCTTTTTGCACTGCTCGAATTCGTCGGCCTTCATCCCCTGCGAGCGCAGTACCCACTCGAGACTGTCGATCAAATCGTCCTTGCTCAACACCGCTCCCAGCGCGTTGAACCGATCGCGGTGTTTCGGGTTTTCGTACGCTTCGGCCGCCGAACCGGTCCACCGCGCCGAGGGACGCCGCGCATCCGGATCATAGCTTTTCGGCAAGATGCTCAACTCGTCGGGTCGGTCGAATTCTTCGCCCTCTCGCATCAGGTTGCCGGCGTGGAGGTTGACCGCCTTGAGGGCCTTGCGGTCGTAGTCGAACTCGAACTCCGCGTAGGTCGTCTCCTCCTCTTCCCGCCACTGGAAATACGCCGTGAACAACTGATCGCGCTCGTGCTGGATCGTCCAGCCGACGATCGTATCGCGGTCACTCTCGCTGGCACGACGCTCGAAATACATGATCAACGCACCCGCCAGCGTCACCCCGGTCTCGAAGGTGTGGCGAGTCATCGCCGAGACGACCTCACGGTCCTTGTCGTAGTATTCCGACTCGACGCCGTTGGCCGGGTCGGTCGCGACCCGCGCGGTGACGTTTTTCGGGACGACCTTCTCGTGTTCGAGGCTCACCAGCCAGTTCGGGCCGATCCTCACCGCCCCCTCCTCGAAGACGTAGGTGACGAGATAAAAGTGCGCCCCGTATTTCGTCTCGCCCCACCACTCCGCCTGCCAGCCCTTCCTGCTCGGCCCTTCAAGGTTGAGCTTCTCGGCGACGAATCCGTCGTGCTCCATCGCCTCCCCGACGGTCAACTCGTCGGTGCCGAGCATCTCCCGGGTCTCCTCGTCGAGTTCGCCGACCGGCTCCTGCTCGACCAGCTCGATCGCCTCGGCCTCGCGATCCTCCCATTCGTTCTTTTCGACCTCGTCGGTCTCCTCGGGTTGTTCGAGCGACTGCTCGACAATCGTCGTCGTCGCCCCGCGAGTCAGCTCATAGGCGATCAGACCGCCGAGTGCGACCACGGCGACTCCGACCACACCGAGTACGATCTGTAGAATCGTTCGCGTTTCCATGGAGGCTCAGTCGAGCCGGTAGATCTCGAGATTGTCGAAGGCAACCGGCGCTTCCCAGTCGTTGAAGGCGAAGTACCGGTGCCCCTTTCCACGCAACGGATCGTCGTCCTCGTAGCGCATGTACAGCTCGCCGTCGACATACCAGCGAAGCGTCCCGTCGGTCCGTTCGATCGCCCAGCGATACACCTTCCCCTTTTCGACACCGGCGCTTCGCTGCTCCTTGCGGTCCTCGCCGTGTTCGTCGAGTCGGGCCACGACGTCGAGCCGATTGTCCCAGCCTCCCATGATCAGGATATAGCCGCTCGCGTGTCGGTCTCCGTCGCCGAAGATCTCGGCCTTCAGATCTCCTTCACTCGAACGAGCGCGGGCGTCGAACTCGACCCGGACCTGCTCCGGCAACTTGCGGTCGAGCCACAGCGGATCGTTTTTGATGTCCGAGGCGGTCAACCACCCGTCCTCGACCTCCCAGGAACCGGACCCGCCCTCGCCGCTCCCTCGCGTCCACCGATCGCCGAGCCGCCCGTCGTCGAAATCCTCCGAGACGATCAACTCGCGGTCGCCCGACTCGCCCTCGGCCTCCTGGTTGGCCGGCTCGCCGATCTCGCGCGTCTCGCACCCCGCTGAGGCGAGGAGACCGACGAGGAGGACGATCACGAGCGGTCTTTCAATCACGGCTTCGTCAATCACGACTGGTCGAATCCTCGTCGAAACTCTCCATCTGGACTGTCTCGCGTACCGATGACTCCGCCTCCGCGCCGTCGGCGCCCTCTCCTCCCGGCGCCCCGGACTCGCTCTCCTCCTGGATGGCGCTCTCGGCGGCGTCTCGCAGGATACCGACGAGCTGTTCGGTCTCGGCATCCTCCCGCTCGGAGCCCGACTCCCGCCCCGTCCGCGAATCCCCTCCCCCCTCTCCCCGGCCAATCCCCGGAACATTCGCCTCCTCGCGACTCAGCTCCCGGGTTTTGACCTCGTCGCTCGACGGCGGTCTCTCGGCACCCGTTGCTCCGGACGGCTCGACGCCCGAGACCGACTCCCCGGAGACAACCCCACCTCCGGAACGCTCACGCTCGGAGACCTCGAGATCCGCCGTCGTCCGGTCCGAATCCGCCAGGCGTTCTGGATGTCGATACCACGCCGTCTCCAGATGACTCAACGTCTCCATCGAGCACTGCAGGAAATTCCACGCCAGCTTCGCCGCCAGCTCGTGATCCTCGCCGAGGAGACTCTCGAATTCCTCCCGCGGCAGGGCTGCGACCGCCGTCGGCTCGCGCACCGTCGCCGCCGTCGAGCTCGGCGACGCCCCGAACAAAGCCCGCTCCCCGAAGACCTCGCCGGGGCCGACGACATCGACCGCCTGATCTCCGTCCGTCAACTCGACACTGCCGGCCGCGACCACCACCAGCTCGTCGGGCGTTTCCCCGGGACGCACCAGCATCGCCCCCTGGTCGTATTTGCGAAATTCGAAACGATCCGCCACCTGCCCGAACTGATCCGGCGTCAGATGCGCAAAATGCGGAAGCTCCCGGATCGCCCGGCCCGCCGGCGAAGTCTGGCGCGCATCCCACACGCCGCTCCCACGGCCGACCTCTGCGACGATCGTGGTGACGTTGTCCTTGCCCCCGGAGCGGTTCGCGTGGTCGATGCATTTGCGGGTCGCCAGCTCCAGATCCTCTCCCCCGGCGATCTCGCCGAGCACCTCCGGCGTCTCCAGGTACTCGGTCAACCCGTCGCTGCACAGGACGAATCGATCGCCCGGGTCGAGATCGACACAAAAACAGTCGACGTCGACCTCCTCGGCGACTCCGACCGCCCGCGTGATCGGATTGTCCCGATCGAAGGCTTCCTCCTCTCCGAGTTTCCCCTGCTCGATCAGGTGATTGCGCAGCGAATGGTCGTCGGTCAACTGCGAGACGGCCCCCTCGCGCAGTCGATAGATGCGCGAATCACCGACGTGGGCGACGAACCCCCGCGAGCCGACGAACAGCATCAAACTGCACGTCGTCCCCATCCCCTCGCGTTTTTCGTCTTCCTGGGCCATCTCCCAGACACGCCGGTTTGCCCGATCGACGGCCCGCTCGAGCAAATCGAGAATCTCCTCGTCGCTGCCGGCCTCGTCTCGACTCTCCCCCTCCGCGATCACCGTCGCGCCCTCCTCGCCGAGCGCCGAACGAATCGACTGGATGGCGGCGGCGCTCGCCACCTCGCCGGCGGCATGACCGCCCATGCCGTCGCAGACGACAAACAGACGCAGCGCGCGATCGACCAGATAATTGTCCTCGTTGTGACCGCGCTTCCGCCCTGTATCCGTGGCCGCCCAGAAGCGGACCTCCATGATAGCTCCACACGCCCGTGATAGACCGAGCTCACAACTGGACTCCCATTATGGCCCCGAATCGCTCGCGGGTTAAGGGGCAATTTCATCCGAA
>CAZRLK010000197.1:0-8827 GCA_964600555.1 uncultured Bradymonadales bacterium
CGTAGAGGGCGTGGGTGATCTGGCCGAGACTCGCGACTCGAACGGTGTTCATCAACTCGGCGAAGATGTTTCCGTCCTCCAGTGCCACTTCCTTGAGCCGCTCGAGGGCCACCTGCGTCTCGTCGGCGTGCTCGGACTGAAACTGCTCCAGGTGCTCGATCTGGGTTTGTTTTTCCTCGTCCGTCGAGCGGATCAATTCCAACTCCTGGTCGCCCTCCTCGTCTTCGTCCTCGTCGTCTTTGAGGAAGGTGTTGACGCCGATGAGCGGGATCTCGCCGTTGTGTTTTTTGATCTCGTACTGGATCGATTCGTCCTGGATCTTGCCTCGCTGATACTGCCGCTCCATCGCGCCCAGCACGCCCCCTCGGGCACTGATGCGCTCGAATTCCCGCAGGACGGCCTCTTCGACCAGGTCGGTCAGCTCCCGGACGATGAACGATCCCTGGTGGGGGTTTTCGTTTTTGGCGAGCCCGAACTCCTTGTTGATGATCTTCTGGATGGCGATCGCCCGGCGGACGCTCTCCTCGGTCGGCGTCGTGATCGCCTCGTCGTAGGCGTTGGTGTGCAGGCTGTTGCAGTTGTCGAAGATCGCCAGCAGCGCCTGGAGGGTCGTCCGGATGTCGTTGAACTGGATCTCCTGGGCGTGCAGCGACCGCCCCGAGGTCTGGATGTGGTATTTGAGCCGCTGTGATCGGCGGCCCGCGCCGTACTTCTCGCGCATCGCGACCGCCCAGATCCGCCGGGCGACCCGCCCGAGCACCGTGTACTCGGGATTCATGCCGTTCGAGAAGAAAAACGACAGGCTCGGCGCGAACTCGTCGATGTCCATCCCGCGAGCGAGATAGTACTCGACGTAGGTGAATCCGTTGGCCAGCGTGAAAGCGAGCTGGGTGATGGGATTCGCGCCGGCTTCGGCGATGTGATAGCCGCTGATCGAGACCGAGTAGTAGTTGCGGACCTCCTTTTCGACGAAATACTCCTGGATGTCGCCCATCATCTTGAGGGCGAACTCCGTCGAAAAGATGCAGGTGTTTTGCGCCTGGTCCTCTTTGAGGATGTCGGCCTGGACGGTCCCGCGGACGACCTGCAGGGTCTCGTCGCGGATCTGTTCGTACTCGTCGGGGGTCGGCTCCCGGCCCTGCTCGTCGCGGAACTCGTCGACCTGCTGGTCGATCGCGGCGTTGAGGAACATCGCCAGGATGATCGGCGCCGGCCCGTTGATCGTCTTCGAGACGCTCGTCTTCGGGCTGGTCAGCTCGAACCCGTCGTACAGGCGCTTCATGTCGTCGAGCGTGCAGACGCTGACGCCCGAGTTGCCGACCTTGCCGTACACGTCGGGGCGCTCCGCCGGGTCCTCGCCGTACAGCGTCACCGAATCGAAGGCCGTGCTCAGGCGGTTGGCGTCCTCGCTTTCAGCGAGCAGGTGGAAGCGCTCGTTGGTCCGGTCGGGGGTGCCCTCGCCGGCGAACATCCGCCGCGGCGACTCGTCGGTGCGCTTGAACGGATAGACGCCGGCCGTGAACGGGAACTTGCCCGGCACGTTCTCCAGCATCTGCCATTCGACGAGGTCGCCCCAGTCGCGGTACTCGGGCAGCGCGACTTTCGGCAGTTCCAGCCCCGACAGCGTCTCGACTTTCGTCTCGAAGGTCAGCTCGCGGCTGCCCGCCTCGATCGTGATCTCGTCGCGGCCGTAGCGTTCTTTCAGCTCGTCCCATCCCTCGAGAAGCTCCCGGGGCTCGTCCTCGAGCTGGTCTTCGAGCTTTTCGATCTGCTCGTCGATCGCCTCGAGCTGCTCGTCGTCGCCGGACTCCTCGAGCAACTCGCGTGTCCCCTTCGCCCTGTACAGCTTGCTGGCCAGGTCCGATTGCTCGCTGACCCACGAGCGGTACTCGCGGCAGGTCTCGGCGATCTCGGCCAGGTACCGCTCCCGGTCTTTCGGGATGATGGTGTGGCGCTCCTCGGTCACCGGCCCCTCCGAGGGCCATTTCGTCGAGTCGAATTCCTCCCCGAAGGTCTCCTCGGCGACCGCCTTGTACAGCGCCGTCAGCCCGGTGTCGTTGAACTGGCTGGCGATGGTACCGAAGACCGGGAGCTGGTCGTCGTCGATGTCGTAGCTGATGTTGTGGTTGCGCCGGATCTGCTTGCGGACCGCCCGCAGGGCGTCGAGGCTGCCGGACTTGTCGAACTTGTTGATGGCGACGAAGTCCGCATAGTGCAGCATCTCGATTTTCTCGAGCTGCGAGGCGGCGCCGAACTCGCTGGTCATCACGTAGATCGACTCGTCGCAGTGCTCGACGATGTCGGCGTCGCCCTGCCCGATGCCGCTGGTCTCGACGATGATCAGGTCGAAATCGGCCGTCTGAACGACCTCGACCGCCTCGTCGATCGCCTCCGATAGCTCGCCTTTCGTCCCGCGGGTCGCCATCGAACGCATGAAGGCCCGCGGCGAGTCGAGCGTGTTCATGCGGATGCGGTCGCCGAGCAACGCCCCGCCGCTCATGCTGCGAGTCGGGTCGACCGAGACGACCGCGATCCGGCACTCGTCGTCGTCGTGCAAGAACCGGCGGATGA
This sequence comes from uncultured Bradymonadales bacterium, assembly GCA_964600555.1. GTDB lineage: Bacteria > Myxococcota_A > Bradymonadia > Bradymonadales > Bradymonadaceae > CAJXPB01. The sequence continues at coordinate 2,572 of CAZRLK010000197.1, forward strand.
ACTCGTCGGTCAGGCTCGACTTGCCGGCCCCGCCGGTGCCGGTAATGCCGACGACCGGGGCTGGCTCGTCGACCGACGGCAGGGATAGCTCGTCGAATCGCCCCTGCTCGGCGTACGAGATGGCGCGGGCGACGGCCCCGCGGTCGTCTCCGGCGATCGCCTCCGGGCTCGGCGGCGCCGACTCCTCGGTCAGATCCCGGTCGGTCTCGCGGAGCATGTGGTTGATCATCCCCTGGATGCCCATCTCGCGGCCATCCTCGGGGCTGAAGATCTTGTCGATGCCGTATTCCTCGAGCTCCCGGATCTCGCGACCGACGATGACGCCGCCGCCCCCGCCGTAGATGTGGATGTGGCCGGCGTCGCGCCTGTCGAGCAGGTCGTACATGTACTTGAAGTACTCCATGTGACCGCCCTGGTAGCTGGAGACGGCGATCCCATGGGCGTCCTCCTCGATGGCCGCATCGACGACGTCCTGGACGGATCGGTCGTGGCCGAGGTGGATGACCTCGGCGCCGGTCGACTGCAGCATCCGCCGCATCACGTTGATCGCGGCGTCGTGCCCGTCGAACAGGCTGGCGGCGGTGACGAACCGAATGGCGTGGTCCGCCTCGTAGGGCTCGATGTCGCCGGAGTCTTTCAGGGCTGTCGCACACATGGCGGGATCACGTGATGGGAGGAGCGGAAAGGGTCGATCTTCAACCGTCCAACGCATGCGATCGCATACGGCAAAATCGCCGATACGCCAAGCGGCGGACGAACCGAAAACCCGCGTCGGCAAACCGCTCGCCCGGGCGGTCCATGGCCCGCTCGTCGTGGAATTTGTTCCTCTCGGAACCCCGGTGCATGCGCCGGGGTGCGCGGTTCACGGCCCGCCGTGGGATTTGCTAGAACCCCATCTGCGCCGCACTCCCGACCGCCTCGACGGTCAACCCCTCGTCGACCTCGCGTTTGAGCAGGTGCTCGATCGACATCAGCGTCCCCGTGATCGAGGCCGGGCACGACCCGCAGGCGCCCTGATAGTCGATCATCAACTGATCGTCGACCAGCCCCCGGATCTCGAGCCCGCCGCCGTCGCCCTCGAGATACGGGATGATCTCGGCCTGGAGGACCTCCTGGATGTCCTCCATGCGCGGGTCGTCCATCCCGACGACATCCTCGTCGTCGTCGCCGTCGAAAGTCTCCTCGAAATCGTCGTCGGGCCGGGCCTCCTCGAGGCTCGCGTCGCGGATCGGCTCGGCGATCTCGCGCATCAGGTCCCGCCACTCGACCTCTCCGTCCTGGCTGACGGTGATGTAGTTCGACGCAAAAAAGACCGTCTCGACGTGCTCGATCGCCATGATTTCGGTCGCCAGCGGCACCGCCTCCGCCTCCTCGTCGGTTTCGAACGACCGGGTCACCCCGCCGACCGACGGCGTCAGCTGCTCGTCGACGATGAACTTCACGGCGTTCGGGTTCGGCGTGTATTCGATCTCGTTGATGTGCATCGTCTGCTCCCGGGCTGTCAGTCGAACGGGTCGGCGTCGCCTTCCGTCGAGGTCTCCTCTTTACCCTGCATGGCGGCCCGCAGCGTATGCCACGGCAACACGGCGCACTTGATGCGCTCGGGGCGCGAGGCGACGCTCGCAAAGACCTTCAGGTGGCCCAGAATGCTCCCCTCGCCATCCGGGTCGCGCTCGTCGGTGAGCATCTCGCGAAACTGATCGATCAGCTTCTCGGCGTACTCGACCGACTCGCCTTCGATGTGCTGGGTCATCATCGAGGCAGCCGCCTTCGAGATCGCGCACCCCTCCCCCGAGAAGGCGACCTCGTCGATGTGGCCCTGCTCGTCGACCGAGGCGGTGATGACGTACTTGTCCCCGCACAGCGGATTGTCGCCCTTGGCGACGAAGTCGGCATCCTCGATGGTGCCGAAGTTGCGCGGCGTGTCGTTGTGGTCGAGGATGACTTCCTGGTACAGTTCTCTGAGGTTGCTCATCGTCCGAAAATATCCTTGACGCGTCGGATGCCCCTGGCGAGCTGGTCGGCGTCTTCGCGGGTATTGTAATACGAGAACGAGGCGCGGGCGGTCGCCGGGATGCCGAGTCGGTCCATGACCGGCTGGGCGCAGTGGTGGCCGGCGCGGATCGCCACACCGTCGTCGTCGAGAATCGTCCCGATGTCGTGCGGGTGGACCCCGTCGACCTCGAACGACAGTACCGAGGTCTTGTCCGCCGCGCGACCGACGATGCGGACGCCCTCGATCGCCTCGAGCTTCGAGGTCGCGTACTCGAGCAGCTCCGCCTCGCGCTCGGCGATGCGCCCCATGCCGATCGAGTCCAGATACTCGACCGCCGCCCCCAGCCCGACGGCCGGCATGATCGCCGGCGTCCCCGCCTCGAATTTGTACGGCAGGTCGTTGTAGGTCGTCTCCTCGAAACTGACGCTTTTGATCATGTCGCCCCCGCCCTGAAACGGCGGCATCCCCTCGAGCAGGTCGTGCTTGCCGTACAGGATGCCGATGCCGGTCGGTCCGTTCATCTTGTGGCCCGAGAAGGCGTAAAAGTCGGCGTCGAGCGCCTGCACGTCGACCGGACGGTGGGGGACGGCCTGGCAGCCGTCGATCAGCACCGGCACCCCCCGCTCGTGGGCGATGTCGATCATCTCGGCGACGGGATTGACCGTCCCGAGGGCGTTCGAGACGTGCACCAGCCCGACGAGTTTCGTGCGGTCGCTGAGCTTCTCGTCGAACGCCCCCAACTCCAGCTCGCCCCGGTCGGTCATCGGCACGACCCGAAGCTCGGCGCCGACCTCGTCGCACAGCATCTGCCAGGGGACGATGTTCGAGTGGTGCTCCATCTGCGAGATCAGGATCTCGTCGCCCCGTTCGACGTTCACCCGCCCCCAGGCGTGCATCACCAGGTTGATCGCCTCGGTCGCCCCGCGGGTGTAGATGCACTGCTCGGCCGACGGCGCGCCGATGAACTCGGCGACCCGCTCGCGGGCCCCCTCGTAGGCGTCGGTCGCCCGCTGGCTGAGCCGGTGGACGCCGCGGTGGACGTTCGAGTGCTCGCTCGACTGGTAGCGCGTCATCCGCTCGATGACAGGACTCGGCGTCTGGCTCGAGGCGGCGTTGTCGAGATACGCCAGCGGTTCGCCGTCGACCTCGCGGGTGAGGACGGGAAACTCGGCGCGGATCTCGTCCCATCCCCGGCTCGAGCGATCGGGGACTTCCCCCTGTCTGCTCGTCTCGTCTCCGGGACCGGTCATCGCGCTCACTCCCTGGCCTGCTTGCGTGTCTTCCGGGCGATCGTCTCGGCGAGCCGCTCGCGGACGCCCTCGATCGGGATCGTCTCGATGATCTCGGCGGCGAACCCGTAGATCAGGAGCTCGCGCGCCTCGTCGTAGTCGAGCCCCCGGGCCCGCAGGTAAAACAACTGCTCGTCCTCGAGCTGCCCGATCGTCGCCCCGTGCGTACACGAGACGTCGTCGGCAAAGATCTCGAGCTGGGGTTTGGTGTTGACCTTCGCCCGCGGCGACAACAGCAGACTCTGGTTCAACTGATAGGCGTCGATCTTCTGGGCGTGCGGCTGCACGAAGATCTTGCCGTTGAAGACCGAGTGGGCGTCGTCGTCGAGGATCATCTTGTGGAGCTGGTGGCTCCCGGCGTGGCCCTCCCGGTGATCCATCGCCGAGTGCGTATCCGAGACCTGCTCGTCCTCCAGCACCGCCAGCCCGTCGAGCGTGCAGTCGATCTGCTCGCCGTCCCCTCGCGCGTGGACGTCGAACCGGGAGAATTTCGCCCCGTAGGCGATCGTCTTCGAGTTGTAGACACCGTGATCGTCGAGATCGACGGCGGTTCGCCCGATGTGATAGGCGTCCGGCGACTCGCCCTGGACTTTCACGTGATCGACGCGGGCGCTGTCGGCGACCGAGACCTCGGTGAAGGTGTTGTTGAAGTAGGTACCTCCGGCCGGGCCGCCGTAGTCTTCGACGACCGACACCTTGCTGCCGCGGCCGGCGACGACCAGATTGCGCGGATGCGCCAGATACGGGTCCGCCGACTCCGTCGACAGGTGCAAAAGGTGCACGACGCCGTCGACCGACGTGTTCGGCGGGACGATCACGTAGGCGCCGTCGCGGTACCCGGCCGTGTTGAGATTCGCGAAGTAATCCTCCGAGAACACCCGGCCCGGCTTGCCGAACGCCTCGGCCACCTCGTCGGCCCCCTCGCTCGGCTCGGCGATCCGGCCCGCCCGGACGCCGTCGCCGAATCCGGAGGTGTCGGAGAATTGCGGCGCGTAGCTGCCGTTGACGAACACCAGGCGCCTCCCCTCGCTTTCGGGAAACGACCAGGCCTCGACCATCTCGTCGGTCAGCTCTCCGTCGACCGCCTCCGGCGCCGCGAAGTCGGTGCCCTTGAGCGGCCGGAGGTTGACGAACCTCCACGCCTCGTCCTTCGAGTGCGGCAGCCCGAGCGATTTCAGGCGCCGCCGCGCATCGCGGCGCAGCGACGCACCGGGGCGATCGTCGCCCTCGTCGGCCCCCTCGAGCGCCATCTCGGTGAACGCACGATCCTCGTCGGTCGGTTCTCTCGTCGTACTCACGCCGCCCCCTCCGCCTCGAGCTTCTGTTCGACCCACTCGTAGCCGCGCTCCTCGACTTCGAGCGCCAGCTCTTTGTCGCCCGACTCCGCGATCTGACCGTCGATCATGACGTGGACGCGGTCGGGTTCGACGTAATCGAGGATACGCTGGTAGTGGGTCACCATCAAAAAGCCGTTGTCCTCGTTCGCCAGCCGGTTGATTCCGCCGGCGACCGTCCGCAACGCGTCGATGTCGAGCCCGGAGTCGGTCTCGTCCAAAAGCGCCAGTTTCGGCTCGAGGACGGCGAGCTGCAGAATCTCGTTGCGCTTTTTCTCGCCGCCCGAAAACCCGACGTTGACTTCCCGGTCGAGAAAATCGGGGTCCATCTCGAGAAACTCGAGCCGCTCGCGGATGTAATCGTCGAATTGCAGCGGGTCGAGCGGATCCTCGCCGCGCGCCTCGCGGACGTTGTTGTACGACTCGCGCAGCAGCGTCTCCATGTTCACCCCCGGGATCTCGACCGGGTACTGAAACGCCATGAAGATTCCGGCCTGCGCGCGGTCCTCGGGCTCTTCCTCGAGGATGCTCTCGCCCTCGAAGCGGATATCTCCCCGGATCACCTCGTAGTCGGGATGCCCGGAGATGACCTTCGTGAGCGTGCTCTTGCCGCTACCGTTCGGTCCCATCGTCGCGTGGATCTCGCCGGTATCGACTTCGAGATCGACGCCTTTGAGGATCGGGGTCCCCTCGGCTTCGACATGCAGATTTTCGACTTCAAGTAGCATGATCCGTCCTGTGCGATTCGAACGTCTGGCTAGATCTCTCGTCGGTTGTTGCGGGGTGTGCGCCGCTCAGCCGACCGCTCCCTCGAGCTGGATGCCGAGCAGCTTTTTGGCTTCGACGGCAAACTCCATCGGCAACTCCCGGAAGACCTCTTCGCAAAAGCCCCGGATGATCATCGAGATGGCGTCCTCTTCGTCGAGGCCACGCTGCTGGAGGTAAAACAACTGCTCCTCGCCGATCCGCGAGGTGCTCGCTTCGTGTTCGACCTGGGCGTCGTCGTTTTGGACGTCGATGTACGGGAAGGTGTGGGCGCCGCACTCCTGGCCGATCAGCATCGAGTCGCACACCGAGTAGTTTCGCGCGTTGTCGGCGCGCGGCGTCACCTTGACCTGGCCGCGGTAGCTATTTTGCGACTCGCCGGCCGAGATGCCCTTCGAGATGATCTTCGAGCGGGTCTCGTCTCCGAGGTGGATCATCTTGGTCCCGGTGTCGGCCTGCTGGTGGTTGTTCGTCAGAGCCACCGAGTAAAACTCGCCGACACTGCGGTCCCCTTTCAGCACGCAACTGGGATACTTCCAGGTCACCGCCGACCCGGTCTCGACCTGGGTCCACGAGATCTTGGAGTTGTCGCCGCGGCACTCTCCGCGTTTGGTCACGAAATTGTAGATCCCGCCCTGGCCGTCTTCGTCGCCCGGATACCAGTTCTGGACGGTCGAATACTTGATCTCGGAGCGCTCCTTGGCGACCAGCTCGACGACCGCCGCGTGCAGTTGATTCTCGTCGTACTGCGGCGCGGTACACCCTTCGAGATAGCTGACGTAGGCGTCGTCCTCGCAGATGATCAGGGTGCGCTCGAACTGACCGGTGTGCTCGGCGTTGATCCGGAAGTACGTCGACAGCTCCATCGGACA
>CAZRLK010000198.1:0-8809 GCA_964600555.1 uncultured Bradymonadales bacterium
GTCCGCTCGTCCGACCGTCCGATCGTCGGATGGTCGGAACGTCCGATGTACTCGACTCCTCGCAGATCCGCCGAGTGCGATCACCACCCGTGCGACCCGCCGCGGCACGGCTCTCGGCGACGTTTCGCGGGAAGCTGCATCGCTCGAGCCTGAATCTCGACGACGGCCCGAGCAATAGCCACCCGCCTCGGTACGGCTCTCGGCGAGTTGCCACGGGAGGCCGCATCGCTCGGGCCGAAACCTCGACGACAGCCCGAGGAATGCTGCACGGGGTGACCATGTCGCTCGGTAAAAAGAGAACGGTTGCCGCAACGCTCGCGACGTCGCTCGGCGAGATAGGATCGGTTCACGCAAGGCTCGACCATTCGACACGAACGTCGCCTCGTCGGAGGATCGAACCGAGCCTCCGGCTTCGAGCGCCGTGCTTTCGGTCCTCGCAAGGGGCGACCCCCCATTGCGGATCGGTTCGCGTCGGAGGTCACCTCCGAGCCCGGGCGATCGAAACGTCAGCTCGTCGGTTCCGCCCTCCCGGAAGTTGTCACCGAAACGACTCGCCGAGCCGACTCGCAACCGTTCGTTTCTCGCCGAGCGAAATCGCGAGCCGTGTCACCTCCGTTCCGATCGTAATTTTCGTGATTTTTCGGAGGCCGCAACCCACCGATCGGGTTTGCGATCCCGACTCGAGGATTGGGGCAACCGAGCGACAGGGTGTGCCAACCCCTCCGCTCGGTTCGACGCACCGCGCGGAAGGGTGTTGGATCGGGGGCATCGCGAACCGCGTATGGGGGATGGCATCTGGCGTATCGAGTACGACCGGCCTCGACGCTTCCCCGTGCGACCGGCCTGTTGGAAGGGCATCTCGCCCTTCCTCGTTGGCAGGGCATCCTGCCCTGCCAGAGGGCCGGGTGCGCTGAGGTCGGTGAAGCGCTGACCGCGGTGAGGTGCTGAAGGACAGTGAAGGGCTGAGCGCTGTACGCTGAAGAAATAGCTGAGAGACGCGGCAGGCGCTGAAGCGACAAACGGCGTGCCGGCGGGAGGGCCGACCGACGTCGGGTACCTCGATCCGCATCGCGACCGGGCGGAAGGATCAGAAATCGGAGGTCGGAAATCGGAACTCGGAGGTCGGAGATCTGAGATTCGAGAGTACCCCCACTGGGACTCGAACCCAGACTGGACGGATTTTAAGTCCGCTGCCTCTGCCGATTGGGCTATGGGGGCGCAGGGGCAGGGCTTGTCTAACGGAAAGCGGGCGGATTCCAAAAGGGGCCGAGGTGGGTGGTGGAGGCGGGAGGCGTGTTTTGAAACGGGCGGGCGGGGGATGTTACACATGGCGGTCCAGGTTGCCGAATCGAGGGCGAGGGAGAGTCATGGATTCGATGTTGGTGGTGTTGGTGGTCGTCGCGCTGGTGGCAGGCGGGGGATATGCAATCCATCGGCGGGTCGAGACGTATCGCGACTGGAAGGCCTTTGCCAGCGAGCACGGCCTCGGGTTCACCGGCTACGGGGTGTTGCTGGATCTGGGACTGGAGGGGACGTATCGGGGGCGCGAGGTTCGGGTCTGGATCGATCGTCGGAGTTCGGGGGAGGCCGACGATCCGAGCCACGAGCCGGATCGGTGGACGGTCTACGAGGTCGAGTTGCCGTTCGCCGTGCCGCGGGATCTGGCGGTCTACGAGGAGAATTTGCTGAGCGGGGTCGGGGAGATGTTCGGGGCCCAGGACATCGAGGTCGGCCGGGAGATCCTCGACGAGGCCTGTACGATCAAGGCCGACGATCCGGACCGGGCCCGGGCCTATCTGGGGCGTCCGGAAGTCGGGGATACATTTGTCGAGTGTCGCAACCGATTCAAGGGGGGATTTGCGGTCGAGAACGGGGAGGTGCGTTTCGAGCATCCCGGGGCGGATTACATCGCGCCGACGAATCCGGCCGGTCGGGGCGAGGTGCAGACGCAGTCGGGGATGGAGGCGGCATTCGACGGCGCCGGACTTCGCTACGAGCGCCAGAACCTCGTCGAAAATCTCGATGCGCTGGTCGCCTTCGCCGAGAGGCTCGAGCGGCTCGAAGAGCAGGGCCAGCCCGGCGGTCGGGAGCGCGACGTCCGGCAGGGAGGCCAGCCCAACAATCAAAAGCACGGCGGGCGGCAGGGAGACAGACGCCAGGACGCCAAGCGCTCGCGCGGAAGCGGCGGGCGGCAGGGGCAAGCGCGCCACGGCGGGCGGGGAGCGGCGTCCGGCGGCCAGCGACGGAGCGAGGGGAACGGGGCAGGCGACGAGGGCCAGGAGGACGAGGAGATCGACGCCGATCTGGAGCACTGGACCGACGGGCTGTAGACGCGCCGGCGGGTCTCACCTACACGAAGGGCGGGGAGTGATCGAGGGAGCCGGGGCCTCCCGCGACCGATTTCGAGCCTGCGGGCCAGCGCCATCGACTACGAGACGTGACGGACGAATCACAGCAATCAGACGAGGGGGGAGCCGCCGATCGGTCGGGTCTGCCGGGCGTCGATCTGTGGTCGGCGCTCCGGGAGCATCCGGCGGTCGCCCGGACGACCGAGACGCTCGCGCCGTACGCCTCGCCGATTTATTTCGCCTGCGGGGTCGTCTTCGATGCGGTGACGCTGGGGCGGGAGCTGAGCGTCTGGATGTTGAGCTACGTGTTCGCCTACGCGGCGGCGGTGGGGCTGTGCATGGTGGTGCGGGCGAGGCGCTGGTTGGAGCGGTGGCGCGAGTGGGTCGACGGGGCGCTGCATTTTTGTCTCGGGGCGACGTTCAGTGCGCTGGTGGTGCTGTATTTTCGCAGTGCGACCTACCTGTGGAGCTGGGCGACGGTCGGGGTGTTGCTCGGCGTGATGGTCTGGAACGAATGGGCGGCGAAGGGGCGCCCGAAACGCTCGCTGGTGTGGGCGGTGTATGCGGCGAGCCTGGTGATGTTGTTCAACTTTCTGTTGCCGTTCGTCTTCGGCACGGTCTCGAGTTTCTGGTTTTACGCCTCGCTGGTGGTGGTGATGGGGACGCTGTACGGGCTGCGCCACGTGGCGCGGATTCCGGACCTGAGTCTGGCAGCGAGCGGGGCGTTCACGGCGGGGCTGGCGGTGTTGTATCTGGCGGGGGCGATTCCGCCGGTGCCGCTGGTGATGCGCCAGAACATCGCCTGCGTCGACGCCCGAAGCGAGGGCGGGGAGTACGTCTGCGAGGGGGAGGCGCCGGGGCTGCCGGTGTGGATGGGGCTGTCGGCGCCGACGGTGCGCTACGAGCCGGGCGAGCGGGTGAGCGTGTTGACGGCGGTCTCGGCGCCGGAGGGTGTCTCGACGCAGCTCGAGCATCGGTGGGCGCGTCGGGTCGACGGCGAGTGGCGAAGCTACGATACGATCGAGGTACAGATGCGCGGGGGGCGCGATCAGGGGTGGCGGTTTTACTCGTACAAGCGAAGCGTCGAGCCGGGGCGGTGGCGGGTGACGACGGCGGTGCCGGACGGGCGGGTGGTGGGCTATCTGCGGTTCGACCTGGAGGAGGTGGACGATGCGGACCGGCTCGAGCGCGAGACGTTGAAGCTGCGGTGAGGGGGCGGATCGGTGTCGGGAGGGGCATGAGCGCGCTCACGAGTGCTCGGTGGATCGCCCCGTCCGAACCCCTTTATGCTGCGCGCGCAGTGCTGCGCCCCGAACGGTTTATGCTGGCAGTCCACAGTGCACGGGTCGGCCTCTCCTGGACACCGTCGACGGCGGCCTTCCCGGTGATGTTCTCCCGCAGGAGGTCCGGCGGGGCTCTGGGCGAGGAGTCAACCGAACGGACAGGTCGTGATCCTACTCGCGCGGCATCGAGGGTTTAGTTTTCGGGGCGGGGCGGGTATCACGTGCGGGAGAGGCAAAGCGACGGTGGACGGACTCGAGCGTGGAGCGAGGCGATGACGAACGGAGACGACAGCAGGTCGGGCGACGGGCAGCAACAGCAGGCCGAGGAGGCGAATCTCCCGCAGACGACCGAGGGTGGGGAGGGCGAGTCGTCGGGGGTGAGCGGGATCGACGAGGGCTGGGGCGAGGGGGGCGCGAGCATCGACGAGGTCGTCGAGAACGTCCAGGCCTTTTTCGAGTCGTTCAAGGGCGAGATGCTGATCGCCTGGGGGGCGTACGCGGCGGTCGCCCTGTTGCTGCAGACGGTCGAGGTCGGTCTGTACACGGTCAGCTGGCTTCTCGGCGACGTCGCCGGGGGGCTATTCTCCCTGTTGATGTTGCCGGTGTGGCTTCTGGTGGGGCTGGCGTATCCGCTGGTGACGGCGGGGCAGATGACGCTGTACGGGCCGATGCGCGCCCAGATCTTCGAGGGAGTCGAGCCGGAGGGATGGCAGGGGGCGGTCAAGCAGGGGCTGGGGCGATTCTGGCCGGTCCTCGGGGCGATACTGGCGATCGGGGCGGTGATTCCGGCGACCTGCGTGTTGCCGGGGCTGGTGCTGGCGTTTTTCGCGGTGATGGCGCCGTATTTTCTCGCGACGCGTCCGTCGCTCGGGTTCGTCGATGCGTTCAAGCGCTCCTACGAGGTAGCGAAGCGCCACTGGGAGGTGTTCGCGATCACGATCGGGGCGTTGCTGGCGTCGATGCTTCTGTTCGGGTGCGTGTTCGGCGTCGGGGTGGGGCTGTCGTGGCTGCCGGCGCCGATCGGGCGTATCTTTGCGGACTACGCGACGTGGCTGGCGGCGACGGTCTTTCAGCTCGGGATTTTCGTCGTCTGGGGCGGGGTGTTCGTGACGGTCGACGGCAAGGAGACCGGCGAGCGGGTTGGGGCGGAGGCCGGCGAATGAGGCGGGGCGTCTGAAATGCGAGCCGAATTGTCGTAGTGTGGCGGCGCATCGTGTGTGAATCGTGAGTCGTGCGGTATCCGAAGATGGTCGACGAGCTGGTCATTCGCTTTCTGGAGTGGGTTCCCAAAAATCTGGTCAGCCGGGGGTTCGGGGCGGTCTCGGAGGTCGCGCTGCCGGGGCCGGTCCAGTCGCTGGTCAACGAGACGTTCGCGGCGGCGGCGAACATCGACACCGACGAAGCCGAAAAGCCGCCGGAGAGCTACGCGACGCTCAATTCCTTTTTTACCCGGCGGCTCCGGGGAGACGCTCGGGAGGTCGAGGCCGCGGCGCCGGGCGAGGCGGTCTGTCCGGTCGACGGGACGCTGAGCAAATTCGGGCCGATCGACGAGGGGACGCTCATTCAGGCGAAGGGGCGAGAGTACTCGGTTCTGGAGCTTCTGGACAGTGGCGCCCACGCCGCGCCGTTTCGGGAGGGGAGCTATGCGACGTTTTATCTCTCCCCGCGGGACTACCACCGCATCCACAGTCCGATCGCCGGTCGGATCCGGGAGGTGAGCTACGTGCCGGGGACGCTGTTTCCGGTCTTCCCGCTGGCGGTCGAGAACGTCGACCGACTCTTTTGCATCAACGAGCGCCTGATCAGCCTCGTCGAGACGGCGACCGGAGCATCGGCGGCGGTGGTGAAGGTCGGCGCGACGTGCGTGGGGCGGATCGCGCTCAGTTTCCACGAGTATCGCACCAACCAGTCGTACCGGCGGCGGCGCGTCGATCGGCTCGACGAGCCGACGGCCGTCGAGCAGGGTGACGAGCTGGGGGTGTTCAATCTCGGCTCGACGGTCGTGGTGTTGTTCTCGGAGCGCGATTTCGGGTTCGCCCCCGATCTCGAGGAGGGAGCGGGTGTGGAAGTCGGGCAGCGGCTGGGGGCGTTTGCCGATCGAGCGGCGAGTGGGTAGCGTCTTGTGAGGCCCGGGGGTGTGCGATAAAGTGAGCGCCCAGACGATTTTCCGACAAGGCAGTCAAATTCGTGACGAATTCGACGGACAATCCATCCAGCTCGAATCCGCCCGCGGGTGAGGACGACGAGGTCCTGGAGTTGACCGAGGAGGTCGACGCGGAGGAGGACGTCGAGCCGGGGGCGGAGGCCGCCGGGGGGGAGTCGGAAAGCAGTGCGGGCGAGGCGGGAGGTGGCCCGAGCGAGATGCCCTCCTCGCCGGGGGAGTCGACGCCGGGGGTGCGGGATACGGTGCCGGAGGTGCCCGACGAACTCGAGGGGGCCGGCGGGGAGAAGGCCTCGGAGAGCGACGAACCGAGCGGAGTGCCGGAGGCGGCGGTCGTCTCGACGCCGGATCAGGTCGAGGGGACGGAGACGATCCCGGAATCCGAGCAGGTCGAGGCGCTCGAGGGAGACGAGGAGACGCCGGCGGTCTTTCAGACGATTCAGATGGAGGCGATCGACCGGACGGCGATCGAGCGCGAAGGGCAGATGCGGCAGCTCGAGGAGACCGAGCCGCTGGAGGATGGGCGGTTTTCGCCCGAGATCGTGGTGCGTCCGCCGCGCGATCTGATCGAGGAGTGGCACGAGGGATTGCCGCATCGATCGGACGAGGAGGTGGTGGCGGAGGCAGACTCGGGCATCGAAGGGGAGTTTCCGGAGGGAGAGCCGACGGACGTGGCGACGGCGCCGACGGAGCCGGCGGGCCACGAGGCGGCGGCGACCGAGGTCTCCGGCGAGGTCGCGAAGGTGGAGGAACCGGCGGACGAGGAGCCCACCGACCCGGAGGTCTCGCCCGAGGAGGTCGAGGCGGAGGCGGTCGGCGGGGAGACGACTCAGCCGCAAGGCGAGGAGGTCGCCGAGGAACTCGACGACGACGAGATACCGGTCGTCGAACCGGACGAAGACGACGCGGTCGAGGAGATCGAGGAGGTCGACGAGGTCGAAGAGGTCGAGGAGGTCGAGCCGGAGCCGGCCGACGAGTCGGACGAGGGCGTGCCGCACGCGGCGATGCCGACGCCGCCGCCGGAAGCGAGAAAGGGCTCGGGGGGCCAGGGCAGCGAGCTGGTCGAGGAGCTGGTCGACGAGGAGGGGGGCGAGCAGCCGGCGCGCGGCGAGTGGGTCCAGGAGGTCTTCGGGCAGCTATACCTGTCGACGGTGCCGAGCGGCATCCGGGCGCGGACCAGTCGCGAAGCGGATTTTATCGAAAGTCAGCTCACGCTGGAGGCGACCGACAAGGTCCTCGACCTGGCATGCGGATACGGCCGCCACACCGTCGAGTTGAACGACCGGGGCTTCGAGGTGGTCGGCTTCGACCTCTCGAAGCCGCTGCTCAAACAGGGGCTGGCGGAGGCGAAGCGGCGATCGCTGAAGATCAACTTCTTTCACGGCGACATGCGGTCGCTGGAGTTCGAAAACGTCTTCGACGCCTGTTTTTGCTGGCAGACCTCGTTCGGGTATTTCGACGACCGGACGAACCTCGACGTGCTGGCGCGGGTCAACCGGGCGCTGACCTCGGGCGGGGAGGTGTTGCTCGAGGTGATGAACCGCGATTACGTCGTCAAGAAGATGCCGCATCGCATCTGGTGGGAGGGGCCGGAGTGCATCTTCCTCGAGGAGGGGGAGTTCGACTACGAGACGAGCATTCTGCACATGAACCGGTCGTTCATCTACGAGGATGGCTCCAGGCAGCCGGTCGAGCACGACTGGGAGATCCGGCTGTACTCCCCGCACGAGTTGAAGCGGCTATTCGAGCAGACGGGCTTCGAGTTCGTGGAGCTCAGCGGCTCGATCCACTACCCGGGCTATTTTCTCGGCCACGACAGTCCCAAACAGATCATCCACGCCAGGAAGCGGCGCTCGGTTGCGTAAAACGAGTGCCAACCGCAGAGGCGCAGAGAGTCGCAGAGGAAAAAAGGCTTGGGAAGGACAACCTGAATTTGTTTGGGGGGAGTGCCGGGAGAATTCTGGAGGACTCCAGTCGTCGAGTCACGGCTCGACGAAGATACCGTAGGCATCATGGGCTTGCAGGAGCGCTGCGTTCGTCCTCGAAGTGAGAACCCAAATCTACAGTGATGTTTTCCTCCCACGCAGTTTTTCCTCTGCGGTCCTCTGCGCCTCTGCGGTTAGCTACGCGTCTTTTTTTACTCCCCGCCGACGACGTCGGTGTCGTCGATGGTGTCGACGAGGAGCAGGCCGGACTCGGTGCGCACGAAGCCCTGGGCGAGTTCCTTGTAGGTGCCCTCGAAGACGTGGGTGGAGCCCTCTTCGAGGTCGACTTCGCGGAGTTTGTCGCGCTGAAAACCGACGATCATGAGAGCATCGTCGGCTCCCTTTTCATCCCGGATGTACAGGTATGGCTGGGGGCACTCCTTTCCTTTTTCTTGAGCGCGCGCGGGATCGCATTCGGGGGAGACGTGGGTGACGACCCCTTTGATTTCGACGGAGTCGCCGAGGTGCTTGCCGCGGTGGGCGATGAGTCCACGGACCCGGAAGGTGCCGTCGGAGTTGCGCTTTTTGACCTCGAAGGCGGAGTCGAGGGGAGGCTCGGGGAGGTCGACGGTGGCGGCCCGCTCGCCTTTTTGCTCGTCGTCGGACTGGGCGGCGGCGGGACCGGTCGCGGCCGCCACGCCGAACAGCGCGACGAGTGCCGCCGCGAGGAGGGGGAATCGTCGTCTCGGATCGCCGCCGTCTCGCCTCATCGTCGCATCTCCTGGTGCACAGTTATCCGGTCGCTCGTCGGCCCGTCCGGCCACGATGGTATCTCGGAGAGACTCGGCGTCAACTGCGGGCGGGTTCGGCGGTCAGCGTCTTGTCCTCGTAGGTCTGGTTGTTGAGCGCGTTGATGATGTCGTAAAAGAAGTCTTCGCGGACCTCGACGAAGCTGTAGCGGCTCTTGAGGACGATCTCGCCGAAGTCCTCGGGGGCCATGCCCGCCATGTGGCACAGCATCTCGCGCAGTTGTTCGGAGTCGTCGAAGTAGTCGTGGCCGATGTCCATGTACATCTTCGACATCGTGTAATC
>CAZRLK010000199.1:0-8776 GCA_964600555.1 uncultured Bradymonadales bacterium
CATCGCAAGCCTTGCGACTGTGCGACCCGCGCAGAAACGTCATTACAGCTTTGCGCTCTTTGCGGTTCCTATCTCCCGACGACCGCCTCCACCCTCTGCATATACGCCCGCAACTCGTCGGCGAACCCCGCCACGTGCCCCTGCCGGATGTACTGCTCGAGGAGCGGCAACAACTCCCCGTCGAGCCGTCGGTGCAACTCCTCGACCGACTCGGCGAGGAAATACGAGTGCCCCGGCATCAGATCGAGGGCGTCGTCGGGGGCGTAGTCGACGAAGATGTCGACCAGCTCGCCGTACAGGTTCGCCGACGGGACCTCGTCGTGCTCCTCGCCGAGGGTGAGTGCGAGCAGCTTCTCGCGCGGGTTCGATCCGTCGAATCGGTCGACGTTCTTGTTGATGAAGTGTCGAATCGCCCGCTGCTGCGGCCACATCTTGAGAAACGCGAACCGTCGTCGGATCGCCACATCGAGGTGCGCGATGCTCCGGTCCGAGGTGTTCATCGTCCCGAGCACGTGCAGGTTCGGCGGAAGTCCGAACTCCCCGTCGTCGAAAAGCTCGGGGTCGACCTCGTCGGTGAAATCGTGCGCCAGTTCGACGCGTCGCCGTTCCTCGCCCTCCCGAAACTGCCGGTACTCGAACAGATACACCGCCTCGCCGAGCACCTTCGCCAGGTCGGCCCGATTGATCTCGTCGATGTGCAGCAGATACGGCTCCGGCGCGACTCGCCGAGCCTCGTCGGCCGCCCGCATCAGGGCACCGGCCTCGGGCGCGAACTCGAGCCCCGTCGGCCCCCCGGCCGGCTCCGGCGCCAGCCCCCCGACGAAATCCTCGTAGGTCGTGTTGGGGTGAAACTGAATCGTCGTGCCGCGCTCCTCGTACCACTCCGAATCGTCGCGAAGCTGGCTGGCGAGCCGCGTTTTGCCCGTCCCCGGCGGCCCCTCGACGATGACGTACTTGCGGGCGTCGAGCTGCTCGAAGACATCGGACGGCTGGCGTGTCTCGAAGACCTGCGCGAGGTAGTGGTTGCGTCGGGTGCTGGCATCCTGCCTGGCCGACTTCAGGAACGAGATCCCCCGCTCCTCGGCCAACAGATCGACAAAGGCGGCGAGGGCCTCTTCGGTCAGCTCGCGCGCCTCCCGCGAGTCCTCCGGCGGTTGAAACGCCCCGTAGGTCACGCCGCCGTACTTCTCGAGCGTCGCCTCGTGGCCCTCGAAGATTCGCCGGGCCTGCTTCGGCATCTCGCGGTCGGTGCGCACCGGGTCGGATTTCGCCCAGGCGACCTGCCGCCCGCCCGTCCACTCGTCGTTCAGCCACCGACAGATGGCATTCGTCTTCCGAGCGTGCCCCGGTCGAGCCAGCGCCTCCTCGTCGGGATGCAGCCCGCGGGTGCCGACCACCAGCCCGAACATCGCGGTCTCGGGACCGTCGGCCTCCTCGTCGGCGTTGGGCGGAAACAACACGAAACTCGTCCCGCCGTACGCCCCCGAGTCCGGATTGTCGGGATGGATCAAGGCCGCATACGGCACACTCGAGGTATCCGAGTTGATCCGCGGCTGGACCTGCTTCTCCCAGGCCCGCTTGTGGTACCGGTCGTCCGAGCCGTCGAACAGCCCCTCGAACGCCGCCCGGCATCGCTTCTTCCAGGTGGCGCCGTCGTCGATCCGCTCGAAAGCGAGGTCGGTCAGTTGGTCGATACTCATGAGTGACTGCAGATGCGAAAGAAAAATCCGAGACGTGCCGGCCAGGTTAGGGCGGGGCGGCCGCGAGGGCAACGAAGGTTCCGCTCGCATCACGATCGATGAGTAGTTCCGCCGTGCGTCGCGGGGACCGGATCTGGGACGAGTGGGATGGGAAGCGGCGAAACTCGGCTTGATTGGTTTGCGCGAGAATCTAGGCCAGGTTGGAGCGGCGAGCGTTCCTCCGGACCGAGAGGCTGCGAGATGACCGACCGGCGAGCGAATACGGCGTTCGTGTATCTGTACCGGGATGCGCACAACTACAAGAAGTGGGGGCGGGTCGTGCTTCGCGGCGAGTGCGAGCCGGCGTACGAGGAGCGACTGCGGGCGGCGTGTCGTCATTCGGAGTGGTTCGTCGCCGAGCGCGTCGGGGTGCCGACGGTGTTTTTGTACGAGGAGTCCAGCGAGCGGCGGACGGGGGCCGACCACGGGTGGCACGAGTTCCGGGGGCTGGAGGCGACCGACGAGGAGCCGACCGATCGAAATCTCTATCCCGAGTCGATATCGCCCGCGGCGCCCAGTTCGAATCCGTCGGGTATCGAGCCACAGCACGTTGGCTCATGCTTCCTCATACCGCCGCTTGCGTGCCAGAGCGTGACGCTCGTAGCGGATGAGGGCGAGCGGGATGGTCTGGCCGCGGTTGCGGCCGGCGAGCAGGTCGCGGGCCTTGTCGGCGATTTTGGGGAGGGGCGGGCGGTCGAGGAAGCCGTCGACGAGCTGGCGGCGGGTGCTCCGGATGGCCGGGTGGTCGGCCCGGAGGGTCTCGAGTTGTTTGTACAGTTTGTCGTAGGCGAGGATATCGGCGCGGAGTTGGTCGTAGAACGGGAGGAGCACCGCCTCGAGGGTCTCGGCGGTCCAGCCGTCCTCGGTGTCGGCGGTGTAGCCGTAGTAGTCCAGTTCCGAGCTGGCGATGGCGAGGACGGGGTACTGGAATTTGCGGGGAACGGGGTAGTCGAGGGCGTCGGCGGCGCGGAGGTACCGTTCGACCAGCCAGTGGAGGTTTCGGTACTCCTCGCGGCGGAGCCGAACTTCGACGTAGGGTTCGAGGGCGCGCTCGGCCGCTTCGACGACCTGATGGGGGCGTCCGGCGCGGTAGGCTTCGCGGGCGTCGTGCCAGCCGTCTCGGTGTTTGCGGGCAGGTGGTCGGGGGCCGGCGACAGCGTCGTACAGGCGACGGACGAAACTGGTGAGGGGTGAGAGGGTGGAGGAGACGGCCCGGAAGGTGGGGACCCACAGGTCGTCGTGTTCCTCCAGCCATGCCACGACTGGATGCTCTCGTCGGATGTCGGCCGAGTGTCGTTCCTCCAGGTGACGCTCGCAGACGGGCACGACCCGGGTCCCCTCGCCGATGCGATACGGGGCCGGTCGGCCGCACCTACTGCACGGTGGTGGCTCCTCGCCATCGGCGTCGCTGTCAACCATGCGTACCCCCTTCGGTCAGGCGGTCGGTCGTTCGGACTGGATGGTATCCCCGACCCGCCACCAGACCTCCTCGTCTTCCGAGCACAGATGGACACCGCCGATCCAGCGGTCGAGGCCGAGCACGTCGACCCGGTTTTCCTCCCCGGCCAGGACCGCCTCGCCTAGGTCGGTCAGCTCGAAGTCGGTGTTCCGGATGTCCGTCCCCGGGCCGGATCGCTCCAGCAGCGGCCTGGGATGTTCCGGGTCGGAGAGTTCCAGCAGGCGGCGGAAGAGTAGGATGTCTCCGGTGTGGTCGTGTGTCTCGGCGGCATCGGTGAAAACGTGGGCAACCGTGTGGGCGGTCGGTTCGTCGTGCGCCGACATCCGTTCCAGGAGCGCTCGTTCCCAGACGTCCAGCCCCGTCTGTGCAGAGGGAAAGCGGCCGCGGATGCTCGGGAGGCCGGAGAGGAAGCCACGCTGCGGTACCTTCTCGACAAATTGTGCCAATAGCTCGGGGGAGGGCGCGGTGAAATGGTGCCAGGCCTCGCGGGCGAGCTGGAATTGTCGATCGGTCCACGGGCGCGGTGTGGTCTCATGCATCTGCTCTGGCGACGTGCCGCCGAGGTTGACTGGAGGTGAGGCGTGGGGAAAAGGAGCTGGGTGGGCGAGCTCCAGTCGCGAGGCATCGACGCCTCGTCGACTCAGTGCGCATACTGCCCAGCATGCGAAGAGCCCTTCGGCGAGCACCTCGGAGCTCCAGACGACGATCTCGTCGTATCGGTTGCATCGGTCGAACGACTCCAGGAACTCGTCCAGTGGCGCAAGATAGTGGTCTCGATCCGGTGAATTCGGCAGGTCTTGCCAGAAGTCGATCCGCCGGGTCATCCATGTTCGGATGTCCGGGGCGCTACTCAGCGGCGGGACGGGGCCTTCGGAGAGCGCGTCGGTGAACATGGCGGTTTCATCGTCGGGAAACACCATCTCGGCCGCACCAGCGGCGGAAGCGTTGGGGATGAAATGTAGACGTTCCGGCATGGCAGCTCCGCGTGTCGAGATGGGAACACCGGCAACTCTACGGGGGCGACGGGTTGTGGCCAAACGGTCCGCGCGACGCCGCGGCACTGAGGATCCGTCGATATGGATATGGACCGGCACGATCGGTGGGATCGGCAATACCCACGAATGTACCCGGAGGTCGAGCCGAACATCCCTCGGGCCTTGACGAACTGATTTCCGTAATCCGTGTACTATCAGCCGGACGAGGACGAAATTGTCGTGCTCGCCGTTCTCGATACGCGCCGAACTCCCGAACAACTCGAAGAAGGCCCGGACGAATAGCTTCGGCTGAACTTCGAATGTCCGGGACACTCCCGACGACGTTTAGTAGGTCGACCGCGGAGCTCTCAGAGCGGACCGACTTCCAATCTCTCGCTCGATATCTTCGATCCGGCGCCACGGTTCCATTTCCGCCGTTTTTCCCGAAATCCGCCCGGGAATCTCGACCGCGCTCCCGGCGTTGTGCCCTCGGGTCCCGGGCTGGTAGACTCTGGGGGCCCGGCGAGTTATTTCTTCGATCTCGGAGGCGACGATGGCGTTCGCGCCCGACATCTCGAACGACCGCCACTGGACGGTCGCCGACTACATGGAGATCGATGATGACCGCCGCTACGAGCTACTCGACGGGACGCTCGCGGGTGTCCCCGGTCCCGACATCTACCATCAACGGGCCATCACGCAGTTGGCGGCCTTTTTCGTCGAGCACGTGCGCCAAAACGACCTCGGCGAGTGTTTCGATGCGCCGTTCGACGTCGTGTTGAGCGACGAGACGGTCGTCCAACCCGACTTCACGTTCGTCCGCGACGACCGTCTGGCCGACCTGTACGACGGCCACTGCATCACCGGCGCGCCGGACATGGTCGTCGAGGTCTTGTCGGAGGCGACCGCGACCCGTGATCGGCGCGACAAGCGTCGGATCTACGCCGAGGCCGGGGTCCCGTGGCTACTTCTCGTCGAGCCGAAGGGGCGCGTCGTCGAGGCCTTTCAGTTGGGCGACGATGGCAAGTACATCCTCGAGACGACCGCCGCCGACGACGACCGTCTGGCAGTCGACCTCTTTCCCGATCTGGCGGTCGACCTCTCCGACATCTGGTTCACCCCGCCCGGCCAGTCCCCCGAGAGCGCATCGGAGTGAGGGGGAATTGTTCGGGGCTACGACACGAGGCGACCCGAGCCGCCTTGTCGTCCCGACTCTCCAGGCGGCGGATGACTTTTCGGACGGCATCTACGTCGGGGTCTGATCGGAATCGGTGGGACGTCCTTTGCGATCCCGTCGGCCCGGGATCCGTTACGCCAAGCTCGCCAAGATCGCCAAGATCGCCAAGGCGCGCTCGTGCTCCCGGCGCCGTCGGTTACGGCGAGGCGCACCGGGGTGTTCTTGGCGTCTTGGCGTCATGGCGTCTTGGCGAATGCGACGCGGGACGCCGGCACCCCGATCCCACGGAGTTGGATCACACCCTCTACGTCGCCGGCGGGGGGGGATGACAAACGCGGCGAGATGTCCGAAACATGGGGCCGAGTGCAGTCGGAGCCCGTGTGGGGAACCATGGTCTCGAGCATGGGAGATGTGCGATGCAGAGATACGTCGTCGGAATCGTTGCCGTCGTTTGTTGGGTCGTGGTCGGAACGTTCGCCGATGTCGCAGCCGCGGGGGAGTCGGACGAGGGGACCAGCGAGCAGGCGCGGGAGGTCATCGAGTCGTATCTGGTGCCGTTGACGACCGGTGCGAAAGGGAGGGATGGCATGCACGCCAAGCTGGTGGTTCGGGCGGCCAGGCGGTCGGCGACGCGGTGGCTCGCCGAGGAGGATCGGGAGGCCATCCAGGAGTATCTGGCGGAGGGGAGTCCGGAGGCGCCGGCGGCTCGGCAGGAGGCGACCTGGAGCCGGCAGATCGAGATGGTCGTCCGCGACGAGTTGTCCGGCCGATTTTCGATCGACATCCAGGAGGTGACACGGGACGGCGATTGCCTGGCGGTCGAAGCCGAGGTGTCGCGGCCCGAGGAGCGGGTGCTCAGCTCGAAGGTCCAGTTGTCCGCCAACCACCTCGAACTCGACACCTACGGTCCGAGCAAGCAGCGTGTGTTGGACCGGATCGAGCGCTCGCTGCGCAGAAGACTGAACAAGACCGAGATTCCGACCGAGACGTTCACGCGCCGATTCGAGTTGCGGCGCGAGGAGGGGGAATGGCGGATCCACGACGACTGGAGCACCCGGCTGGAGGTCGAGATGCTGCTCGATCGGGCCGCGGAGAGCGAGCGGGACGACGAGCCGGGCGAAGCCCTGAGAGTCTACAAACGAGCCGCCGAGTCGATGGAAAAATCGGAGGTCCTGTCGGTGAGCAGCGATATCCGAGAGAAACTCGAGGCGCTAGAGCCGAAGGTCGAGGAGCGGCAACGTCAAATGGGGTATCGGAGCGAGATTTCGGTGGAGGGGCCGCGGCGCGAGACGGTCGGCAGGGTCCAGCGGGCGGTCATCTACGTGACCAATACGGGCGACAAGTCAGTCGCCTCGACCAAACTGGCGCTGACGATCGAGGGGAGCAAGGGAGTGCTGAAGGGCGCCCTCGAGCGGGGCGGCGGGAACGACGGGAACGCGACGGTCGTGATGGAGCGTGCCGAGACCGGGCCGATCGCGCCGAACCACCAGGTCGCCGTGCAGGTGGATCCCGAGATCGCATCCGAGAAGCTCCGGGAGCGTATCGAGGTTCGGGTCGAGGAGGTGCAGTTTGCGAAAGACGGGCGCGACTCGGGGGAAAAGGACGACAGCGACGCGATCTCGGTGGGCGAGCCGCGCATCGAGAGCGGCGACGGGACTCGCCGCGTGGTGGTCGACCTCGAGAATACCGGTGACACGTCCGTCGCGTATGTCGACCTGGTGGTGACGTTTCCGGTCTCCGGAGGGCCCACCTTCCAGATGCAGGAGCGGGTCAGACGGGCGGCGGATCAGGCGACCACGGTGTTGGGGACGATGCGCGACCAGCCGCTGGAGCCCGGCCAGCAGATGACGGCGCGGATCGAATCGTCGCTCGTGCCGGACGGTTGGAAGGAGAGTGGCGTCGAGATTCGAGTGGACGGAGTGGGGCTCGCAGACGGGGACTGAGGTTGTCACGCCGAGCGGGGAGCCGCGCCAATCCGCATCCGTCGATATCGGTATGGACCGGGGGATGGGGGGAGACCAAAAAACCCGACCGGCAGCCGGTGGTCTGCCGGTCGGGTGGACCGCCGCGCTGTGGGCGACGCGGCGGAGTTCGTGAACTCGTGTGTGGGGGTCAGGTCTCCTCGTCGGGTGGGTCGTCGGAGTTGTTCTCGGCGTCGGTCGGCTCACCGTCGGGCTCGTCGCCGTCGGGCTGGCCGTCGGTCGGGTCGTCGTTTCCGGAGCCGCCGTCGTTGCGGGCGTCCGGGCCGGTCGGGTCGGTCGGCTCGCCGGAGTCGGGATCGACGTCCGGGGCCTCGGTCTGGCGGCCGATGTACCGGCCGATCCGCTCGTTCTGGATCTTGACCGGCGCCATCAGTTTTCGGCGCGTCTCGGGGTCGTCGGCGTAGTCGCCGCAGACCGCGAACAAGACGTTGTGGAACGCCTCGCGGCCCTCGGCGCGGGAGGCCTGCACCTCGTCGTAGCTGACTTCGTCGACTTCGGCGAGTTCGATCTGGCGGCCGAATTTTTCGTTGAGTTCGGTCAGCGACTCGAGCAATGCCTCCAGGCCCAGGGCCTCGGCGTGCTCGGTGAACTCCCGGTCGATGCGATCCAGGATGTCGGCCACGCGGGCGTGCTGTTCGCCGAATCGCATCGAGGTGATCGTGTGGACACCGGCGGCGAACAACGCCTCGCGCATCTCGCGGGCGAGGCGTCGCTCGCGGGACTCGGTCGCCATGGTGGCCTTGGCGTCGAGGACGTCTTTGAGCGAGGAGAGGGTCTTGTCGATGTCGTTGTCGGTGGCGACGGCGCCGCTGCTGGCCTCCGAGCGGGTCTTTTTTTGGTTGTCCCAGGTCATCTCGAGCTGGCCGGTGTTTTGGTTGATCTCGAGGGCCTCGCGGGCCAGTTGCACGAGCCGCTCGTTTTGCAGCGACTCACCCATCTCGATGAGCTTGCGGAGGACGTGGCGCCTCGCGCCGGTTTTGAAACGATACAGGTCGGGCTTGAGCCAGGGCATACACCGATCCTTCTGCTAGAGGAAACGCTGTGAGCCTCCCCCGGGAGCATCGCGTCTCCTCCGGGGCCCGGGCGACGGATCGAACCGACAGCTCGGGTGGGGCCTCGCCCCGACGCGATACGGCGCTTCCACGGGTGAAGCGTCGAACACAAAAATGGAGGATGCAGGCAGATAATAACGGGATCGAGCCCCCGGGGCAAGACAAAATTTGGTCGGGGGCGTCGACGTCGGCGAGGATCGAAAACGTCGACGAAAGCCGTCGACGAAGCTCGTAAACGTCGGCGAAAATCGTCTGGCGAAGGTCGTAAACGTCGACGAGGATCGAAAACGAAGCTCGTAAACGTCGGCGAGTTTCGAGATCGTTTACGTCGACGAATTTCGTTTACGTCGACGAATTTCGTTTACGTCGACGAATTTCGTTTACGTCGACGAA
>CAZRLK010000200.1:0-8774 GCA_964600555.1 uncultured Bradymonadales bacterium
TCGTCGGCGACACGCTCGTCCGCTTCGCCAACGGCATGGTGTACGTCTTCTTCGTCATCGTGGTCGTCGACCGCGGCGTCGGACTATCCGCCTTCGGCGTCTCGCTGGGACCGGAGGCGTACTTCGGGATCCTGATCGGGCCGGCCGCACCCACGAGCTGACCTGCGCGGTCGCCTGCCGGTCGCCCGACGGCGAGCTCGAGGAAGCGACGGTCGACTACGAGATGACGATGCGCGATCCGGGCGACGAGGCGCTTCGGGGGTACGTCGAGCGCGACCGCCCGCTCGATTGTGCCGGCGCCTACAAGATCGAACAGCGTGGCATCCGGCTTTTCCGCTCGATGCGCGGCGACGATTACACCGCGATCATCGGATTGCCCTTGACGCGCGTATGGAGCATACTCGATCGGGCCGGCTATCTTTCAACTCGACACCCGGATGGATAATTCCGTGGGCGACACCTCCGACGCCACCGACATTCTGCCGCTCGGAGAGGGGCTTCTCGGAAGCAGTGCCGTCGAGACGCGCTCCGACGACGACGGCGGGCCGACCCGGCTGGTCGTCAAGCGCCTCGAGCGCGCCTGGGCACCGGATCTCGACGAGTTTCGCCGCCACTTCGAGTCGCTCGCTCGCCTCGAGCACCCGCATCTGGTCGCCTACGGCGAGCTGCGCGAGACCGACCCGCCGATTCGCTTCGAGCAGGAGTACGTCGAGGGGACCGACTTTCTGTCGTACGTCCGCCGCGCCCCGACGCTCGAGGAACTCGAGACGCTGCGCCGGCGCTTCGACGAGACGCTCGAGGAGAGAAGCGACACCGACGACGAGGACGACGCCTCCGAAAAGGCGGCCGACGACAACGACGAGACCCGGGAGGCGGACGAAGCCGGGGAGACGGACGGCGACCCGGGCGCCCCCGACGAGGCGTCGGAACCTCCGCCGGATCACGCGAGCACGGACCGCCCCGACGACACCGATCCGGGCGGCCTCGATACCATCGACCCGTGGGCACGCCCCGACGGCTCCAGCGAGGAGACCGAATCCGACTCCTCCGACGCCGCCCGAACCCGCCGCGACTCCTCCGGCGAGCACACCTCCGCCGCCCCCGGCACCTCGGCGTCGTTTCCCGACGTTCACACCTACTCCGAATCGACGCTCGGCGCCGACGACTCCTCGGACGTGCTGCTCGACCCGGCCGACGACCCCGACTTCGACGAGGTCGAACTGCTCGACGTCGTCTTTTTGCGCCTCGAACGGCTCATCCCCCAGCTGCTCGGCGCGCTCGAATACCTCCACCGCTTCGACCACCCCCACGGCGGCCTCAAGCCCTCCAACGTCCTCGTCGACGCTCACGGCCGCCTCGCCCTCGCCGATTTCGGCCTGCTCGGCGAACTCGCCCTCGTCGACGCGCCCGACCCGGACCGCCCGGACGACCTCGAGCCCGCCGGCCGCCACCAGCTCGACCACGCCCGGGCCTACGCCGCCCCCGAGGTTCGCGCCGAACTCGAGGCGACCCTCGAGAGCGACCTGTACGCCCTCGGCTGCCTGCTGTTCGAGGCGATCACCGGCTGTCGTCCCCTCGACGCCGACCGGGAGTCGTCCCACGACGGCGGCGAGCGCGAACCCGGCGCACAACGGTTCGATTTGCGCGCCTCGGCCCTCTCCGAGCTGGAGCCGCGATGCCCGTCGGCCTGGGTCGACCTCGTGTTGCGCCTGCTCGATGCCGACCCCGAGGCCCGCCCCGACTTCGAGGCCATCCGCCAGATCCTCTCCTCCTCGCGCGGGCGTTCGGTCGACATCCCGCCGTCGTTCGTCCCCGAACAGCAGTCGTTTTTCGGCCGCGACGACGTCTTCGAGCAACTCGTCGACGCCGCCGAAAGCTGCGTGGCCGACGAATCGATGCGCCTGTCGCTGCTGTCGGGGCGCGCCGGCTACGGCAAGACCGCGATGGCCGAACGTCTCGCCCAGTGGGCCGCCCAGCGCGGCTGGGTGGTGCTGCGCGGACGCTGCTACGACGGCGCCTCGATCCTGTACCAGGGCCTCAACGCCATCGCCGTCCAGCTCGCCGAGATCTGCCGCGGCGCGATGGGCGGAATCGACCAGAAGACCGACCGACTGCGCCGCCGCGCCGCCCGGCTGCTTCCCGCCCTCTCGCCCGAGCAGCCCGACGAGGCTCCCCTCCAGCGCCTCGAAGCCATCGCCGCCCTGCGCGAACTGCTCGCGATCGTCTCCGCCGAGCGGCCGATCCTGGTGCTCGTCGACGACCTCAACTGGGCGAGCCCCGATACCGCCGACCTCGTCGCCGACCTGGTCGCCGATCCCGAGCACACCCAGTGCCACCTGGTCGGCACCTGGCGCCGGATCGACGAAGAGCCGTTCGACCACCCGCTGGTCGACGCCCTCGCCTCCGCCCCCGTCCCGGTCGACTGGATCGACGTGCGCGGCCTGCGCTCCGAGGAGGCCGGCGAGTTCGTCGACTCGATCGCCGAAGTTCCCGACTCCCTGCGCGAGCGCATCCTCGAGATCGGCGCCGAAAACCCGCTGGTGATCGAGGAGCTGATCTATCAGCTCCACCTCGAGCGCGGCAGCGAGGAGGCCGAGGAGGCTGCCGACCTGTTGTTCGAGACCGACGCCGACTCGGCGGCCGACTGGCTGACGACCCTCCTCGAGCGCCGCCTCGATTCGCTGTCGCGCCGGGAGATGTTTCTCATCCAGCTTCTGTCGGTCGCCTCGATCCCCCTGCCCGGCCAGATCATCTCGCTGGCGCTCGAGGAGGAATTTCGCTCCGGCGACTCCGGCGACTCCTCGCGCAAGCTCCTGCTCGACCACCTCCGCTCGCTTCGGCTCGTCCGCCAGGTCGAAGACGACGCCTGGGAGGAGGTCTACACCCTGTTTCACAACGTCTCGCGGCGGCTGGTCCTCGACGAGATCCACGACCAGCACCGCACACACCTGTGCGAGCACCTCGCCGATGCCTTTCGGCGCGCCTGGCCCGAGGCGATCGCGCTTCGATTCGAACTGCTGGTCGGCGCCGACCGCCTCGACGACGCCCTCGATCTCGCCCTGCGTGCCGCCCGCCGCGCCGAGTCGCGCTTTGCGTACCATCGCGCCGCCTCGATGTGGCGCTGGCTCGCCGAACAGTCCGAGGAGGCGAACCGCAAGACGACCATGCGTCCGGTCGAAGAGCTCGCCCGCGTCGAACGCCGCGCCGGCCACCCCGACCGCGCCGCCGCCCTCTCCGACGACCTCGCCGACGGCCTGCCCGACGGCGTCGCCCGCTCCGAGCACCGCCTGCATCAGTTCGAGACACTCCTCGAGGCCGGCCGCCTCGACGACGCCGTCGACGCCCTCGACGACGCGCTGGGCGCCTTCGGCGAAAGCTACCTCGAATCTGGCTGGTTCCCGACCCTCCGCCAGTGGAAACACCGCGCCGTCGCCGCCACCAATCGCTGGTCCGACGACCTCGACGATCTCCGCCACGAGCCTCTCGGCGGGCGCGCCACCCTCCGGCTGAAGTTGTATCGCCACATCCTGCTCAAAGACGACCTGCTCGACCCCGCCCGGGCGAGCGAGTTCCGGGTCGAATTTTCGGCCACCGCCGAGCGCTCCAAAGAGGCCCGGCTGCTCGGCTACGATCGCCTGTTTCTCGCTCTCGACTGCCACCGCCCCGGCCTGCATCGTCGCCCCGCACGCGCCGCCGAGTGGTACGAGGAGGCCTCGCGTCTGCTCGAGCGCACCGACGACCAGTGCGGCCTCGCCCACACGGCTCTCGGACGGGCCCGAATGGCGCAAAACGACGGCGAGTTCGACCGCACCGCCGAGTGGCTCGACGACGCCGAGGAGCGTTTCGCCCGATCGGAGACCCTCGACGAACGCGAACCGTATCTGGTCGACTTTCAGCGCGCCCGACTGGATCGGCGGCGGGGCCATCTCGACCGGGCGCTGCACCTGGCTCGAAAGCTGCGTCATTTTTATCGCGCCAACCAGCTCGTGCGGTTCCGCGCCAACCAGGTGCTGATCCCCCTGCAGCTTCTGCAGCGCAATCTCGAGCGCGCCGCCGAGCTGATCGACGAGGCCGAGGCCTTCCTCGAGGGCACTCCCCCGACGCTCGCGGAGACCTGGCTGGCCCGCCAGTCCAGTCGCCTCAACCTCGCGTACGGTCGCCCCGAGGTCGCCCGCGGCCAACTCGACATGCTCGAAGAGCGGCTCCAACACTCCGGACTCGCCGACGATCCCGTCGTCCGAAATCTGTTTTTCGTCACCCGTGGACAGGCGCTCTGCGCCCTCCTCGCCCGCAAGTCCCGCATCGGCGAGAGTCGACGCAAGCGACTCGTCGCCCAGATCCGCCGCTCCCTGCGCAATCTCCGCAAAACCACCGTGCCTCGCACCCCGGCGCTCGACGCCGACGTCGACCGGCTGGCCGCCCGATTCGCCCTCCTCGCCGGCAACCTCCAGGTCGCCTACGAGCACCTGCAGTCCGCCCGCCGGCATCTCGACGACTTCCCCGACCCCATCGCCCGGGCGATGGGCACCGAAGCGCGGGGGATCGTCTTCGAACGCCAGCGCTCCGGCCTGGGCAGCGCCCTGCTCGAACAGAGCCGCATCGTCTACGATCACCACGCCTGCCGATTTCCACTCGTGCTCGAGGGGTGGCCGATCCCCGACGACCTCTCGTCGCTCGGCGACGATGAGCACGAGTGAGGCGCGATCGCCGCGTCCCGACCGAAGATGTCGTGCAAGTGGACAATAACCTCGGATGCGATCGCCCCGGGTCGGTTCCTCCATGGCCGTTGAATTGCGCACGAAATTCCGTACGGTATAGGTGAAATTCACGAGGCATTTGAATGGGACAATCTGGATGGAGATCACGGAGGCGGCACCACGAGATCTTCGCGCCTGGCGCCTCCGTTCTGGTGTATTTGCGAGCTCGAGGAGTCGTACGATGTCGATGGATGGATGGAAGATGTTCGCCTGGATGATACTCGTCGGATGGGCCTGGTTCGGTCTGACCGCCTGCGGCGGCACCGAGTGCGGCGAGGGGACGACCGAGCAGGATGGGACCTGTGTGACCGAGACCAGCGTCGTCTGCGCCGAGGGCACCTCGGCGGTCGACGGCACCTGCTATGTCGGCGACGACGGATGCGCCGAAGGGACCCAGTTCGACTCCGAGTCCGGCACCTGTATCGCCGGGCCGTCGGCCTGCTCGGAGGAAGGCACGACGTTCGACTCCGAGACCGGCACCTGCATCGCCGTCACCGAGTGCGGCGGGCAGACCCGCGAGACCGACGACGGCACCTGCGTGCCCGACCACGAGCAGTTGTGTCCTAGCGGCGCGCGTGACGGCGACGGCGAGTGCGTCCCCTGCAGCGACATGCCCGGCGCCGTGCAGGTCGACCAGCAGGGTCGATGCACGATCGCCGACGCCGCCTGCGGCGACGGCACGATGCGCTCGGCCGAGAGCGGCACCTGCGTCCTCGCCGAGTCGGCCTGCGGCGACGGCCTCGCCCTCGGCGACGACGCCACCTGCCAGCCCACCTCCGAGGTCTGCGGCGACGACGCCTCGTTCGACGAGGACGAAGGCCTGTGTCTGCCCGACCAGACCTGCCAGTCCGACGACGTCGTCGTCGACGGTGTCTGCGTCTCCGAGGCCGAACAACTCGCCAGCGACGAGTCCGCCGTCGAGGAGACCGAAAACAACGATCCCCGGTTCGACGGCTCCCCGAACTCTCTGTCGATCCCGTCGAACAACGACCCGGCGATCTTCACCGGCACCATCGCCGAACCGATCGATCTCGACGGCGACGGCAACCTCGAGCAGGACCGCGACGTCTTCGAGTTCAGTGCCGCCGCCGGCGACTGGTTCAAAATCGAGCTGCACTCGACCGGTCTCGACTCTCCGTTCTTTTTCGTCGAGGGTCCGAACGGCTACCAGCGCTGGGCTCCCTCGGCGTCGAGCGGTTCTCCGGCGCGGTTCATCGTCGCCCCGTCCGCCGGCGACTACACCGTCACCGTCCTCCCCCGCACCGTCACCGAAAGTGCCCGGGATGTCGGCCCGATCGGCTCGAGCGACTCGACCTACGTCGGGGCCATCCAGAAGCTCGTCGACGATCAACTCCCGACCGCCAGTTCCCTCGACCTCTCCTCGGACGACCACCACCTGAGCGGATCCGCCGAGGACCTGACCGACAACTACTTCGAACTGACGAATCTCGACGCCGAGACCTTCTATCAGATCGCCACCCTCGATGCCGCCCGCGACGCCGATCTTCAGGTCCAGATCTGGTCGGACGCGACGACGCTCGAACGCACGCTCAGTCCCGTCGAGGCGGGCGTGCAGTTCCCGCTCGAAGACGTCTCCGGCAGCCGCTTCGTCCTCGTCGACTGGATCCGCTCGCGGGGGCCCGACCGAGATTTCGACTTCGAGGCCCGCTGGACCGGCCACGAGGAGACGGTCACCGTCGATACCGGCGCGACCGGCTCGACCTCCGTCGACGTCGATCCCTTCACGCGCATCCGGCTCGAACAGTCGAACTCCGCCGACGAGGACGTCTCCGTCGAGATCCTGGATGCCAACGGCGACTCGGTCCACGACGAGACCGTCGCCTCCGGCGAATCGACCGCCTACCTCGCCGAGCAGTCCGGGAGCTACGACATCGACCTGACGCATGAAGCCGACCAGCAGCTCGACCTCGATCTGACCGTCCGCACCGTGCCCCCCCGCGATCTCGGCACGCTGCAGCGCGGCGAGACCAGGACCCGCACCGTCGAGGATTACGACGGCGGACGGATGCCCGTGAAATTCACCATCCAGCAGGGCCATGTCGGCGCGGTGTCTCCGACCACCGGCGGGCCCAACGACACCTTCGACGCCGAACTGTTCGACTCCTCGGTGACCTCGCTGAAGACGGCCACCATCCAGAGCGCCACCGAGAGCAGCGACTACGTCCTCGCCGACGCCGACGCCTTCAGCCTGTTCTGGTACGCCGACCAGGAGGCGACCTTTTACGGCGTCGTCGAGTTCAACGGCATCCAGAGCTTCGACGATTTCGATTTCAACGGCTACGCCGTCCAGCCCCAGGATCTCGGCACCCTCCAGCCCGGCGACAGCGAGTCGGTCACCTTTTCGCCGCGCATCGAACACAAAAAGTCGCGGTTCGTCAAACTCGACGCCGCCGAGGATCTCGGCCTGACGCTCTCCGGTGAGTCGCCCCGCGGAGCACGCACCGAACTCGTCGTCAACGACGACACCGTCACCCCGACCGACCGCTCCGATTCACGCACCGCGAGACCGACCCTCGAGCGCGGCCACGCCCCGCAGGGATCTGCGTTCATCGAGGTCCGCGCCGTCGACCCCGTCGCGCCGAACTACGACATCGACATCGAGGCCACCGACCCACCCATCCAGGAGACCGAAGCCAACAACTCCACCGGCGACGCCGACGCCGCCGAGATCGACCAGCGCCACATCGGCGCCGCCAGTACGGACGACGAAGATTTCTGGCAGATCGACCTCGGCAGCGACTTCGACGACGAGGTTCTCTCGGTCCACGTTCCCGCCGCCACCATCTCCGACACCTGCGTGTTTTGCGACTACGGCTGGACCTGCGAGCTGCAGGACGATGCCTCCAACACCATCGTCGAAGAAACCAACCGACCGAACGGCTGCCATCTGCAGGCCGACGACCTCGACCAGGGCACCTACTACCTGCGCATCTCCAACACCGAGGATTCGGCGATGGACTACGAGGTCTTCCTCGACCGCCACGACGGTGTCCTCGAATCCGAGGGCAACAACACCGTCAGCAACGCCAACACCATCGACCCCGGACTCTCCTCCGCAGCCGACATCTTCGGGGCTTCCAGCAACGCCGGCGACACCGACTACTTCGCCTTCGACCTGTCGAGCGACAGGGGCGACGCCGAAAGCATGATCTTCGAACTCGAGCGCACCGGCCCCTACCCGGCCGAGCTCACCCTCGAACTGCTCGACGACCAGGAAAACACGATCGACGAGGGACGATCGGTCGTCGCCCACGGCCTCGACAGCGGCACCTACTACCTGGCCGCCAGCGGCGGCGGCGACACCGTCGACGGGGATTACCGCATCCACGCGACCACCCACGCCGCCGACCAGATCGCCACCGCCAGCCCCGATCTGCAGTTTGCCGACGACTCCCCTTCCGGCGTCGACCACACCATCTCGACCTCGAACTGCTCGAGCATCGACTCGACCGCCGTCCTCGCCGACATCGGCCACGCCCACGCCCGCGACCTGCAGCTCGAGCTGACGGGCCCGAGCGGCCAGACGGTCACCCTGCAGTACGCCTCCCAGAGTACCGACCAGTTCACCACGCACCTGTATCCCGCCACTCACGAGCCGGACGAGGATCTCTCGGTGCTGAACGGCGAGTCCGGCAACGGTGACTGGAGCCTGCACGTCTCCGACCGCCACGACGACGACGTCGACGGCTCCGGCGGCACCCTCGCGAGCTGGGGTGTGAAACTCACCTGTCAGTAAGGCGCTCTCCAACCCCACACATCAAACCCCGGTGTCGGGCGCCGCCCGACACCGGGGTTTCATTTTCTGCGCTTCTGCGCTTCCGTGAAAAGCTCAGCCGCTTGGCTGCCCAGCCGCTTGGAGCCGGTTTCAGAACCTCGGCGAGGAGCGAGAGCTTGTCTGGTGCGTGCAAGCGCCAGGAGCCGGTTCGCAGGCGATGCCGGAGGCATCGTCGAGATTCGGCGACGCCGCGATTGTCGTGCCAGACGCGCTCGTAGCCC
>CAZRLK010000201.1:0-5044 GCA_964600555.1 uncultured Bradymonadales bacterium
TCGGCGGCGGCGACCTTCCATCTGCCGGTCGGCTTCGAGTACAACAACGGCGGTCCGACCCGCGCGATCCCCAACCCCGACGACCCGGCCGAGATCCGCAACACCGCCGTCGACGCCGGCACCGGCTACCGCGCCTATGTGCGGGGCCAGTCGTACATCGGCGCCGGGCTCGACCTGCAACTCGAGATCGCCGGACTGCCCGACGTCTTCGAGGTGACCGGCCCCGGCATCGAGGCGCGCGGGAGTACGACGGCGACCTATCAGCCGGTCGCCGACACTCGCCCCGACTGGGGGTGTGCGAAGGTCGACGTCGGCGCCGAGGTCGGCTACTCGATGGAGGTCGGCGCCGAGATCAGCACCCCCTTTCAGTGGACGCTCTTCACGGTCCTCGAGATCAGCGACACGATCTGGTCGGAGACGTTTTTGCGGTGGACCGGCGACGGCGATTACTGTCCCGGCGGGCCGGAGCACGGCGACGGGGGCGGCTACGATCCGGACGACTACGAGCCGGACCCGTCGGTCGGCGAACACGACGCCGAGCCGGCCTTCAAGATCGAGGCGATCTGGAGCAGCGACGCCGACATCGACCTGCACGCCACGCCGCCCGACGCCGGGCCGATCGGGCCGGGCGAGAGCAGTGGCGAGTGGATCCATCCGTTCGACGTCTGCGGGGACGGCTGCGAGGAGGGGGGCGATCACGCCGAGGCGCTGGTGTACCATCCGGCGAGTGCCGCTCCGGCCGGCGTCTACTCGATCCGCGTCGAAAACAACCGCGGGCCGGCCACCGACGTGACCGTCAACGTCCGGCGCGGCGACCATCTGGTCGCCTCGCGCGAGCTTCGGCTCGGGTCGGGCCGCTCGCACAGTTTCACCGGCAACTACGATCCGAATCCGTGACTCGCCCGCGGCCCCTTTGATGCAGTCCGTCTCGAAGGCCTCCGATGAGTGAAAACGACTCTACTCTCCTCGACGAACTCGTCACCGGTCTCGCCCTCGCCGACGGGCCCGCCTTTCGCGGCGATCTCGCGCGGGTGCTCGACCGCGACAGCGACGCGATCCGGCGGGCCGTCGAGCAGGGGCTGGCCGAGGAAGCCCTGTATCTGACCGGTCAGAACCAGGTCGCGCTGGTGAACACGCCCGACGACGAGGCGATCGCCGCCGCCCTCGACGACGACGAGGTCGCGCGGCTTCGCCGCCGGTGGATGCGCGTGCACCGGTTTCGAAGCTGGGCGCAGGAGCAGGTGACGAAATCCTCCCGGACCGGCGTCGGCGTCGTCTTCACCGACGAGATCCACATCCTGCCCAACGCCGCCCTGTGTCGGCTCGTCGACGACTGGTCCAGCCCCGAGATGTGGTTTCGCGACCTGCTCGGCCAAAAGCAGACCCCCGAGCCGCGCACCTGCCCGAGTTGCGGGAGTGGCGAGCTGCTGGGCGATTCGCTGGTCGACATCGAGGCGCCGACCGGCCACGAGAAGACCTTCTCGGTGACCTTTTACGGCCACTGCCACCCGGAGGGGGGCGAGGATCGGGACGAGCCGCCGCTCTTGTTCGCCGTCCGGCTGCGCGAGGAGCGCGCCCCCGAGCCGTCGGCGCATCCGGTGCTCGGCGGCTCGACCTCCGACACCGGCCTCGACCTGGCGTTGTCGTTTCCCGATTACGGCCAGCCGCCGGATCACGCCCCCGGCGAGCACACCCTCGAGAACGTCCTCGCTCGGACGGACCGCCTGCACGAACGCCTCGAGGGGCTGGCCGGCGGACTCGACGAGGCCGGGGCGGAGGGGACGGTGCGCGGGGAGCTCGACGAGATCCTCGAGACGACCCGCGCCCTGCGGGCCGACGTCCGGTACCGCCGCGAGATGATGCGTCTGACCTCGACGGTGCGCACACTTCGGGCGATCTTCGATTCGAAATGGACCTACGAGGACGCCGGCCGCCGGACCGTCTCGGCACTCGGAGCGGTGGTCGACGTCGACGAGATCGTGTTGCTGATCCACGAGGAGGGCGAGGCGTTCGAGGTGCTCGGGCGGCTCGGCGAGGCGAACGGCGGGGAGTCCCGGGAGTTTCCCGACGATCTGTCGAGCGAGGAGTCGGCGTTGCTCGAGCGGGTCGTCGCCCGGGGGGGCGTCGTGGAGCTGTCGGAGGACGGCGACGGGGTGCCCGCCGACGACCCGCTTCGCGTCGGCGGCTCGGTGCTGGCGCTGCCGGTCGAGCACGGCGGCACGGCGGTCGGGGTGCTGGTGGCCGGCCGGGATGAAGACGGAGGGTTCGGCCGCGTCGACCGGCAGTTTTTCCGGGCCGTCGTCAACCCGCTCGGCGAGGTCCTCTCGAACCTCGACAGCGGCGCGCCGTTCAAAAGCAAGACCGGGATCGACGACGTCACCGGCGTGTTCAACCAGACGCGCTTTTTCGACAACGCCGCCCGGGAGTTCGTCCAGGCCCGCGCCGAGGGCCGCGATCTGTCGGCGCTGGTCTTTTCGGTCGACGACTGGGACCGCATCTCGCAGGGGCAGAATACGACGGCGACCGACGAGATTTTGCGGACGGTCGTCTCGCGGGCGGCCGAGGCGCTTCGGGGCTCGGATTTCGTCGGCCGCTACGCCCAGGCGACCTTCACTGCCATGCTCGTCGACGTCGACGCCGAGATCGCCCGCAAGGTCGCCAACCGCATCCGCGCCGCGATCGCCGACGAGCCGATCAACCTGGGCGGGGCAGAGCTGCCGGTGACGGTCAGCGTCGGCGCCGCCGAAAAGACGCCCGAGCTGACCTCTGCCGACCGGCTGGTCAACCGGGCGGACTCGGCGATGATGAAAGCCTCCGGCGACGGCGGTGATCGCGTCGAGATCGCGGGGTGACTCGCCCCCGGCGGCCCCTTGTGCTGGCAGTCCACAGTGCGCCGACGATCAAAAATCACACGGCTCCCCGCCGCAGATGTCGACGATCTCCTCGTCCCGGAAAAACGTATCGATCAACTCTCCCGCCTGGTCGACCTGCTCGAGGTGGTCGTGCGGGTCGTCGAGATCGTCCATCGGCGGGCGATTGCCGCGCATCGGCCAGGGATTGCCGTAGTCGAACAGGATGATGCCCGACTCGTCGTGGGGATACTCCGCGCTCGGGGCGCCCCACGGCTGGTGGGTGTCGTCGTAGTTTTCCATCAGCGGGATGCCGACCTCGGAGCGGGCCAGCACCTCGTTGGTCGCCACCTCGACCTGGTAGTCGCCCTTCGACAGTGCCAGTAGCACGTCCTTGTCGTCCGGGGCGTCGGCGACGAGCGGCTCGCGTTCGATGTGGCCGGCGTAGCTGACCGGGTCGGTCCCGTCCCACAGCTGCTGCATCGCCGCGATGCAGATCAGGCGATCGGCGGGGGCCGGGTACGCCTGGTCCATCAGCGACAAAAACAGATCGAAGGCGACCGACCGGTGCAGAAGCGTCGAGTAGTTGTTGCCGGGCACCGCCAGAAACCCCCGCTCGATCTGGTTCGTCAGCGCCATCACCGTCTGGCCGTAGATGCCCCCCTGCGAGGCGCCGACATAAAAGACCTCCTCGGAGTCGACGTCGACGCCGCGCTCGGTCAGCGCCTCGAGGCCGGCGAGCCGGTGGCGAGCGGTGCGCGCCAGCAGCAGAAACTCCAGGATGCCCTGGTGCATGCGGTCGGCGACCCCCTGGAAGTTCGAGATGTCGCTCGTCCCGGCGACGGCCGTCGAGCGGTCCTCCTCGGCCATGCCCGTCCAGTCGGCGGCGATCAGGATGTAGTGGTTGTCCTCCGCCAGCTCCCCCCACAGCTCGCGGTCGATCCCGTCGCGGCTGCCTAAAAGCCCGTGGCCGTACAACACGACGCCGACCTGCTCGCCGTCGAGGGCGGTCTGGGGGACGCGCATCAGAAAATTCGCCTCGCGCGTGCCGTTCTGGACGACGACGCCCTCCTCGTCGCGGTGCGTGATCCATTCGCGGTCGTCGCCGACGCTCTCCATGAAATGCGGCACCTCGAAGGTCCCGTCGATCTCGAGTCCGATCCGCGGGTTGTCCTCCTCGCTGAACTCCTCGAGATCCTCCGGGTCGTACTCGAGGGTCGGCCCCTCCTCGCCGGTCGCCTCGAGGGCCTTCGAGCGCATCGTCAGCATGTCGTCGCGCAGCCCCTCGCCGCTGGCGGTGTGAAAATCCCAGGCGAGGGTCAGCGACTCGCGTCCGACGCCCGCCTCGTCGAGCAGTCCGAACACCTCCTCGAAGCGCGCCTGCCGCTCGGACAGCACACTTCCCGGCTCGACCTCCCCGTCGCGCAACTTCCGGAACGACTCCGAGGCCTCGATCGGCTCGCCGCCGCGGGTCTCGAGGTCGCGAAAGGCGACGACGTAGCGGGTATTCTCCTTGAGGATGACCGCCGGACGCACGATCAAAAGCTGCTGTTCGTCGGCCTCCGTCGCCCGCTGGTCGAGCTCCGCCCAGTACGGCACCCGCTCGGTCGAGCCGTCGTCGCCGACCTCGAGCAGGACGATTTTCGCGTCGTCGTCGACCGACGGAGCGACGTCGTAGCGGCCGGCCATCGACGAGGTGTCGACGTCGGGAAAGTGAGTCAGGATCGGCGTGCCGAGGCCGAAGCCGTCGCGGTGGCGGTACGGCGCCGGGTCGGGATGGGCGCCGCCCGAGACGTTCGGCAGGGATTCCGCCTCGAAGCGCAGTTGATAGTCGGTCCGGCGCTCGTCGTCGGGCGCGAGATACAGGTTCGACGGCCAGGGCAGGGCGCAGCGCGAGGGGACGAGCTCGTCGCAGGCCGCCAGCGGGTAGTCCTCGGTGCGGCGATCCGGGCCGGCATCGCCCGCCGCGTCGGCGTCGCCGGTGGCGTCGGGGGCGCCGCCGTCGAGGGAGGAGCCGTCGGTCCCGCCGGCATCGGCGACCCCGGTCTCCCCGGGGCCGACCTCGCTCCTCTCGCCGGCGTCGCCCGGGTCGAGGCCTCCCCCGCTGCCGGTCGACTCGCCGCAGGCGACGAGCGACGTGGCGGCGAGGGCGATCGTGGCGGCGAAAGCGAGCGCGCGGCGCGGAGCAATCATCG
>CAZRLK010000201.1:5144-8760 GCA_964600555.1 uncultured Bradymonadales bacterium
CTCACCCCCGCACGGTCCACCGATCACCGCCGGGCCGTTTGGTGCTTCACCGCAGGCAGTGCACCCCCGCACGGTCCACCGATCACCGCCGGGCCGTTTGGTGCTTCACCGCAGTCAGCGCACCCTCGCACGGTGCAACGATCACCGCCGCGCAGTTTTTTGCTTCACCGCAGTCAGCGCACTTCAGCTGTTTCTTCAGCGTTCAGCGCTCAGCCCCTCACCGCCTTCAGCCCCTCCGCGCTTCCGCGCCCTCCCCGCCCAACCGGTGCTGTAGAGACGATACAACTCCTCCCAATCGAGCGCCGCGTCGCCGCCGCGAAGCTCCCGGTGGACCTGCTCGAGCAGCCGGCCGTACCAGCGGCGTTGCTCGTCGATCTCGAGGGCTTCGAAATCGACGGTCCGGTATTCGTTCCACAGCTCGATCAGGTCGTCGCTCCCCCAGATCAGCAGGTCCTGGACGAACCTCGCGTAGCGGTCGGTGTCCAGCTCGAGCTGGTCGGGTCGGGAGTCGTCGTCGAGCTGTTCGATGGCGTCGAACAGAAACCGCAAAAACGACTCGTAGGCCTGGCCGCGGCGCTGGCGGCGGTCCATCTCGATCTCCTCGTGGCGCTCGCGGTAGTCGCTCCAGATGCCGAAGCTGAACGAGGCGATGATCGGGGCGGCGCCGGCGACGATCGCGGCGGCGACCAGGTCGCCGAACGTCCAGTGCAGCATCCAGGTCAGGCCGACCAGAAAGCCGACGCCGACCGCGGTCATCGCCACAAGTGCCAGGGCGGCGCGGAGCAGCTCGTGCCAGTGGGCAAAGTCATCCATCATCTCGCGGAGAAAGGAGCGAGAGGCGCATGCGAAGGGCTCGACGGAAGGAGGTTGCGCCCGGTCAGCCGACCAGCCGCACGACGGCATCCCCCTCGTCGTGCAGGCCCGCGGCCCGAAGCAGCTTGTCGGGGATCTCGAGGTGGCCGCGCCGCTCGGCGCCGTCCTCGGCGACGCGCGCCTGGATCGACAGCAGCCCGCCGTGCCAGACTCCCGGTCGGGCGACGTGGATCAGGTCGCCCGGTTCGGCACCGAGTGTTTCGAGATCGCCGGGGTGCATCCGCATCATCACCTCGTCGGTACCGGGCAAGGTTTCGGGCTCGCGGTCGACCGCCTCGACAGCGAGTTCGATCTCGGCGCCGCCCTCCTTGACCGGACTCCCCTTGAACGCCTCTTTGGTTTCGCGTTCGGGGCCGGCGACCAGAAGCGGGTCGGGCGCCTCGTCGCTGTCGAAAAGCCAGGCGGCCGCGGTTCCGAGTCCGCCGGAGACGAGGACGCCGAAAAGCGCCCGCATGTAGTTGAATTTGTCGGCCCCCTCGCCGCTCGGGTCGGCGCCCTGCGAGATCGGCTCGATCAGCGACGGGTACACCACGGAGGCGAAGATGGCGAGGCAGCCGCCGATCAGGGTCACCAGCGCGGCGCGGTAGTCGTACCGCTCCCACAGAGCCCCCATCACCAGCGTCACCGCCATCGGCGGCACGATCGCCGCCGTGAACGTCGCGTGGGCGACGTAGATCGACTCGAAGGTGTTGAAGATCGGGACCAGCACCAGGCCGACCACCGCCGCGCCGACCGTCGCCATCCGCCCGACCCGCAGGTCGGCCGCATCCTCGGTCTCGCCGGTCAGCGGCCGCCAGATGTCGTTGACGACGATCGCCGAGACGGCGGTCAAAAGCGTGTCCGCCGTCGACATCAACGCCGCCGTCAGCGTCGCCATCACCAGGCCGAACACCCCGGGCTCGGTGAGGATGTTGGTGACGATCACGAAGACGTTGTCGGGCTCGATCATCGCCAGCTCGGTCCCCTGGAAGGTCACGCCGGTGGCGGCCATCGCCCGGCCGATCCAGCCGACGCCCGAGACGGATATGGCGGCCAGCGGCATCACCACCAGCGCCACCAGCGCGACCGCCTTGCGCCCCTCGTCGACCGACCGGGCCGACATGAAGCGCATCAACATCCCCTGGTTCATGAAATAAAAGGCGATCCCGCCCGCCATCGCATCCTGCCAGAACACCCCCATCGTGTGGAACGAATCGGGATGGTTGAGATTCGCCAGCCCGGTCTTGTGGGCGGCCGGGAGTTGCTCCCAGAAGACCCCGAAACCGCCGACGTAATCGATCCCGAGGAAAAACAGACTGAGGCCGACGATCAGCAAGATCAGCCCCTGGGCCAGGTCGGTCATGATGACCGAGGTCTGGCCGCCGGCGGCGACATAGATCGCGGTCGCCGTCGCCGCCAGACACGCCGACCCGAAGACCGACCAGCCGGTCAGCGCGTGCATCGCCGTCCCGAGCGTCAAAAAGTTGATGCCGACGTATCCGATCAGATACAGCAGCAAAATCAGGGTCACGACCCGCCGGGTGCCCGCACTGAAGCGTTTTTTGAAATACTCCGGGACGGATTCGATGCGGCCGTAGTAGACGATCGGCAGCCAGACGAGCATCCACAGCGGCATCCAGAACCAGTCGTTGAGATAGGTCATCGAGCTGGCGAACCCGTAGCTGAAGGCCGCCGAGCCGTACTTGACGAACGAGTACGCCCCGA
The DNA here is from genome assembly GCA_964600555.1 of uncultured Bradymonadales bacterium. Classification (GTDB taxonomy): domain Bacteria; phylum Myxococcota_A; class Bradymonadia; order Bradymonadales; family Bradymonadaceae; genus CAJXPB01. The sequence goes on from CAZRLK010000201.1 coordinate 7,722, forward strand.
TGGTCGTCGCCACGCACGAGACGGCGATCAGCCAGCCCGAAAACCTGCGCCCGCCGAAAAAGTAATCGGAGGTTGTCCGCGTGAACCGGGCGAAATACGCCCCGGCGCCGACGATCAGGGCGAAATACACCAGCACCACGACGACGTCGATGCCGTTGAGGATCGTCTCCTCGGTCCCCGGCGCCGAGCCGGTCGTCGGGTAGGGGCCGACGCCGCCGGCGGCCTGCAGCGCGCCGTGCAGCAACAGATAAAAGGCGAAGCCGCCCAGAAGCAGCGGCAGCATCTTGCGGGGCTTCGACAATGCGCCTTTCGCCCAGGCCAACGCCAGGGTGGCGAAAAAGACGAGGCCGCCGATGCCGTAGATGTAAAAATACGGGTACCACTTCTCCACGGGAATCTCCTGCAGGTCGTCGGGTCGCGCGGGGTTCGGCCCTGGATGGCGGTGTGTATCACGGTTTGGCGCTTCCCCCAACGCCCTGGCCTCGAATCCGCCGCGTGCCGCCGCTCGCTGCCCGTTTTACCCGTCGGCCCTGGGTTTGGCGTCGCCTCCTGTCGGCGTCCTCTCGATGTTCAAAAAAATCACTTGACGAGCGTTTGCGCATCGATATAGATCGGCGCCGCCGAGGGGCTCGTCGCGTGACCCCCACCACCCGCCACCCACGCGACGAATTACCCCCGAGGTGGCCCGACCGGTCCTACCCTTACCCACGCCGGTCGGGCTTTTTTTGTTCTTGCGGCCGCCGACCCGCGAGGGTTCAGATTCGCACCGAGCCTCGCCTCCACAGGGGAGTGACGCCTGGAGGGGGATCTCGCTTCGCAAGACCCGGGAGTTGGGACAAAAACGGGGGATCGCAGGCCGAAATGAGGGGGGGTGAACTCATATTTCGGGAGGAAACATCGTTCGAGCCGAGCCTCGGGTTGCAAAATCGAAGGTGAGAGACCGTTCGAGCCGAAGGTGAGGTTGCAAAAATGACGATGAGAGACCGTTCGAGCCGAGCCTCGGGTTGCAAAATCGAAGGTGAGAGACCGTTCGAGCCGA
>CAZRLK010000202.1:0-8606 GCA_964600555.1 uncultured Bradymonadales bacterium
GACGATCGTCGATGCCGGCCACGAGCGGGAGCTCGACCTGCAGATCGAGGTGCCCGACTCGCCCCTCCAGCCGTTGATGTCGAACGAGCAGATCGAGGAGGTCTACGACCGACTCGCCGACCTGATCGAGGCCCACCGCACGACGCTCGTGTTCACGAACACCCGCCGCGAGGCCGAGCGCGTCACCTCGCACCTCGAGCCCCGCCTCGGCGAGGGGGCCGTCACCTCCCATCACGGCAGCCTGGCGACCGACCGCCGCCACCGGGCCGAGCGAGCCCTCAAGTCCGGCCAGCTCGACGCCCTCGTCGCCACCGCCTCGATGGAGCTCGGCATCGACATCGGCTTCGTCGACCTCGTCTGCCAGCTCGGGTCGGTCCGCGCGATCGGCACGCTCGTCCAGCGGATCGGCCGCTCCGGCCACTCCGTCGGCGCGACACCCAAGGGCCGGATCTTTCCGCTCACCCGCGACGAACTGGTCGAGACCGCCGCCCTGCTCGACGGCGTCCGACGCGGCGAACTCGACCGCCTCGCGATCCCGACCGAACCGGTCGACATTCTCGCCCAGCAGCTCGTCGCGATGGCGGCGTGCGACGAGTGGGAGACCGACGAGCTGTTCGAGACCGTCCGCCGGGCCCACCCGTACCGCTCGCTCGCTCGCGAGACCTTCGAGTCGGTGCTCCGGATGCTCTCGAACGGCTTCGATACCGACCGCGGCCGTCGCGGCGCCTACATTTACTGGGACGAGGTCAACAACGTCGTCCGGGGCCGCAAAAGCGCCCGCCTGACCGCCCTGACCTCCGGGGGTGCGATCCCCGACCGCGCCGACTTCCAGGTCGTCAAACACGACACCGAGACGGTCGTCGGCTCGCTCGACGAGGATTTCGCCATCGAGTCGCTGCCGGGCGACATCTTCCAGCTCGGCAACCACTCGTGGCGCGTCGTCAAAATCGAGGCGGGCAACGGGCGCATCCGCGTCGCCGACGCCGGCGACCAGCCGCCGACCCTGCCGTTCTGGCTCGGCGAAGCCCCGTCGCGCACCGACGAGCTGTCCCGGGCGATCTCGAGGCTGCGCGAGCGCATCGTCGAGAAGATGGGGCTGCCGCAACGCAGGCGCGAGGAGGCTGTCGCTACAGATGCTCTTGCTACAGACGAGACCGTCGAGTGGCTGACCGACGACCTCGGCCTCGCCGACGCCGCCGCCGGGCAACTCGCCGAATACGTCGGCACCACCCGCATCGAACTCGGCGCCATCCCCTCCCGCGAGCGCATCGTCGCCGAGCGATTTTTCGACGAGGCCGGCAACACCCACCTGGTCGTCCACTCGCCATACGGCAGCCGCCTCAACCGCGCCTGGGGGCTGGCCCTCCGGAAGCGATTTTGCCGCAAGTTCAACTTCGAGCTGCAGGCCGCCGCCAACGAAGATGCCATCGTCTTGTCGATGGGCCCGACCCACAGCTTTCCCCTCGAGGAGGTCTTCGACGACCTCGACGCCGACTCGGTGCGCACCGTCCTCACCCAGGCGCTGCTCGACTCGCCGATGTTCGAGACCCGCTGGCGCTGGAACCTCAACCGCTCGCTGGCGGTCCCGCGCTTCTGGGGAGGGCGCGAGGTGCCTCCCCACATCCAGCGCATGCAGGCCGAGGACATGCTCTCGCTGGTCTTCCCCGACCAGATCGCCTGCCTGGAAAACATCACGGGCAAACGCGAGATCCCGGACCACCCGATCGTCGAGCAGACCATCGACGATTGTCTCCGCGAAGCGATGGACATCGAGCAGCTCGAGCGGCTTTTGGCGGGCATCGACGCGGGCGACATCGAGGTCGTCGCCCGGGACGTCCGCGAGCCCTCGCCGATGGCCCAGGAGGTGCTGACCACCCAGCCGTACGCCTTCTTGGATGACGCGCCCGCGGAAGAGCGCCGCACGCGTGCGGTCCGCCGCCGCGGCATGCTCGACGTCGAGACCGCCGAGGACCTGGCCGAACTCGACCCGGAGGCGATCGACCGGGTCCGCGACGAGGTCCGCCCCGATCCCGAGGGGCCCGACGAGTTGCACGATGCCCTGATGTGCAGCGGCTACCTGTGTGCCGAGAGCCTCCCGACCGACTCGGAGCTGTTCGAGCGCCTCGCCGAGCAGGGCCGCGCCACCCGCCTCTCGCCCCCCGACGCCCCCGACCTGTACATCGCCACCGAGCGCCTCCCTCGCTTCGAGCGCACACACCCGAAGCTCGCTCCCGAGCCCGCCGTCGACGTCCCCGAGGCGTACCGCGACGACGAGCTAACCGAGCGCGGCGCCCTCGTCGAGACCGTCCGCGACCGCCTCGAGATCCTCGGACCCACGACCGCCCCCTCGATCGCCGCCTCGCTCGGCCTCGACCCCGACCGCATCGAGCGCGCCCTCGAGTCGCTCGAGGCCGAGGGGTTCGTCTTTCGCGGCGAGTTCGACCCGCGCCTCGAGGCCGACGAGCAGTGGTGCGAGCGCCGCCAGCTCGCCCGCATCCACCGCTACACCCTCGACCGACTGCGCCAGCGCATCCAGCCCGTCGCGCCGGCCGATTTCATGCGCTTTTTGTTCGACTGGCAGCACGTCGCCCGCGCCGACGACGAGGCCGACGACGCCCCGGAGACGGCCGGCGTCGAAGGACTGGCCGGCGTGCTCGACCAGCTCGCCGGCTTCCACGCCGCCGCCTCGGCCTGGGAGAGCGACATCCTGCCGGCGCGCATCGAGGACTACGACCCGGATCTGCTCGACGATCTGTGCCACTCCGGCCGCATCGCCTGGGGCCGGTACCGCGCCGACGGGACCGGCGGCCACGTCGCCATGCGCACCACGCCGATCGCGCTCGTCCCCCGCCGCGAGCGGCCCCACTGGGCACTCGAGCGCGACGGACGCCCCGAGTTGTCGAGCACCGCCGAGCGGGCCCTCGAGGCCTTCGAGGGAGCCGGCGCCCTGTTTTTCGACGACCTGATGCGCGAGTGCGGCCTGCTGCGCGCCCAGCTCGAGGAGGCACTCGACGAGCTGGTCGCCGCCGGGCTGGTCGCCAGCGACGGCTTCTCCGGGCTGCGCGCCCTGCTGATCCCGTCGGCCGACCGCCGCACCTCGAACCAGGGGAGGCGCAACGCCACGGGGCCGGCCTACCGGGTCGACGAGGCGGGGCGGTGGTCGCGCATCCGGCGGGATCCGCCCGACGACGAACAGTGGCACCGGGCGATCGCCGAGACGCTCCTGCGCCGCTGGGGCGTCGTCTTCCGCAAGATCGTCCGCCACGACTCCCCGGTCCCCTGGCGCCGATTGCTGTACGTGTATCGTCGGATGGAGGCGCGAGGCGAGATCCGCGGGGGGCGGTTCGTCGGCGGCTTCACCGGCGAGCAGTTCGCGCGCCCCGAGGCCGTCGCCCGGCTTCGAGCCGTGCGCTCGAGCGAGCCGACCGGCGAGATCGTCTCGATCTCGGCGTGCGACCCGCTCAATCTGACCGGCGTCGTCCACGCCGGCCGCCGCGTCGCCGCCAAACCGACCAACCGCATCCTGTATCGCGACGGCGAGCCGGTGGCCGTGCTGGAGGGCGGCGACAGGGAGCTTCTGACCGACGAGCTCGAAGGGGCCGAACGCGCCGAGGCCGAACGCACCCTCGTCCGAAAACCGACCCCCCGCAAGGTGATGGCGTATCTGGGGACGCGCGGATGACGAGTCGCCGCGGACGCTCGCCGGTCGACCGGCCGGCTGCCCGACTCAATCCTCGGGGACGATCCCAAACCACGGCCCGATCACCCGCTCCTCGCGACACTCCGGGCAACGGGAAGGTCGCGTGATCTTGCGGCGTTTGTGGAAGACGAACCCGCAGCCCTCGCACTCCGGCGGACGCATGTGGAACCGGTCGCCGGCCGACTTGCGGACGTGCTCGAGGTCATCGACGACATCCCGGACCGGCGCGTCGATGAATCGGGCGAGTTGCTCGACGGTGAACTCGCCCTTTTCGAGCAGCTCCTGGAGTCGCTCTCGGCGTGTCTTGGACGGCATGGGGCCTCCGCGTTAACATCGGACACATCGGCTGGTTCGTCCCCTCGACCCTCCAAGCGTACACAGCCCGCCTCGGGAGGCAACATGGCTACGGACATCTCGTTCCACCGCGCCGACCGCGACGAAAAGATCGAGGCCTTCGAGCACTCCCACGAATCGTGGGGCGACGACGCCCCCTGCGCGCAGTGGGTCGAGCGCCGCCTCGACTCGCCGCGCCACCAGCGCGCCGACTGGTGGGTCCTGACCGTCGACGACGAGGTCGCCTCGTCGCTGGGCTGCTACGAACTCGACTTCTGCCATCGCGACGCCACCGTCGACGGCATCGGAATCGGCGCCGTCCACACCGCCCCCGACGAACGCGGCAAAGGCTACGCCTCGCGGCTGTGCCGCCGGGTCCACGAGCAGTACGCCGACGAGGGATGCCGGCTCGCCCTGCTTTTCACCGACATCGACCCCGACTTCTACCGCGAACTCGGCTACGCGACGAGTTCCGATCGGCGGTTCGACACCACCGAGCTGCGCGACATCGCCGAGAGCGGCCCGCGCGCCGGCCTCCACCCGCTCGACCCCGTCGACCAGATCGACCTGCTCGCCCTCTGGTACGACGAGGCCCACGAGGAGGTTCCGCTCGCCCTCGACCGCGACCGAGCTTACTGGGAGACGACCGTCGAGGAGCGCCCCGACGATCGGTTTTTCGCCGTCTCCCGACCCGGGGACGAGCCGAGCGGCTACGTCCGGGTCCGCGGCGGCGACGACCCCCTGCAGGTCCTCGAGCTGGTCGTCCCCGACGCCGAGACCCGCACCGAGGCCGCCTGCTACCGCGCCCTCGCCGACTTCGCCCTCGCCCGCCAGTTCGACCACCTCCGCCAGTACTTCCCGCCCCCTTCTCCGCTCCTGTCGCATTTCGACGACAACCGCCGCGACCAGGCGATCCCGATGGTCCGCCCCCTGGACGACGCTGTCGATCTCGACGAGGCGTGGCTGCGCGAGAATGCGCTCTTCTGGGAGGGCGACAAGTTTTAGGACCCACCATGATCGACGCCTGGCTCCAACACCCGACTGCCGAGTTCGTCGGCCACCCGCTCTTCGAGTCGATCCGCCGCTGGATGGGGATCGACGAGATCCCCGACGAGATTCCCCTGGAGGCGACGCTCGGGGCGATGGACGCCGCCGGGGTCGACCTCGCGCTGCTGACCGCCTGGTGGGGCCCCGACGGCCCGATCATCTCGAACGACGAGGTCGCCGAGATCGTCGACGCCCACCCGGAGCGCTTCGCCGGCGTCGCCGCCGTCGACCTCTCGCGGCCGGTCGCGGCGGTCCGCGAGCTTCGCCGCTGCGTCGACGAGCTCGGATTCGTCGCCGTCCGCGCGCTCCCCTGGCTGTGGGAGGCTCCCCCCGACGATCGCCGCTACTACCCGATCTATGTCGCCTGCGTCGAACTCGACGTCCCGTTTTGCCTGCAGGTCGGCCACACCGGCCCGCTCGCCCCCTCCGAGCCGGGCCGCCCGATCCCGTACCTCGAGCGCGTGGCCCTCGACTTTCCGAACCTGACGATCGTCGGCGGCCACACCGGCCACCCGTGGTGCGACGAGATGATTTCGCTCGCTCGCAAATACCCGAATCTCTACATCGACACCTCCGCCTACAAGGTCGGGCGACTCCCGGAGTCTCTGGTCGAGTATCTGCGTGCGGACGGAGCCGACAGGGTCTTGTTCGGCAGCAACTACCCGATGATCATGCCCCACGACTGCCTCGAGGGACTCGACGCGCTGGGACTCGACGAGGAGACCAAACGCGCCTTCCTGCACGCCAACGCCGCCCGGGTCTTCGCGCTCGAGTAACGACCGGGGTCGAACCCCTCGACCGGGGCTGCGAGCGGCTCCGGCCCGCGCGGCTCACGCCTGCTCGACGCAGTTTTTCCCGGCCGCCTTCGCCTCGTACAGTGCGGCGTCGGCACGCTCGAAGATCCGGTGGACCTCGGCGTCGTCGTCGCGACGCTCGATCGCCTCGTCGATCGCGGGATCGTCGGCGGGCCCTTGCGCTCCGGCCCGGCCCCGATCGCCGCATCCGCCGCCGAGTGTTGACGCGTTTGCCCCCGCGCCATACACCCACCCTGGCCCGGAGCCTCCCGACTCTCCCGACTTCGCTGCCCCCGTCCCCGCGCCGATGCCCTCACTCACACTGCTGATGAGCCTTCCGACCGTCGCCCGCGCCTGGTCGACGCTCGAGGAGTGGTTCGAGGGCGCCGAGGAGACACTCGTCGTCTTTCCGACCTATGCGACGATCGACGACGACGGCGCTCTCGAGATCCCGCTTCGCGCCTGGGTCTTCGAGCGCGAGGAGGACTCGAAGACCCGCCAGATCTTCGTCGGCCTCCTGCGCCGCACCCTCGAGATCGACGGCGACGCGCGCCTGGAGCGCTTCGAGGAGCGCATCTGGCCGTTTCTCGTCGACAACGAACGCGGCAAACGGGTCGAGATGCGGCTCGGCAACGAGACCTTCGAGCTCGGGACGACGGCTCCGAACGGCCACGTCCGGAAGCGTCTCCGCGTCCCGGCCTCGGTCGCCGCCGAGGCGATCCATACCGCCGAGGAGGGCCGCTGGATCGAGCCGACCTTTCGGGCGGAATTCGGCGAGATCGACCACGCGATTCCCGTCGTCGAATCGACCGGCCTGTCGGTCGTCTCCGACGTCGACGACACAATCAAGATCACGTGGGTCGGCGACCGCCGCAAGATGCTCGAGCAGACGTTCCTCGAAGAGTTCGAGGCGGTCGACGGCATGGCCGAGTGGTACCGACGACTCGAGAAACGCCACGACCCGCTCTTTCACTACCTGTCGGCGAGCCCCTGGCAGCTTCTGCCGTTTCTCGAACCGTTCCTCGCCGAGGCCGGCTTCCCCGACGGGCTGTTCCACCTGCGCCAGCTCCGCCCCAAAAGCATCACCTCCCCGACCGACTTTGCGGCCGGCAGCCGCGACTACAAACTCGCCATCCTCGAACGCCTCGTCACCGACTTCCCCGAGCGCCGATTCGTCCTGATCGGCGACAGCAGCGAACACGACCCCGAGGTCTACGGCGAGATCGCCCGGGCCCACCCCGACGCCATCGCTCACATCGCCATCCGCCGGGTCGACGGCGCCGACAACGCCCCCGCCCGCTTCGAGGCCGCCTTCGACGGCCTCTCCCCCGATCGCTGGCAGAGCTTCGAGACCCCCGACGACGCGTTTTCCGCGATATCCCCATGAGCCACGTCCTCCTCATCCACACCGGCGGCACCCTCGGCATGACCGGCACGCCCCTCGAACCGGGCGCGTACGCCGAGGCGCTGACCGAACGCCTCCCCGAAGTCTCGCAGCTCGCCGACCTCGAGACCCGCATCCCGTTCAACCTCGACTCCAGCGACGTCGGCCCCGACCACTGGCGTCGACTCGCCGAGATCGTCGAACAAGAACGCGACGCCTACGACGGGTTCGTGATCGTGCACGGCACCGACACGATGGCCTACACCGCCGCCGCCCTCAGCTTCGCCCTGCGCGGCCTCGATCGCCCCGTCGTGCTGACCGGCGCCCAGCGCCCCCTCGCCGCCCTGCGCACCGACGCCCGCCGCAACCTCGCGGACGCCGTCGAACTCGCCACCTGCCAGGTCCCCGAGGTCGCCATCTGCTTCGACGGCCTGCTTTTGCGCGGCTGCCGGGCCACCAAAACCAACGTCCGCGACTACCGCGCCTTCGAGAGTCCCGGCTGCGAACCCCTCGCCAGACTCGGCGTCGACATCGACATCGACGACCACGTCCGCCGCCCCGACGAGCCGTTCTCGACCGACCCCCGGTTCGACTCGCGCGTGTCGGTCGTGTACGTCCACCCCGGCCTCGAGCCGGACCTCCTGCGCGGCCTGCTCGAGAGCGACCAGGCGCCCCACGGGGTCGTTCTGGCGGCCTACGGCGTCGGCACCGTCCCGAGCCGCACTCGCCCCCTCGCCCCGATCGTCGACGAGGCCGTCGAGCGGGGAGCCGAAGTGCTGGTCGTCACCCAGTCGTCGGGCACCGTCGATCTCGACCTGTACGAAAACAGCATCGCCCTGCGGGAAGCCGGTGCGATCTCGGGCGGCGAGATGGGAATCGAGGCGGGCGTCACCAAGCTGATGCACGCCCTGGCCACCCGCGACGACCGCGAGGCACGCCGCCAGTACCTGCGCACCGACGTCGCCGGCGAGTTGGAGTAGGAGAGACGGCCGCACCGGGCGACGAGAAAACGCCGAAAACGCTCTCCCCGGCTCGCGGTTTTCGGGGCGAATCCGGCGCTACTCCGCCCGGAACTCCGCCCCGTCGGAGACCCACCCGGACATCTCGGCGTGTCGCTCGACCTTCGAGTCCGCCTCCGGCTCGAACGTCCCCTGCTCCTCGCCGTCGTCGCGGTGCAGCACAGCGTGCAGCCGCGGCAGGTACTCGGCGGGCGAGCCGTCGTCGAGATCGACGGCCACCTCCGTGTGGTTTCCCGCCTCCAGGTGTCGATAGCCGAGCAACGCCTCCTGATCGTACGAGCGGTTGCCGTACACCGCCACCCAGCCCGACTCCCGTACGAAGACGCGCT
>CAZRLK010000203.1:0-8575 GCA_964600555.1 uncultured Bradymonadales bacterium
AGCACCTTTCCCTATAAGTGCCCATCGTCGGGCGCCGGGCGGCGGGCGTCGGTCGGGGGCCTCGGAGGGAGGCCGGGCCTGCTCGTCGTCGGGGCCGGAGGGGGGCCGGGCGTCGGGCGGGAGGGCCGGGGTCGGCGGGGCGGCGCCGTCGCTCGAGGAGGCGTAGACGACGGCCTCGCTGTCGTCGTCGCGCGCCTCCGAGGTCGCCTCGCCGGCGGACTCGGCGGTGTCGGCGCCGCTCGGGAGGTTGCGCAGCGGCGCGTACGGCTGGATGCTCGGTCCGCACCCGGCCGCGAGAGCGCACGCGGTGATCAAAAGGGCGAGGGGACGGGCGGCGTGGTCGACCGACGGCACGGTACTCGCGTTGGACATGGTGGGCTCATCGTCTGTCGAGTCGGATGACCCCGGGCTTCGCGTACCTCTGCCCCGCACCGCGCAAAGCTGCGGGCATCCGGATTAAAGTCGCGGGGAGTAGTACTCGACGACGAACGTCTCGTCGACTTGAATCGGAACGTCCTCGCGCGACGGCAGTGCCGTCATCTTACCCACCTTCTTGTCCTTGTCGAACTCGAGGTAGGTGGGCGGGCGGAGGGAAGGCTGGGCGACCGACTCCTCGATGCGCTCGAGATTCCGGCTGCTCTCCTTGACGGCGACCTCTTCGCCGGGCTGGATGCGGCAGCTCGGGCGGTCGGTCTTGCGGCCGTCGACGAGGATGTGGCCGTGGACGACGAGCTGGCGGGCCGACGGGATGGTCGGCGCGATGCCGAGCCGGAAGACGACGTTGTCGAGCCGCTGCTCGAGGTACTGCAAAAGCTGCTGGCCGGCCGGTGACTTCGAGCGCTGGGCCTCGACGAACAGATTCCGCATCTGCGATTCGGTCAGCCCGTAGTTGAACCGCAGCTTTTGCTTTTCGTACAGCTGCTTTTTGAACTCGCTGAAGCGTCGGCGCCGCTGGCCGTGCTGGCCGGGCGGGTAGGGCCGCCGGTCGGCGATTTTGCGAGTCAGGCCGGGGAGATCGGTCCCGAGCCGGCGGACGATGCGAAGACGTGGACCTGTATAGCGTGACATGGCTGCTCTCGGATGTGCGTTCGAAGCGTTGAGATGTCGTCTAGTTCAAGGGGTCGAGCGACGGAGACGCAGTATGTTTCATACCCGGCGCGGGAATGCAAGCGGCGTGCGCCCGTGCCGCGGCAGGCGGGAGTCGCGCCGGGCGGTCGATCGCGGCGGTCACTGGATCATCGCGGCGTAGCCGAGCCGGGTGGCCGCCCGGCAGTCGACCGGCCCCTCGAGGTCGGGTTCGACGGCGGCGCGCAGAAGCGCCATCGCCGCCTGGCCGACCGGAAGCGCCGGACACGGCGTCGGTGCCTCCGGGAGCGCGTCGGCTTCGACGACGTCGGCCTCGGCGGTGACCTCGGGAAGCTGCACGAGGATCGACCCGGCGGCAAACTCCGCTCGCCGCCGGCCGACCTCGCGCTCGTCGGCCGCCCGGTCGGCGTCGGTGCGGCGGCGGCCCTCGGTGGCGTACACGACGCGCTCGAGGCCCGCGGCGGCACAGCGGTCGAGAAGCTCCCCGATCGCCGGTTGCTCCCCGTCGGCGGCCCCGAGAAGCCCGCGCCAGCCCTCGAGGACGACCAGCCGGGCTCCCGCCTCGAGCCGTGCGCCGGAGAGGGCCGGTCGGTCGGCCCCGACCTCGACCCACTCGACCCCGGCGTGCCAGGGCGCCTCGCTGCCGGGCTTTCCGTCGGCCGACAGACTCGTCAGCTCGTGGCCGGCGGCGCGCCCGAGCCGACACAGCTCCCGGCCGAGCCGGCCTGTGCCGGGGGCGACGAGTATACGGTGGCGATCCATCGGCTGGCGTCCGTCGGAGGGACGATTGGCTCGGCTCCATGTTTGACGTTTGTTTACGAAGCCGTCAATATGCCCTTGAAGTCTTAACGCTCCGAGACCGTCCGCACCCGTCGCGGGCCCCGCCACAGCGAGGGCGTCCGAGCAAACGGGGCGAGCGGCTGCCAGCTCGACGACGGGACCGATGGCGGAATACATCCGGGTTGGAACGCCCGCCAACGCATCCGAAAAGTTGGGGATCCGACAGTTGCGCGACGAGCTCCCGGATCACTATGTGGTGATCGGGAACTTCGAGCTGCAACTGCCCCAGCGCACCAACACCCTCGAATACGACGCGGTCGTGCTCGGCGAGTGGGCGGTGTACGCCGTCGAGATCAAAGGCTGGGGGGGAACGATCACCGGCAACATGAGCAAGTGGCATCTCGAGTGGGGGCGGGTCGACAATCCGTTCATTTTGACCGAGACGAAGGCGAAGGCGCTGCGCGATCTTCTGGTCCAAAACGTCGAGGAGTTTCCCGACGAACTGTTCTGCGAGTCGGTGGTGTTTTTGCCGCGTGAGGACGTGCGCACCGACATCGACGACCCGCGCAACGAGCGGCTGGTGCATCGCGGCTCGGTCTGGGAGTTTTTCGTCGGCCGCCACGTCGACGACGGCCCCGGGCGTCTGCGCGACGAGTCGCTGCGGGAGGCGATCCGGGAGACGATCGTGCCGCGGGCGGAGCCGGGGCCGACCGCCCCCCGGATTCCGAACTACGTCGTCGACGAGGAGATCGAGCGCGACGAGTATCCGTATCGCGAGTACATCGGCAGGCATCGGATGCTGAAAACGCGCGGGAAGGTCCGCATCAAGGCCTACGCGATGGATCCGCTGATGCCGAAATCCGAGCGCCAGGAGCAATTTGCGCAGGCGCTGCGCGACCTGGAGGTCCTCGGCTGTCTGGACGACAACCCGTATGTCGCGCGAGCCTACGACATGTTCCGCGACGACGACGACGAGCTGATCTTTTATCTCGTCAGCGAGTGGGTCGGGCCGACGACCCTCTCGGATTACATCCGCCAGGCTCCCTACGGCCCCGAGGCGGAGCCCGCCGACCGGCGCCGGCGCCTGCGATATGCGTATCATCTCGCCCGGGCGATCGAAGCGGTCCACGCCGAAGGGGTGGTCCATCGGAATATCAATCCCGACGTGATCTATATTACCTCGCATCACGGCGGCGAGGAGGCCGACGACGAGGTGCCGTTGCAGATCGCCGATTTCGACTACGCGCGGATGAGCCGCCTGCAGTCGATCGCCGGCGGGGTCAGCGCCATCGGCACCGAGGGGTATGTCGCTCCGGAGATCTGGAGTGGCGAAAGCCACGACCGCCGGGTCGACATCTTTTCGCTCGGCATCGTCCTGTACGAGTTGTTCACCGGCGAGGGGCTGTTCGACGGCATCTCCGAGATTCTCGAATACCGCAAGGTCTGGAAACGCACCCGCAACAACATCGCCGACGAGGCGATCCGGGAGATGCTCGACGCCATGCTCATCGGCGATCCCGACGACCGGCTCGCCGACATCGGGCAGGTCGTCGAGGTCCTCGAGCGAGCATGCAGCGATCCGTCCCCGCCGTAAAAACGTCCTTGACACGGGGATCGTCGCTGATTACATTGTGCGACCTTGTCGCGCACGGCCATCGGGTCGAGGAGCGCGCGCGCTGAGTTCTCGACCCGATCGACGCGAATCAAACGACACGAGTCAGCTAGCTGGAACTGGGAACCGACGGCGAAGGCGGCCGCTCCCGAATCGAGTCGCTTCGCCCCGGTCATCTATCGGTCACATATCTTTTTTCGTCTTCTCGACACATGCGGCCCCCTCCCTGAGTTCGTCGGCAGGCGAGAGGGAGATGTCTCATTGGACGCTCGCCCGCCGCCCGGCCGTGGTGGAGGTCCCGGCAGGCCGATGTGACTGCCATCCCGGTTGACTCACTCGAGAGACCGATGCCGAGTTGGCGCTCGGGACAGCTTGGAGGTCGCCGCGTTCGCGTGCCGGCGGTCGCCGTGACAACCTCGATTGCGACACCATGTCTGCCGACCTCGTCTGCGCCGCGCAGGCGGGCGGCGGATTCGACGTTTCGCGCTGAAGCCTTATCCAAGGAGAAAGAATGGGTCAGATGGTCAAAGAGAACTTCCGAGCTCGGAAAGACTACGGCACGATCGACGATGTCGCCGAGATTCCGAATCTGATCGACGTCCAGAAGCGTTCGTTCAGGGAGTTTTTGCAGGCGGACGTCGACCCGGACGAACGGGACAACACGGGCCTTCAGGGCGTGTTCAACAGCGTCTTTCCGATCAAGGATTTCAACGAGACCTCGACGCTCGAGTTCGTCAGCTACGAACTCGGCGAACCCAAATACGACATCCAGGAGTGCGCCGATCGGGGCATGACCTATTCGGTGCCGGTCAAGGTCGTCATCCGGCTGGTCGTCTGGGACGTCGACGAAGAGGCCGAGACGCGCACCATTCGGGACGTCAAAGAGAAGGAGGTCTTTTTCGGCGATCTTCCGCTGATGACGCCGAAAGGGACGTTCATCATCAACGGAACCGAGCGGGTGATCGTCAATCAGCTCCACCGCTCGCCCGGGGCGTATTTCGACCACGACGAGGGAAAAAAACAGTCCTCCGGGAAGTTTCTGTACTCCGGTCGGATCATCCCCTACCGCGGCTCGTGGCTCGATTTCGAGTTCAACACCAAAGACATCATCCACGTCCGCGTCGACCGCAAACGCAAGATGCCGGCGACGGTGTTGTTGAAGGCGCTCGGCTATTCCGCCGAGGAGTTGCTCGACTACTATTACAACACCGAGACGATCCATCTCGAGGATGGAGAGTATTTCAAGGAGGTCGACCTCGACATTCTGCGCGGCCAGGAGGCCTCGGTCGACGTCACCGACGACGACGGCGAGGTGCTGGTCCGTCAGGGCAAGAAGTTTACGCGCGCCTCGATCCGCAAGATGGCGGACGCCGACATCACGCGCGTGCCGATCTCGTTTACGGAGCTTCTGGGGAAGGTCTCGGCCGAGGAGCTGGTCGACGAGGAGACCGGGGAAGTCATGCTCGAGGTCAACCAGGAATTGACCGAGGAGATCATCCACGATCTGGTCGAGCGCGGCGTCGACGAAATCGACGTCCTGTTCATCGACCAGGTCAACGCCGGCCCCTATCTGCGGGATACCCTCGAGGCCGACGACATCGACGAGCCGATGGAGGCGAAACTCAAGATCTACAAGCGCCTCCGCCCCGGCGACCCGCCGACCGAAGAGGAGGCCGAGGAGCTGTTCCACGAGCTTTTCTTCGACCCGGAACGTTACGATCTGTCGGACGTCGGGCGTCTGAAGGTCAACTACAAGTTCCACCGGGAATTCGTCGAGCCCCGCGAGGAGCGCGAGCGCGAACTCAAAGATCTGATCGAGCAGAGCGACGACGAAGACGAGATCGCGGAGTACGAACAGGAGCTGGACGAGATCCAGGAGGAGCTCGAGCCGTGGAGGATCCAGACGCTGCGCGAGGAGGATATCCTGGAGCTGGTCGATCACCTGATCGAGCTGCGCAACGGCGAAGGGTCGGTCGACGACATCGACCACCTTGGCAACCGCCGGGTGAGGACGGTCGGTGAGCTGCTCGAAAACCAGTATCGCATCGGGCTCGTCCGCATGGAGCGCGGGATCAAAGAGCGGATGAGCATGTCTCAGGAGATCGAGACGCTGATGCCCGACGATCTGATCAACGCCAAGCCGGTCAGCGCGGTGCTCAAGGAGTATTTCGGGTCGAGCCAGCTCTCGCAGTTCATGGACCAGACCAACCCGGTCTCGGAAGTGACCCACAAGCGCCGGCTGTCGGCGCTCGGGCCGGGCGGGCTGACCCGGGATCGGGCCGGCTTCGAGGTGCGCGACGTCCACCAGACCCACTACGGGCGGATCTGCCCGATCGAGACGCCGGAGGGGCCGAACATCGGGCTGATCGTCTCGCTGTCCTCGTACGCCAAGATCAACGAGTACGGGTTCATCGAGACGCCGTATCGGATCGTCGACGACGGTCAGGTCACCGACGAGGTGCGGTATTTTTCGGCGCTCGAAGAGGAAAAACACACGATTGCGCAGGCGAACGCCGAGATCGACGAGGACGGCAACCTGGCGGCCGACGAGATTCTCGTCCGCGAGGCCGGCGAGCCGACGCTCGTCTCCTCGGAGGAAGTGACCTTGATGGACGTCGACCCGGGGCAGCTGATCAGTACCTCGGCGAGCCTGATTCCGTTCCTCGAAAACGACGACGCCAACCGGACGCTGATGGGCGCGAACATGCAGCGCCAGGGCGTCCCGCTGATCGATACCGATGCGCCGTATGTCGGCACGGGCATGGAGGCGATCATGGCCCGGGATTCGGGGTGGGCCGTGACCGCCGATCGGGCCGGGGTCGTCGAGAGTGTCGATGCCGAGCGGATCGTCATCCGGCCCCACGAGCCCGACGAGGGGCTGTTCGCCAAGCCGGACATCTACAAACTCGAGAAGTTCATCCGCTCGAATCAGGGAAGCTGTTTCAACCAGCGCCCGATCATCGACGAGGGAGACGAAGTCGACGAAGGCGAGGTGATCGCCGACGGGCCGGCGACCGACCGCGGCGAGCTGTCGGTCGGGCGGAACATCGAAGTCGCTTTCGTCCCCTGGGGCGGATACAACTTCGAGGATGCGATTTTGATCAGCGAGAAGCTGGTCAAGGATGACATCTACACCTCGATCCACATCGAGGAATACGAGTGTACGGCCCGCGACACGAAGCTGGGCCAGGAGGAGATCACCCGCGATATTCCCAACGTCGGCGAGGATGCGCTCAAGGATCTCGACGAGGCGGGGGTGGTGCGTATCGGGGCCGAAGTCGAATCGGGAGACATTCTGGTCGGGAAGGTGACGCCGAAAGGCGAGACCCAACTGTCGCCGGAGGAGAAACTCCTGCGGGCGATCTTCGGCGAGAAGGCCGGGGACGTCAAAGACACCTCCAAAAAGATGCCGCCCGGTGCGCACGGGACGGTCCTGGATGCGAAGGTGTTTCACCGCCAGGGCGTCGAAAAGGACAAGCGCACCCAGCAGATCGAGGATGCGAAAGAGCAGAAACTGCTCAAAGACCAGAACGACGAGATTCGCATCCTCCGCGACGCCGCCTACCGCAAGATGCGGGAGCTTCTGGTCGGCGAGGCGCCCCAGTCGAATCTGGTCGACGAGTCGGGCAACGTCCTGGTCGAGGCCGACGAGGAGCTGACCGAGGAGATCCTCGAGGAGGTTCCCCGTCGGTACTGGACGGACTTCGACATCGACGAGGAGACCAACAACCAGTTGATGCAGATCCTCGGCGACGTCGAGGACCAGATCCTCGTGATTCGGATGAATTACGGGGAGAAGATCGAGAAGCTGCGCAAGGGCGACGAACTGTCGCCGGGCGTCATCAAGATGGTCAAGGTGTATGTCGCCATCAAGCGCAAAATCGAGGTCGGCGACAAGCTCGCCAACCGCCACGGAAACAAGGGGGTCATCAGCCGGATCCTCCCCGAAGAGGACATGCCGTACAAGGAAGACGGCGAGCCGGTCGAGATGATTCTCAATCCGCTCGGTGTGCCGAGTCGGATGAACGTCGGCCAGGTCCTCGAGACGCACTTCGGGTGGGGAGCCAAAAAGATGGGCGAGAGGCTCGGCAACCTGGTCGAGGAGGTGTCGGACGCCGACGAGATGCGTGAGCATCTCGAAGAGGTGTACGATTCGGTCGACAACCGAGAGCGCATCGACGAACTCGACGACGAGCAGGTGTTCGGCGTGGCCGAGCGCGCCGCCGAAGATGGCGGTGTCCACCTGGAGTGTCCGGTCTTCGATGCGCCGCCGGAGGAGGAAATCCGGGATCTCATCGAAGACGCTGGCTTCGATCGCTCCGGCCAGTACACCCTGTACGACGGGCGAACCGGGGAGGCGTTCGGCGGAGACGTCACCGTCGGGGTGATGTACGTTTTGAAGTTGCACCACCTGGTCGACGACAAGGTCCACGCCCGCTCGATCGGGCCGTACAGCCTGGTCACTCAGCAGCCGCTGGGCGGCAAGGCGCAGTTCGGCGGCCAGCGCCTCGGTGAAATGGAGGTCTGGGCGATGGAGGCCTACGGGGCGGCCTACTCGCTGCAGGAGTTTTTGACCGTCAAGTCCGACGACGTCCAGGGACGCACCCGGGTGTACGAGTCGATCGTCAAGGGCGATTACCGGTTGAGTCCGGGCATGCCCGAGAGCTTCAACGTGCTCGTCAAAGAGCTGCACTCGCTTTGTTTGAACGTCGAGCTGCTCGAGAACGTCGCCTGAGGGACGTCGAGTCGACCCGACGCCGCCGTCAACGAAGTCAGCAAGCAGATCGCACAGTCAGATCTGAGAATTCAGGAGAGTCGGAGCGGGCTCGGCCGGACCGACGAACCCGGTCGTCGCTGCGCTCCGCTTTCCCGAATTCGAACAGGAGGCCGTTTTGAAGGACATATTCAGCTTTTTCGAGAAACCGAAAGACCCGCTCAGCTTCTCGGCGATTCGGATCGGAATCGCCAGTCCCGATACGATTCGGGAGTGGTCGCACGGGGAGGTCCAGAAGCCGGAGACGATCAACTACCGGACCTTCAAGCCGGAGCGCGACGGGCTGTTTTGCGCCAAGATCTTCGGGCC
This sequence comes from uncultured Bradymonadales bacterium, assembly GCA_964600555.1. Taxonomy (GTDB): domain Bacteria; phylum Myxococcota_A; class Bradymonadia; order Bradymonadales; family Bradymonadaceae; genus CAJXPB01. Next base: position 8,562 of record CAZRLK010000203.1, read on the forward strand.
GGTCAAGGACTACG
>CAZRLK010000204.1:0-8565 GCA_964600555.1 uncultured Bradymonadales bacterium
CCTCGGCCTCGCGTTCGGTCAGGCCGACCGAGGCGACCTCCGGCGAGCAGTAGGTGCACATCGGCGCGTGGTCGTAATTGATCGAATGCGGGTCGGTGCCGGCGATGTGGTCGGCGGCCAGAATGCCCTCGTGCGAGCCGACGTGGGCGAGCCAGGGCGTCTCGGCGACGATGTCGCCGATCGCGTAGATCCACTCCTCGTCGGTGCGCATGAACTCGTCGACGGCGACGTGGCCGCTGTCGGTCACCTCGACGCCCGTCGGCCCGAGTCCGACGTCCTCGGTGACGGGGTCGCGGCCGACGGCCATCAGAAAATGCGAGGCCTCGATGGCCTCCGAGTCTCCTCCCTCGATCGCCTCGACGACGGCCTCGATCCCGTCGTCGGTGCGCGAGACGTCGGTGACCTTCGCGCCGGTGCGCACCTCCATGCCCTGGCGCTCGAAGCTTTTTTCGAGTTCTTCGGAGACGTCCCGGTCCTCGCCGGGGACGATCCGGTCCTCCAGTTCGACCAGGGTCACCTCCGAGCCGTAACGCAGATAGCAGCTCGCATACTCGACCCCGACCGCGCCCGCCCCGAGCACCACGAGATGCTCCGGCCTGTCGGTCGACTGCAGCAGCTCGTCGGAGTCGAGGATCCGCTCGCCGTCGGTCTCGATGAACGGCAGATGCGCACAGGTGCTCCCGGTGGCGAGGATGCAGTGGTCGGTCTCGACGACCTCCTCGGAGCCATCCTCCTTTTCGACGCCGACTTCATTCGGGCCGGCGATGCGGCCGTGGCCCCAGAGGACGTCGATGTCGTTCTTTTTCATCAAATACGAGACGCCCCGGGCGTTTTTCTGGATGTTCTTTTCGCGAAACTCCGCCATCTTGTCCATGTCGACGGCGGTCTCCGAGGCGGTGACGCCGAAGTCCTCGGAGTGGCTCATCTTCTCAGCGAGGTCGGCGGTCTGCAGCATCGCCTTGGTCGGGATGCAGCCGCGCAGAAGGCAGGTGCCGCCGAGCCGCTCGGTCGGTTCGCGCTCGACGATCGCCGTCTCCAGATCGTGCTGTGCCGCCCGGATCGCCGCAACGTAGCCCGCCGGGCCACTTCCGATCACTACCACGTCGTAATCACTCACGTTCGATCTCCTCGTTGTCGTCGGGATGATTTGCGGGTCGCACGCCGGCGCGAACGTACTAAAGGCACTTGGCAGGTCAAGCTCAGATGGGCCTCGGTCGTCGGATGTCGGTCGCCGGGGGAGGCGGCGGGTGTCGGTCGTCGGGGAGGTTGCCGTCGATCGAGGGGCCGTTGTTGAAGTTTGCCGTCCTCCTCTGAAATTTTTATCCGTAGTCGATGTTGTTTGAGACGAACGCCCGCAGAGGAACGCCCGACGTCTGACGCCCGACGCCCGACGACGCATTTCCCCCAAGACCGCCGGCCGATGCCCGACGACCGCCCCACCTGGATTTTCGGATACGGCTCGATCATCTGGAAGCCGGGATTCGAGTATGTCGACCGGCGAGCGGGATATGTCGAGGGGTGGACCCGGCGGTTTTACCAGCATTCGGTCGACCATCGCGGCGTGCCCGGTGAGCCGGGACGCGTCGCGACTCTGGTCGAACACGACCAGGGCCGCTGCTGGGGCGTCGCCTACCGGGTCGCCCCTTCGGAGGCCGACCGGATCATCGATCAGCTCGACCATCGCGAGCGAGGCGGCTACACTCGCCACGAAGTCGAAGTTCGCTCGCCCGACGCGGGCCCGGCGCCGGTCGCCGGTGGAACGCTCGTCGACTCGGCGGTCATGTACGTCGCCGGCCGCGAGAATCCCCACTGGGCGGGGCCGGCGCCGATCGAGGAGCTGGCCGACCAGGTCGTCCGCGCCGAGGGGCCGAGCGGACCGAATGTCGAATACCTCGTCGAGCTCGCCCGGGCCCTCCGCGACATCGGTGCTCGCGACCGGCATGTCTTCCGCCTCGAGCGGAAGGTGAGACAGCGACTCGAGGGCGCCGCGGCCGACGGGAATGTCTCGTAGAGAGGATGTGAGATGGTCGAGGATCTTTTGACCCTCCTGGAGGGCGACGAGCGGTATCCCGGACTCGAGGAATTCGACTGGGGGCGAGAGGCGGCCGAGGCGGTGGCCGGCGAGATGGCGACCGACGGGGCGCACGACGCGGCGCATCTCGGGCGGGTGTTCGCCAACGCGCGAGCCATCGCCGAGGGGGAGGCCGAGCGCGGTCGCGAGGCCGACTGGGAGGTCGTCGCGGCGGCGGTGTTGTTCCACGATGCCGTCAACCTCCCGAAAGACGCGCCGGAGCGGGCCGAGGCCTCGTCGCGGTCGGCCGAGTTTGCCCGTGATTTTTTCGACTCCCGCAGCCTCTTCGAGCCGGAGCGGCTCGCCCTGGTCGCCGAGGCCATCGAGCGCCACAGCTACTCGCAGGATCGCACGCCGGAGTCGCTCGAGGCGAAGATCGTGTGTGACGCCGACCGCCTCGAGGCCCTGGGGGCGGTCGGCATCGCCCGCGTGTTTCACGTCTGCGGGACGATGGACGGCGAGATCAGCCATCCGACCGATCCCTTCGCGAAGCAGCGAGAACTCGACGACACCCGCTTTGCCATCGACCATTTCTTCGAGAAACTCCTCGAGTTGCGCGAGGAGTTTCTGACGCCGGCCGGCCGGACGATCGCCGACGATCGGCACGCCTTTCTCCTCGATTTCCTCGAGCAGTTTGCCGCCGAACGATAATTCGGATCCACGGCAGGGGGCGTCTCGGAGACGGTTGGTAATCTACGCTTGAATACGGGGGCTGGTATCTTCCACACTCGCCGATTGTTGTCATAAGGTGATGAGTCCGTGTGGTGTTTTATTTGTATTCGAGGTCGTGATGCGTATGCGTTCGATTTTGGAAGTCGGTTCGTGGCTATGGACATGTGCTCTGCTCGCGGTGGTCGTTGGCTGTGGCGGTGGATCGAGCCCCACCGACGGTTCGGGTGACGGCGTCGGTCCGGATGCCGGTGGCGCCGACGGGGCCGCGATGAGCTGCGGGTCGAGCGAAACCAACTGCACCGGGACGTGTGCCGATCTCGAAAGCTCCGACGACCACTGCGGGGCGTGCGGCAACGCCTGTGGCTCGAACGAGGTCTGCAGCTCGGGCAGTTGCGAGCTGACGTGCCCCTCCGGTCTCACCAAATGCGACGGGAGTTGTGTCGACACGCAGGTCGATCCCTCCAACTGCGGTGGGTGCGCCACCTCCTGTAGCGGAGGGGAGGTTTGCTCGGAGGGCAGTTGCACGTTCGAGTGTCCCGAGGGGCTGACCGAATGCGACGGCAGTTGCGTCGCCACCAGCTCCGACAGCTCGCACTGCGGGGGGTGTGGCAACGCCTGCAGCGAAGGGGAAGTCTGCATGCAGGGAAGCTGCAGCGGATCGAGTTGCCCCTCCGAGTTCACCGACTGCAACGGCGACTGCGTCAAGACGAGCTCGAACAGCTCGCACTGCGGGGGGTGTGGCAACGCCTGTGCGGAGGGCGAGGTCTGCTCGGAGGGAAGTTGCGGGTCGAGCTGCCCCTCGGGGTTTACCGACTGCAACGGAGATTGTGTCGACACGAGCTCCGATCGGGCCAACTGCGGGACGTGCGGCAACATGTGTGCGGCCGGCGAGATCTGTTCGGAGGGAAGCTGCGAGGTGAGCTGTCAGTCCGGGTTGACCAACTGCAGCGGCACCTGCGTGGATACGAGTGCCGATGGCGACCACTGCGGAGCGTGCGGCAATTCCTGTGGTGTCGGAGAGTTCTGTGACAGCGGGAGTTGTGTCAGTACGTCGGGAGGGGGCTCGTGTCCGGCGGGAACGACCGAGTGCAGTGGAAGTTGCGTCGATACCTCCTCCAATTTGAGCCACTGCGGGACGTGCGGCAACGCCTGTACGACGCCTCCCCCCAATGCGGCCGTCCAGTGCTCGAGCGGGAGCTGCGATTGGACCTGCCAGTCCGGCTACGAGGACTGCAATGGCGACGGCTCCGACGGGTGTGAATTGAAGACGGGCCAGATCAGCGGGACCGGGGACAATCTCGCTTCGGGCAATACCTGTGGCGCCAGCCAACAGTACACCGGGAGTTGCCCGTCGGACGGAAGCGAACACGTCTACTACTGGACGGCGCCCGCCTCCCAGAGCTACACGATCGATACCTTCGAGTCGGACTACGATACGGCGCTATACGTCCGGGAGGCCGTCTGTGACGGCACCGAAATCGCCTGCAACGACGATGCGCCCGGTGCTCCCGATCTGGAGTCTGAAGTCACCATTTCGGCGACCGACGGCACGACCTACGCCATCTTCGTCGATGGCTTCAGTGGTTGCGGGGACTACCAGCTGGACATCAACTGACCGGGGTGGGTGATTGGCGAGTACGCGGCCCACCTCGAGTGAGTGCCTGAGGATGGCACGCTCGGGGTGGGCTCTGGTCTCTTTTGGTGGAGGGTTTCGATGCTGACCGACGTCCCCGACAAGATCGCTTCGACCGTCGAGACCGTCCGGAGATTCGTCGACGAGGAGCTCGTCCCGCTCGAGGAGACGTTTCTGGCCGGCGAGATCGAGGGGCTCGAAGAGGCACTCGAGCGCAAACGCGAGGACGTCCGCGAGATGGGCCTCTGGGCGCCTCATCTCTCCGAGCAGTGGGGAGGCGCCGGCCTGTCGCTCCGGGAGTTCGCCCACGTCGCCGAGGTGCTCGGGAGGAGCCCGCTCGGCCACTACGCGTTCAACTGCCAGGCGCCCGACGCCGGCAACATGGAGCTTCTGATCGAGCACGGCAGCGACGCCCAGAAACGCGAGTATCTCGAGCCGCTGGTCGCCGGCGAGCTCCGAAGCTGCTTTGCGATGACCGAGCCCGATCGGCCCGGGGCGAATCCGACCTGGATGGAGACCACCGCCGAGCGCGACGACGGGGAGTATGTCGTCGATGGCCGCAAGTGGTTTACCTCCGGGGCCGACGGGGCGGCCTTCTCGATCGTGATGGCGATCACCAATCCCGACGCCGACAGCCGCTACGCCCGGGCCAGCCAGATCGTCGTGCCGACCGACCATCCGGGCTTCGAGATCGTGCGCAACGTCCCGGTGATGGGCGAATCCGGCCGGGGGTATTTCAGTCACGCCGAGGTCGAATACGACGGGGCTCGCGTGCCGGTCGACAACCGGCTCGGCAGCGAGGGGGCCGGGTTTGCGCTCGCGCAGGACCGGCTGGGGCCGGGGCGCATCCACCATTGCATGCGCTGGATCGGGATCTGCGAGCGTGCCTTCGAGATGATGTGCCGGCGGGCGAACGAACGGGAGCTGTATCCGGGCAGTCGACTCGGCGACCGGCAGATGATCCAGGAGAAGATCGCCGACAGTCGTGCCGAAATCGAGGCGGCGCGGCTGATGACGCTCCGGGCGGCCGAGGCGGTCGAACGCGAGGGCAGCCGGGGGGCGCGCGAGGAGATCTCGATGATCAAATACTACGTCGCCGACGTCCTCCAGAAGGTGCTCGACCGGGCCATCCAGGTCCACGGCGCCCTCGGCATGACCGACGATACGCCGCTGGCCTGGTGGTACCGCCACGAGCGCGGCGCCCGGATTTACGACGGCCCCGACGAGGTGCACAAAAAGGTTGTCGCCGAAGCCGAACTCGAGATGTAATCCTCCGACCCGCTCCCTGTTCCCATGCGCGAGATCGACCAACCCACCGACGTGCGCGACGGCGAGGAACTCGAGGTCGAGCCGCTCGGCGAGTGGCTCGAGGCCAACGTCCCCGGCTTCAAGCCTCCGGTCACCGTCGAGCAGTTCCCGTCGGGCCACTCGAATCTCACCTACTGCATCGCCGGCGCCGGCGGCGGTGAGTTCGTCTTGCGGCGACCTCCGCACGGCGTCCACGTCGAGACCGGCCACGACATGTCCCGCGAGTGGCGCGTGCTTCGTGCCCTGGAGGGCCACTACGAGAAGATCCCGGAACCGATCGCATTCTGCGACGACGCCTCGGTGATCGGAGCCCCCTTTTACGTGATGTCGCGGGTGCGAGGCGTCATCCTCCGCGGCTCCGACCCGGACGTCGCCGGCCTCGATGCCGAGACGATGGAGCAGCTCTCGGAGACGTTCGTCCGGGAGTTCGTCGACATCCACGCGCTCGATGTCGACGAGATCGGACTCGCCGACTTCGGTCGCCCCGACGGATACGTCGAACGCCAGGTCGACGGCTGGATCGAGCGGTATCATGGCTCGCAGACCGACGAGATCCCCGAGATGGAGACCGCCGCCGAGTGGCTCCGCGCCGAGATGCCCGCCGAGCAGGACGCGGGCGTCATCCACAACGACTTCAAGTACGACAATCTGGTGCTCGATCCCGAGGACCTGACCGAGGTGCGCGCCGTGCTCGACTGGGAGATGGCGACGATCGGGGACCCGTTGATGGACCTGGGAACCAGCCTGGCGTACTGGATCGAGCCGGACGACCCGGAGATCCTCAAGCAGCTCGATTTGACGCCGACCGTCCTCGAGGGCAACTACACGCGCCGCCAGGTCGTCGACCGCTACGAGAAGCTGAGCGGTCGGGACTGCTCGGAGATGCTGTTTTACTATGTCTACGGGCTGTACAAGGTCGCCGTCATCGGCCAGCAGATCTACTATCGCTACGAGCAGGGCCACACCGACGACCCGCGGTTCGGGATGCTGATCCACGCCGTCAAAGCGATCGCCGGGGCGGCCGACCGGGCGATCGCCCAGGGAAATTGAAAATCGTTTTCACATGCCCTATAGCCGGTGCGTGAACGGTTGCGGCGCCTGCACGCGGGACCGAGCATGCACGGTTCAGGGGCAATCGAGGGGCGGATGGTCGAGCTGGCGGACGTGCGGTTGAGCTACGCGAAGGGCGACCGGCGGGTCACCGCCCTCGACGACATCTCTCTGACGGTCGAGGCCGGCGAGTCGCTGGCGATCATCGGGCCGAGTGGCGGCGGCAAGTCGAGTCTGGTGCGAGTGATCGGGGGCCTCGAGAGCGTCGACGCCGAGCGCGTCCGGGTCGCCGGCCGGGAGCTCGACGGCGGCGATCTCCCGCGCGAGTTCGCCCGGGAGGTCGGCGTCGTCTTCCAGAGCGCCGGGCTGGTGCCGCAGTTGTCGGCCCTGCAAAACGTCCTGTGCGGCCGCCTGTACGACTACGTGCGCCACCGGGGATTGTTCGAGTTCGCCGACCGGGACCGCCGCCGCGCCGCCGAACTGCTCCGGGAGTTCGGACTCGGCGACCGGCTGGGCCAGCGCGCCTCGAAGCTCAGCGGCGGCGAAAGGCAGCGGGTCGGCATCTCGCGGCTTCTCTTCCAGGCCCCGAGGCTCGCCCTGCTCGACGAGCCGGCCTCGAACCTCGACGTCCACTGGGCGAGCCGGGCGATGCGCAAGCTCGGGAGTCGGGGCGCCGAGGAGGGTACGTCGGTGATGGTGCTGCACGATCTGGCGGCCGTCCGCGAGTGGTGCGACCGGGCGGTGCTCGTGCAGGAGGGGCGCATCACCTACGACGGGGCGCCCGACGAGGCGTGCCGGCGCCTCCAGGCGCTCGGGGAACCGTCGGTGCCGTGCGACGGCTCGATCGCCACCGACGATCGGGAGGACTCGGCGGACCCCGAGGCGGTGGCCCCGGCGTCGACCGAGGAGCTCGAGATCTCCGGCGAGCCGGGCCGCGGCGTCTTCTACGGACTCGGCGTCGCGGCATTCGTGGCGGCGTACGTCTGGGCGGCGATCGGCCTCGAGATCACGCCCGCCGATCTGTTCGGGGGGCTCGGCGGCGCCGGGGAGTTTCTCGGACGCCTCGTCCCTCCCGACGTCTCCGTCGCCGGGACGGTCGCCGATTCGATCGTCGAGACCGTCCAGATGGCGCTGATCGGCACGACACTCGCGGCGATCGTCTCCCTGCCGCTCTCCGTGCTCGCGGCCCGCAACGTCTCGCCGACCCCGGTGCGGGCGGTCACCCGAATCGTCTTGAACCTCCTGCGCACGATCCCGAGCATCATCTGGGGGCTGTTTTTCGTCGCGATGGTCGGCCTCGGCCCGCTTCCCGGCATCCTGGCGCTGACGTTTTACGCCTCGGGGTATCTCGGCAAATTCTACTACGAGGGGATCGAGTCGATCTCGCCGGAGCCGGTCCGGGCGCTGAAGAGTGTCGGCGCGAGCCGTCTGCAGCAGTTCCGACACGGCGTCTTCCCCCAGGTGCTTCCCCTCCTGACCGGCTACACGCTGTACATGCTCGAGTACAACGTCCGGGCCGCCAGCATCCTCGGCGTCGTCGGCGCCGGCGGGATCGGGTTTTACCTGTACACCTACATCAACAACTTTCAGTACACGAAGGCGACGACGGCGCTTTTGATGCTGCTGGTCGTCGTGACCGTCATCGACCTGGCCAGCTCGCACCTGCGACGTCGGCTGCAGGAATAGCCGGGCCGGCGGTTCTCGAAGGCCGGTTCGTCGCCGGAAGGGTGTGATCCAACTCCGTGGGATCGGGGGGCCGGCGTCCCGCGTCGGATTCGCCAAGACGCCATGACGCCAAGACGCCAAGAACACCCCGACGCGCCTCGCCGTC
>CAZRLK010000205.1:0-8559 GCA_964600555.1 uncultured Bradymonadales bacterium
GGGGCGGCGGGTCGTGTCGCTGATCAGCTCGACCTGCTCCTGCATGCTCTGGCGATAGATGCGGTCGGCCCCCGAGTCGCCGCTGCGGAAGTTCTCGAGCACCTCGCGGACCAGCGGCGCGTAGTTGTCGTACATGAAGTTGACGCGCGTCTCGAAGTCGACCTCGTCGCTCGGGTCGATGTGCTGGGCCTTGAACGGGGCGTCGTACCAGCTCTTCCACCATTCGGGGTGGTAAAACCGGGTGCCGTGTTCGTCGCGATACTCCTGGAGGTTTTCCTGGACGTACGAGCCGGGATACAGCCGAAACGGGTCGAACGAGACCCACCCGCACGTCTCGGAGGCGGAGGTGAACAGCTCGTAGACGAAATCGCGCGTCTCGCGCATCGTCTCCATCGTCTCGCCGGGATGGCCGACGATGATGTTCCCCGCCCAGTTCAGCCCGTATTCGCGGGAGAGGCGCGCGAGCCGAAGCTGGGCGTCGAGATACGCCCCGGGCTTGTTGCCCTTTTGCATCCACTCGAGCATCTGGGGGCTGCCACTCTCCATGCCGATCCCGATCGAGAAGTTGGCGTCGGCCAGAAGCTCGACGTCGGTCTCGTGCAGGTCGTCGGAGCGGGTCAGCGTCCAGTATTTGCGCGGGATGAGACCCTTTTCGAGAATGCCCTCGAGGACCTGGCGGCGCCACTTGCGGTGGAAGCCGAAAAGCGGGTCGGCGATGTTGACGATCCAGTTTTCGAGGTCTGTGAAGCCAGCGAGGCGTTCGAGTTCGGCGACGGCGCGGTCGGCGCTGAAACTCCGCCACTGGTAGCCGCTCTTGGCCCGCTCCATACAAAAGGTGCACTGGTAGACGCATCCGCGGGCCAGATAGATCTGGAATTTCCGCCCGATCGACTGGGCGCGCGGCCAGTACCGATCGAGCAAATCCCAGCGATACGGCGGCAATTCGTCGAGGTTCTCGACGACGCCCTTGCGAAAGACCCGCCGGTCGATCTCGCTGCCCCCGAGCAACGTCTCGGTGATCTGGCGCATCGGCACCTCGCCTTCGCCGGGAACGACCGCATCGAACGGCGAGCCGTCGAAAGCGAGGTCTTCGGGCAGGGCGCTGGCGTGGTAGCCGCCGCTGACCAGCGGCTTGTCGGGATACAGCTCGTCGAGAAAGCGGGCGAGGGCCATCACCCGCATGTAATCGTAGCTCGAGTAACACGACAGGCCGATGAACAGGATCGGCTCGAGCGACTCGAGGCGCCGGCGCAGGTGTTCCCAGTCGCCTCCCTCGTAGTTGAGATCGAGGATCTCGATGCGAACGTCGACGTGCTCCTGGATATAGCCGCCGATGCTCACCAGGTGGGGGAGACCGAAGTCCATGTCGGTCCACTTGATGATCCCCGGCGAGATGAGCACGACACACGGTTGGTGGTTCATCGCGGATCGCTATTCGGCGGCGCCCAGCGTCGCCCCCGGGCAGTCGTATTTGTCGCGTTGATGTTCGTGGAGGCGCTCTCGCCAGTCCGGGTTCAGCGCGTTGAAGACGAACGGCTCCGGATGGGTGCGATCCCCGAAGGTCGCAAAGGCGCTCTCCTTGCAGCCGCCCTGACACGAGGACTCGTAGCGGCACCCCTGGCACAGCTCCGGGACGTCGTCCTGGAACTGGCGCTGGTAGCGTTCGACCTCGGCGTGGATCTCGGCCCAGTCCTGCTCGACGATGTTGCCGAGCAGACCGTCGGCGAGGTTGCAGGAGCGGACGTTGCCCTTCGGGTCGATCGTGAGGTTCGGGGAGGCGGTGCCGGTGCTGCAGAAGCCGAACTGCACCCACTCGAAGCGCTCCAGGCGCGTCAGACACGGCGGGATCGGCATGGCGGTGGCGACCGGGAGGTCGAACCGGCGCCCGAGCCGATCGGCGGTCTCGAGGTTTGCCTCGACGTGCTCGAGGTCGGGAAGCAGGCGGGCGATGTGGTGGATGGCTCCGCCGGTCGGCGACATCCGGTTGTACGAGATCTGGGCGGCCTCGAGCGTATAGCTGAGCTCCATGACCTCCTCGAAATCCTCCCAGTTCTGGCGCATCGCGACGAAACACACCTGCAGCGGCACGCCCGCCTCGCCGAGATCGACCGCCGCGCGGACCGTCTCGTCGAAGCACTCGGCGCCCTTGAGCTGGTCGTGTTTGACGGGATCGGCGCTCAGCAGCGTCAGCTGGACACTGTCGAGTCCGGCCTCCGAGAGGCGCCGGCAGGTCTCGGGCGGGAGGTGGCTTCCGTTGGTGATGAGCTGGACGCTCGGGACGAGTTCGCAGGCGAAGTCGACGATCTCGAGCGCCCCCTTGCGCAGGAGCGGCTCGCCGCCGGTGATCGTGAGGTGCTCGGCGCCGCTCTGCTCGACCGCCTTGCGCATCATCGCCTTGAACTCGTCGGTCCGAAGCTGGCCGGGGAGGTAGCCACCCTGGGGGTCGTCCTCGTCGGCGTTCCAGACGTTGTAGCAGTGGCTGCAGCCGTGGTCGCATCCCGCCATCAGCTCGAAATCGAGGCGGGGAACGTCGTGATCGGAGCCGAACTCGAGAATGCTCACGGTGGCGCTCGGGCGTAGGGAAGTCGTCAGGCGGGTTCGTCCTCGTCGAGCAGGCGGTCGACGACGTCGTCGGGCAGCCGGTCGCCGAGACGCTCGAGGATCTCCTGGCGGTCCGGCGAGCGCCGGCCGATCGCCTCCGAGGCGTCGCCGTCGAAGTTCGCCGCGTCGGAGTCGGTGTCGGAGCTCGAGTCGGGCGGAGGGGCGCCGCCGTCGTCGACGGCATCCGGCTGGTCGCCGGGGTCCCACGAATCGCGGGGTGGGGGGCTGAGGCACGGTCGGATGACGTCTTCGGAGGGAGTGGTGTCGGGACCGGCGTCGGGAGTGCCGGCGTCGCCGGCGTCCGAGGCATCCGGTGGAGTCCAACCCCCGTCGGGCGGAAGCGTAGTCAGACACGCCTCGACGGTCTCAGTGTCGCATCCCGTCTGGGTCGCCGAGCTTCCGCCGGCGAGTAGCAACACCAACACGAGAGTCACGAGTCCGCCGCCGAGTCCGGCGCCGAGGCCGACGTTGCAGGCACTCAGCACGAACGTGGATGTGACGACCAGGACCGCGATCGCGATTTGCTGCCATCCCCGAACACGCATCGAAGGCCTCTCGTATTGACGCTTGTCCACTCGACGAGCGTATCAATGCCGGAGGCCGGTTTCAAAACTCGTCGGCCCACCGCATCGTCACGTGCGGAATCTCGGCTTCGGTGTACTGGTCGCCGACGCGCTTCCAGCCCAGATCGTCGTACCAGTCCTCGAGGTGGGCCTGGGCGTGCAGCTCGGCCTCTCGGTCGCCGATCTCGCGCTGGATCGCCTCCATCATCGCGGTTCCGACCCCCTCGTGCTGGTGCTCCGGGGCGACGGCGACGCGTCCGACTGCCATCGGCTCTTCGTGAAAAAAGATGCGCGCTGTCCCGACGAGATTTCCCTCGGCGTCGCGGGCCATCGCATGGGCACACTCGGGATCGCGGCCGTCGATCTCGGGTTCGGCGGTGATCTCCTGGCCGACGACGAAGACATCGCAGCGCAGATGCAGAATCTCGTACAGCTCGTCGCGGCTGAGGGCTTCGTAGGGGCGAATCTCGACTGAAAAGGACATGGAAACCTCCACAAACTACGCAGTTTCCTGTTGCAGCGTGACGTCGATTTCGATCTCGGCGCTCGCCGGTTCCAGCACGTCGTCGCAAAACTCCCGGACGACCGCCGCATATTGCTCGTCGTCGAGCTCGATGCCGCGGTCGATCGGCACCACGGTCGCGACGGTGAGCGTCTCGTCGGTGCCGGCCAGGCAAAGTGCCGTGCGCGGGCGGTCACCCGCCGGTTCGTTGCGGAAACAAAGCTGCACGTCTTCCCGGGTGGAGACCTGCTGCTCGAGGATCCCGTCGCGCTTCCAGCGGGAGTCGCCGGCGATTCGGCGGCCGATCGCCTCGGCGAGGTCGAGCGGGTCGACGGCGTTCAACGTGACTTCGATATCGACGCTCATCGCGACTCGTGGTTGATGGTCGGTGACCGGTGGTTCGCGGGTGGCGGCTCGCTCCCCCGGAGGCGAGCCTCCCTACTCGACGGTACTTACGTCGTTTAGCCGCCCGACTTCAATCTCCGAGTCGACCAGCCGGTCGACGAGCCGGTCGGGTTGGACCGACGAGCGGACCCAGGTTTTGCGAATCTCCGAGGGGACCCATCGGGCGAAGGGGCCGGCGCCGAGCAGGCGGGCGAACTGCTCGGCGTTGTCGTCGAGGGCGAAATCGACCGCCTCCTCGAGCGCCTGGCGGCCGGCGAACGCCTCGCCGAGCGCCTCGAGGGGCTCCTTGAGTTCGAAGAAAAACGCCCCGTGGGTGCCACGCTTTTTGACGTACTTTCGGACCCGTAGCATCTGCTCGAAGATCCGCCCCCAGACCGTCCCCAGGAAGTGAAACAACAGCCAGTGGTCGCCGGCCTGCTCCAGGAGCATCGTCTGGCGAGGCAGGCCGAGAAACCGGGCGAAATCGGCGGCCAGACCGCTCGAGTATCTCGGCGGGATGCTGGCGATGAACTGGGCGTTCTCGAGGCCGTCTTCGCTGCGGACGACGAGCTGGTCGTCCTCGTGTTTGACGACCTTGCGTTTTTTGCCACCGAGCGCCAGCGCCAGGTCGTCGCCGCTTTTGAGCTTCTCGCGGTGGCGCTCGTAAAAGCGCACCTTGCCGACGACCTGGCGGGTGAGGGCATCGACGACCTCGACCTCGTCGTCGTCCTCGATATTGCTGTGCAGTTGGCCGTATTCGAACTGGTGGAGGGCCTCGTCGTCAGGGGCGAATCGCTCGCCCTGCATCGGATGGAAGAAGTCGTCGGCCTCCATGCGCTCGAGGATCGCGCGGCAGTCGGCACGGCTCCAGTGGCGTTTCGCGTCGGCCGGGAGCCGCTGGTAGACGGCGCCGGCGGAGACCCAGCCCTTGGGGTTTTGAAACATCAGCGACAGGGCCTGCTGGGCGATGATCGAGGGCCGAAACGGCAGCCGCTCCTCGAACAACTCCCCGAGCGCCGCACACTCGAGCAGGTGGCTGAGCCGAAGCTTCTCGAAATGCCCCGAGTGCAGGCAGGTCACGCGGGTGACGTCGTCCTGGCGATTGGAGCGGCCGATGCGCTGCAGGAGCGACGAGACGTCGGGGGGCGGGCCGATCAAGATCGCCCGGTCGACGTCCCCGACGTCGATGCCGACCTCCAGGGTCATGCTCGCCACGCAGATCGCCGACGGCGAGTTGCGGAGTTTGTCCTCGGAGCGGAAGCGCTCGGCGCGCGAGAGGCTGCCGTGGTGGGCGTACACCCGGTCGCGCAGTTGCTCGAAGTCCCGGAGCATCGCCGTCAGGTCTTCGACCTGTGCTCGGGTGTTGGCGAAGACCAAAAGCTTGCGCTCGTCGTCGCGCTCGAAGATATCTCGGACGATCTCGGCGGCCTGCTCGAGGTACGGCGCCTCGAGGATCTCGGCGTCGAGCGCACGCTGGCCGGAGTCCTCGTCGCCGGCCTGCACGAACCGGGCGCCGTCGCCGAGATAGGTTTCGGCCAGGGCGAGCCCTTCGGGCAGGGTCGCCGAGGCGCCGCACACCTGCAGCTCGTCGCCGACGACGTGGCGCAGCCGGGTCAGCAGGCAGCGCAGTTGGTCGCCGCGGGCGGTCCCGTCGAGCAGGTGGAGTTCGTCGAGCACGACGGCGCCGATCTCGCGCAGGGCCCGGGGGTGGCGAGCCAGCAGCGAGTCCATCGACTCGGGCGTGGTGACCAGCACCTCGGGCGGGTCGTCCTCGATGCCGATCCGGCTCGAATCGCCGGTCTTGACGTCGACCGACAGCCCGCAGTTTTCGACCGGCCGCTCGAGCCGCCGTCCCAGGTCGCGACACAGCGCCCGCGTCGGGCTGATCAGCACGAGCCGCAGGTGGGTCTCGGTCTCGTCCTCGCCGCGAGTCCGCGGACCGGAGGGGCGCTCGATCGCCTGGATCGTCCGCTCGACCAGCGGCGCGACGACGGCCTCGGTCTTGCCCGTCGCCGTCGGTGCACCGACCAGGACGTCTTCCCCTCGCACGATCGGCGGGACCCCCTCGAGCTGGATGTCCCGCAGCCGCCCGAAGCGCCCGAAAAACGGGTGCCAGGCGTGCGGCAGCAGGGCGCGTATTTTGCGTTCGTCAGTCACCGTCGGGGAGTATCGAGTGTCGGGTATCGAGTATGGAGTGCCGGGTATGGGAGCATGTCAGTTCGCGTCGGGAGCAGCCCCGAGAGGTTATCGAGTGCAGGGGGCACGTCATTGTTCGAGACGACGAGTAATGTAGCGTTCGAAGCCGGAGACGAGGTGAATCGTGTCGTCGACCAATTCGAGGCAGGCGTCGATGTTCTCGCCGGGGACGAGGTCGAGACGTTCGATCGAGAGGAGATCCGATTGGAGTTCCATGGCGGAACCGCGAGCGATACGGACGTGACGGCGAAAATTCCGCCATGTCCCCGTTCCGTAGCCTTCGGCAATATTGCGAGATACGCCGGATGCCGACTTCTTGAGCTGAACCTCCCAGACCCATCGCTCGACCCGAGGAAGCTCCTCGACGAGCTCATAAACCGTCTCCGTCAATGTGACGGCGCGCTTCCACGCGTCCAAATCGCGATATCCATTTCGAGGTTGCCCTCCATCCATCCTCCCTCCCGACGAACAAGATTACTCGCCGATTCGTCCTCGGTCTCGCCGCGGCCCGTTTTTGCGCCTCCAGGCCGGCCCAATCTCCAATACTCCCTGCTCGGCACTCTATACGCAATCCCCGGTACTTTATACTCGATACTTTATACGCAATCCCCGGTACGCCATACTCAATACTCGACACGCCATACGCCATACTCGATACCCCATACGCCATACTCGACACGCCACACGCCCGACGCCCGGCCCGATACCGCCTACCCCGCCGTCAGGTACTCCAGATCCCGGACCACCTCGCCGAGCTGGTCGGGATGGTGGCGCGCGACGTCGAGAAACTCGACCAGGAACTTCATCGCATCGCGGGGGTTGCCGACGTGGCCCTTCGCCCGGCAGTCCTCGAGGAGGGTGGTGCAGCGCGTGACGGTCCGCTCGGTCATCGTCCAGTCCGGGTAGGCGCTGGCGTAAAAATCGCAGGCCTTGGTCGCCAGCTCGGCGTAGTCGCGGTCGTCGAAGGGCCGCAGCTCGGAGACCTTGCCGGCGGGGACGGCCTCGTAGAGGCTGTCGAGCCCCTCGTCGTGGGGCGTCATCGCGAAGACGGCGTACATGCCGGGCGAGTCGCCGTAGCGGGGCGGCAGCTCCTTTTGGACGCCCCAGCCGCCGAGGTCGTCGAGTTGCCCGCGGTCGAACGGCGTCCGCTCGTCGCCGACGGCTGCGAAGCTGACCGCCTTGAAGACGTAGCGTGCGAACTCGCGGTTCTCCGCCGACAGGAGCGAAAACCGCTCGGCCTCGTCGACGAACACGGCCAGCCCGGCGTAGCCGACCGCCCGGGCCAGAGTCGAGATGCCGCTCAACAGGTACCCGTAGATGCGCGCCCAGGGCCGGTAGTCCATCAGCGAGTACAGCCACGGGTACGCCCCCTTCACGTGGGCGAGCCGCTCGTTGAGGTCGGTGTTCGAGATCGTCGGGTGGCCCTCGATCCAGTCCATCAACAGGCCGAGGGCGTCGTCGAGATACGCCGCGCGCTCGTCGTCGTCGATGCCGGTGAGGCGGTCGCGGGCATCCTCGGCGACCAGTTCCCGGAAATACGCCATCGCCGGGGACAGATACAGGTGCATCCCGTCGGCCAGGCGCGCGTCCCGGTCGCCCTTGCCGCGGCGGACGTCGAATTGCTCGCGTGTGTCGGGATCGTCGACCGCCCGCACAAACAGGGGGGCGAGTCCGCCGCGGTCGTCGTGGGGCCGGTCGGGATACTGCAGCGAGTTGACCAGGTCGCGGTAGACGCGCTTCGGGTGGCTCGGCGGGGTCTCGCGCGGATCGAGGACGACCCGGGCGGTGACGAATTCGTCGGCGAGGGCGCGCTGTTCGGCGAGCTGCAACAGATGGGTCTTGCCGGTGCCGTAGTCGCCGAGAAACGCCCGGACCGCCCCGCCTTCGGAGCTCGCCTTCCCGAGGTCCGCCTGCACCTGGCCGACCTCGACGTCCCGGCCGACCGTGTAGACATCGAGGCTCGAGGAGGGGACGACCCCGAGCCGCATCGCCTCCAGCACCCGCGCCGACTCGGTCTCCTCGCGGCCGCCCTCGAAGGTCGGCCCCGCCTCCAGCAGATCCTCGGCCCGGTCGACGCCCGCCAGCTCGTCGCCGTCGTCGCTCTCCCGGAGGTCGACCTCGCGCACCGGCACGTGGGTCGGCATCGGGCGCGACTCGAAATCGACGATCGCGACGCGGCCGCCCCGCCGGTAGGTGACGATCTCCCCGGGGCCGTGTTCTGGGTGAAAGACTTTCTCTGGCACGGTATCTTCGGTCGCGTGGCGAAAAGTGGTGGAGCGAACAGCGTACGAGCGAGACCTTCACCGGAGTTCG
>CAZRLK010000206.1:0-8490 GCA_964600555.1 uncultured Bradymonadales bacterium
TTGCTGTCACTCGACACGGTACCCCCCATCGTCTCGGATGTGGGGGAACGCGAGTGTACCCCCCGGGGCCCCCTCGTCCGAGATGTCTCCCCCGCCTTGTCGACCGAGAAAAAACATCGTCTCAGATATCCCCCCCGAGGGTGTCACCTCGCGCGAACCATCATCTCAGATATCACCCCCCACCGAGTCGACCGAGAAAAAACATCGTCTCAGACGACTCTCGATCCGAAGTGACCGACGCGTCGGGACATCTCAGATATCTCTCTGGCGGTTAACCCCCCCGGGGCCCCTCGTCCGAGACGGGGGGGATCGGAAAGCGATAATGAGATCGGAAATCGGAGATCCGAGAGGTGAACGGCACCGCCGGCCCGGGGGCCAACCGACCAACGGCGGCGCCGCACCGCACTGCCCCCGGACCACCGCGAGCCTCTGTGGCCAGACCATCCCTGGTCTGGAGCGCCACAGGCGCACTGCCCCCGGACCGCCGGTCCCCCGTCCGCCGCGCCCCCCGCGAGCCGTTCCGTGGTCTCTTCTGCGCCCGCAGTGCCCTCCGCGCTCGCCCCTTCCGCGATCCCCGCGCCTCCGCGGCCCCCGCGATCGCGCCGCGCTCGCCATAAAAAAATGCCGGTGCACCGAGCCATCTCGGCACACCGGCATCGATCGGTTATCCGACGGTTGCGGCTCAGTCGAAGTCACGCTCGTCGCTCGGGACGTGGCCGACCAGGTCGGTGTAGCCGGCATTCGTGGTGTAATCGGAGTGCAGCACGTCCATCGTGTCGACGTCGACATCGCTCGAGATCTGCTGCAGCCAGTCGTCGACGTACTCGGGCTTGCCCTCGAATTCGAGGGTGATCAGGTCGTTGCCGTTGCCGTTGACGAAGAGCCCGCCGAGTCCGTCCTGGTCGAAGCCGGTGAAGTATCCGTCGTGCCAGGAGACGGCCTGCGAGTCGGTGAGATTGTCCGACAGCTCCACCTGGACGACCGTGCGCTTGTACTTCGTCGGCGTCCCCGTGGCGGCGACCTCGTCGCGGGTGTCGAGTTCGGTGTGCGTGACGATCGAGTTGAACGTCGTCGCCTCCAACACCTCTTCGGAGACGACCTCGACGCCGTCCAGCCGAGAGTCGTCGTGCAGATCGCCGACGGCGTCGCGCAGCGACGTCTCGAGCCCCTCGAGGACGAAAAGCGAGTTTTTCTCGTGGGCGGCGACGTAGCCGACGATGTTGTCCTGCTCGAAGTCGTCCTCTTTGTCGTCGACGAATCCGACCCGCTGCGTCTGGTTCAGCGTCGAATCGAAGTTCGCCCGCACCACGACGCGGCCGTCGTCCTCCCCCGCCGACGCGCTCGCCGGCATCCCGAAGGCGACGGCGAACAGCGCGGTCGCGACCATCGCAACTATCGATCGTTTGTCTTCAAACATGGCAAATCTCCTCGATACGAGAAAAATGGAAACAAACCCCCTGTTGGGGAGAGCGAGACCTCGTTTCCCTCGATCTCGTTGCTTTGTCAACAAATTCCCACCGTCGCTCCGATTCTACGACCACGCCCGACCCCCGGTCTCTCGGCTCGCGCCAGAAGCCAGCCCCGCCCGGGTCGGCTCCCGGCCCCTTGGCTCCTCGCCGACAACCTGCTAGCCTCCCCCCATCGCTGAGAGGACGGGGTACCCATGCGAGACATCTCACACATTCCGACGCCGGTCGATCCGATCCCCCTGGGAGCCTTCGAGTTGATCGCCCCCCTCGCCGAGGGCGGCATGGCGCAGGTGTGGCGCGGCGCTCACCGCGAGAGCGGCGCCGCCGTCGCCATCAAGATCCTGGAGATCGGCGAACAGGGCGAGACCTACCGGCGGCGACTGCGCCACGAGGTTCGCTCGATCGCCCGCCTCGAACACCCGAACATCGTCGACGTGTACGATTACGGCGAGGTCGACGAGCAAAGCGCCCGGGCCGCCGACGGACGTTTTCGGCCCGGCCAGCCGTACGTCGTCATGGAGTTCGCCGCCGACGGGACGCTACGCGAGACCGACCTCGAGTTCGACTGGCCGAGCTACGCCGAGATGCTGATGACGCTGCTCGAGGCGCTCGGCCACGCTCACGCCCGGGGCATCGTCCACCGCGACCTGAAACCCTCGAACGTCGTCGACGTCGGCTATCGCGACCGCCGCCGCCTGGCACTGACCGACTTCGGCCTCGCTTACCTCGCCGACACGCCCGACCCGGAGGTCTGCTCGGATCACCGCACCCGCGGGACGCCCGCCTACATGGCCCCCGAGCAGTTTCGCGAACGGGCGACCGCCTACGGCCCCTGGACCGACCTGTACGGCCTCGGATGTCTCGCCTGGGAAGTCGCCACCGGCCGCCCCCCGTTTTACGCCCCGAATTCGCTCGGCGTCGCCTGGAAACACCTCGAGGAGCCTCTCCCCGAGTTTACGCCGGTCTTCGAGGTCCCGAGCGGGTTTCGCGACTGGCTCGACGGGCTACTGGCGAAATCCCCGGCCGAGCGCTTCGACGACGCCTCGCGCGCCGCCCGGGCTCTCGAACGCATCTGCCAAGCCACCGGCCCGTCCCGTCCCTCGAGCCGGCGCCGCCTGTTCGGACGCCCCGGCCTGTATTCGCGCCTCTCCGACGAGGAGCCGTGTCGACCGGCGCCCGACTGCCTCGAGGATCTCCCCTGGCAGCCCCAGCCGTATCTCGCCGGCACCAGCCTCGGCCTGTATTCGATCCGACGGCCGGCGCTGGTCGACCGCGACGACGAGCGCGAGCTCCTCTGGGAGCGCCTCCGGCGCGTCGCCCGGCGGGGCTCCCCGGAACTGGCGCTTTTGCGCGGCCCCTCCGGCACCGGCAAGACCCGCCTGGCCGACTGGCTGCGCGAGCGCGCCGCGGAACTCGGCTGTGCGACCGGCCTGAAGGTCCTGCACAGCCCCTCGCAGACGCGCCGCGACGGCCTGGCGGCGATGATCGCCCGCCACCTCCGAGTCGACGAGGCCGGTGACGCCTCCCCGGCCGAGATCGTCGAGCAGTGGTTCGAGCGCCGCGGCGTGCACGACCCGTACGCCTGCCGCTCGATTACCAGCCTCCTCGCCGAAGCCGGGCTCGGCACCGACGGGAAGCAACTCGACGTCCAGCTCGAACGCTTCGAGCAGCGCGCCGGGGCCCTCGAGCGGTTCCTCCGGGCCGCCGGCTCGACCGGGCCGCTGGTCGTCCACCTCGACGACGTCGTCTGGGGCGACGCCTCGGTTCGGTTCGTCGACTACGCGCTGCGCCAGATCGAGGACCTGTCGGTCCTGTTCGTCGCGACGCTCCGCGACGAGACCCTCGCCGAAGTCGACTCCGAGCGCCGGGCCAGGCTCGAGGAGCTGACCCGCCGCCGGGAGACGACCGAAATCGAAATCGGCCCCCTGGGGCCCGAGGACCAGCGGAGGCTGATCAGCGAGCTGCTCGACGTCCGCCCCCCGCTCAAAGAGGCGATCGCCGAGCGCACCGAGGGCAATCCCCTGTTCGCCGTCCAGATCCTCAACCACTGCGTCGAGCGCGACCTGCTGGTGCGCGGCGAGGAGGGCTTCGGGCTGGTCGACGGCGCGGAGCTTCCCGCTCCCGCCGACCTCTCCGAGGTGTGGCGCCGGCGCATCGACTCCCTGCTCGACGGCTTCGAGCCGGAGGCCGGGGCGGCCCTCGAGATCGCCGCCGCCCTCGGACGCGAGGTCGACACCGAGATCTGGCGCGATGCGTGCCGGATCGGCGACGTCTCCCCCGCCGACGAGCTCCTCGAGGAGCTGTTCGACCGCCGGCTCGCCCAACCGACCGACACCGGCTGGGCGTTCGCCCACCCGATGCTGCGCGAGGGCCTCGAGCAGCGGGCCCGCGAGCGCGGCACCTGGACCGACCGCCACGCCGCCTGCCTGCGCACCTACCGGGGCCGATCCGGGACCTCTCTCAGCTCCTCGCGCCAGCTCGCCGAACACGCCCTCGAGGCGGAGGCCCCCCGCGAAGCACTCGAGCATCTGCTCGCTGCCATCGCCCACGCCAGCCACTCCGGGGCGGTCGAGGCGTTCACCTCGCTGTTCGAACAACTCGAGGAGATCACCGACCGCATCGACTCGAACCGCGACGATCCGCAGCACGTCGAATACCTGATCCGGCGCGGCCGGTATCTCCTGCTGACCGAAAAGGACGTCGACCGGGCGCGATCGCACTTTCGCGAGGCACTCGACCTCTCGGAGGAGATCGCCGCGACGCGCCTCGAGGCCGAGGCGCGTCGCGGTCTCGGGAAACTCCACCAGCGTGACGGTCAATTCAGCCGGGCGATCGCCTCGTATCAGAAGGCGACGCGTCTGGCGCGCCGCGCCGGCGCCTCGCCGCTGCTGCTCGGGAGCCTCTCGCGCGACCTGGGCGAGTCGCTGCTGCGTGCCGGCGAGACCGACCGTGCCCGCGAGGCGTTCGAGGGCAGCCTCGAGCTGCTCGAATCCGTCCCGTCGGCGCGCGCCAAGGTCCGCCGCGAGATCGCCATCTCGTACGAATACGACGGCCGCCTCGACCGGGCTCGCGAGCAGGCCCGCCGCGCCCTCGAGCTGTCGCGCGACCAGTTGTCGCTGTACGGCGAAGCGCGGGCGCTGAACCTGCTCGGCGACCTCGAGCGCCAGGCCGGCGACCCGGAGGCCGCCGCCGAGACCTACGATCGCGCCGCCGACATCGCCGACGTGCTCGGGTCGGTCGAGCTCGGCTTCATCTTTTTGAGCCGCGCCCAGGTCGCCCTCGAGCTGGAGGCCTTCGAGGAGGCCCACCGCCGGCTGCGCCGCGCCCGCCACGAGCCCCAGATCCGCGAGACCGGCTACTTTCGATTCCTGTACTGGCTGTTTCACGCCTGGGCGAGCCTCGGGGTCGACTCCCGGGAGGAAGCGAGGGAGGCGCTCGACGTCCTCGACGAGTTCGACGACGAGCTCGGCGCCGACGACCCCGACATCCTCGACGCCCTCGAGGCCTCGCTCGCCCTCGCCAAACACGGCGAACACCTCGACCTCGCCCGCCGCCTGCACCGCCATCTCGAGCAGCGCCGCTCGGTCGAGAGCACCCACGAGTCGACCGACGGCCGCGTCGACTCGGCGTAGCCCCCCCGGCCGCTCCTTGTCGCCGGACCGCGCGATCGCTACCCTCCCCGCCGTGAACGTCACCGAACTTTCGACATACCTCGCCACCGCCGCCGCCCTCCTCGTCGTGCTGGGTGGCTGCCGCGGCGACGCGCCCGACGACGACGAGTCGCTCAAACGCCGGCTCGAGCGCCAGGCCGCCTCCCGCGCCGACAAGGCCTCGGCGAACATCGGGGCGATCCATCATGTCGAGGGTATCTCCGGCGAGCCGCCGGTCCGGGTCGATCTGCAGGAGGGGGGCGCCCTCGAGATCGAGGAGGCGTATCTGGTCGTCTCGGCGGTCGAGATGCACGCCTGCGAGCCCGGCGTCGACGACTACGACGCCCCCGACGGCCCGCTACTCAACGACCTGTGGCCCCTGATCGGCGGCACCGCCCACGCCCACGTCCCGGACTCGGCGACCCGCCTGGGCACCCCGTACGTCGAAAACCTGCTGGCCGAGCCCGGGCGCGCCAGCGTCGTCGGCGAGCTGGCCCCGCCGCTGGCCGCCTACTGCCGGATCGTCGCCGTCCTCGCTCCCGCCGACGGCGACGTCTACAACACCACCGGCCTCGCCACCGACGAGATCGTCGGCCACACCCTGCTGGTGCGCGGACGCCACCGCTCCGGCCCCGAGGCCGACTGGAATGCCTTCGAGATCACCTCCGAGGCCGCCCGCCCCGTCGAACTCGAGGCGATCGACCCGCGCACCGGCGACTCGCCGCTGGTGTTCGCCTCGCGCGACGCCGGCGCGATGCTGCTCGTCGACAAGACCCTCCGCCCCGAGACCTTCGCGACCGCTCCCGACGCCCCCGAGGCGGGCCGTCGAATCCTCGACCGCCTCGCCGAGTCGATGCGGCTGCACGAGTTCGACGGCGGCGAGTGAGCGCCGGGCGGTAAAGGTGGATCATCCCCGGACGGTCAGCACCCCGAAATGCCCCGAAATCGGCACCTGCTCGTCCTCCGGCCCCTGGCGCCCCTCTTCGATGTGGTAGGCCTCGGGGCCGATCTCGAGTTCCGCGCCGATCGGGAAGGACGCGCGGTTGTTGATCATCCCCGAGGCGGTGTCCATCAACCGAAAGTACGCCGCGTTCGCGCCCCCCTCCAGCGGCGTCTCCAGCTCGGGCAGCCCGAAGGCCGTCAGCCCGCGGGTCGCCATCCACTCCCCGTCGTCCCAGGCCCCGACGAACAGGTTCACCACCGGCTGGATGTGCCCGATCGTCATCGCCTGCGACTGGACGAACGACGGGGAGTGCAGCTCCAGGATCGCCGGGACGAACGCCCCGGCCGCCCCCGCCTCGACGAACGTGCTCATCAACTGCGTCACCCGGACGGCGCTCTCCAGGCCCTCCTTTTCACCCCCCTCGACGCTGATCCGCCAGATCGCAGTGTGCTCCTCGAGCAGCGCCCGCTCGGAGGCGGTGTACGGCTCCTTGCTGGTACCGACCGCCTCGACGAGATCCTCGATCGGCGGCTCGACGACGAGATCGGCCGACTTCCCGTCGGGCCCCTCGATCTCGCCGTCCGCCAGAATCTCGGCCTCGCCCTGTTCGGGCCGGTCGGATTCGTCGAGCCACCAGTCGGTCTCCTCCTGCCACTCCTGGCGGTACTGGGCGCGCAGCGTCTCGGTGTGATCGAGCCCCCAGGGGACGGGAAACAGGACGACGAACGAATCGGGCTCGGCGCGGGTCATTCCGACGACTCTCCCGACGGCTCCGGTTCGCCCTCGCCGCCCCGGTTGGATTTGCGCTTCGAGCCACGCCGGTCGTTTTGCATCTTCGTCTGCCCGGTCTCCCAGTCGCTGTACTTGTTGGCCGACTCGGGGGGCGCGAAAAACTGCACGGCCTTCATTACGCGACTGCCATTTTTGTAGCGGACCGTCGCCTCGGCCGGCAAAAAGATCCCCGAGTTCGGCCGGACCTCGTAGCTGGTCCCGTCGATCACGAGCTCCCCCTCGCCTTCGAGGACGTACAGATACTCCTCGGAGGCCTCCTCGTGTTCCGGAATCTCGGCGCCGGGCTCGACGCGCAGCACGCCCATGAACCCGTGTTCGCCCTCGGCGAAGGGCGTGATCTGGGAGGTGCCGTTCGGGGCTGCGCGTGTCGGGGCGAGTCCCTGGCGCATCACGACCTCGGGCCGATCGTTTTGTTGCTGCTGGGCGACCACGCCCGACAGGGTCGCACCGACCACCAGTCCGACGATCGTTCCGACTCCGACCTTCAGGTAGTCCATCGTTGTCTCCGTCTCGAAAAGTACGCGACACAAAACGCCGAAAACTACGTCTTTTTGTTGGCCCGGGATTCGACCACCGGATCTTCGGTCAGCCGCATCGTGTGCCCGAAGCGATTGCCGGCGTGCCAGGAAGCGAGCAGGATCTCGGTCGTCTTGCCCCAGCCGATGTGGCCGTCGGCGTCGATCCCGACGGCTCCGTAGCTGTGCTCCCGGTCGGCCGCCTCCTCGAAGGTCCGCTCGAGCGCCTCGCGCAGTGCCAGACCGTCGCGGCGGCGCACGACGATCCGGGCGGCGGCACACGCGTCGATGATGTCCTCGCCGATCCCGGTGCAACTGACCCCGGCGGCCGGCGTCGCGTAGTTGCCCGCCGGCATCGCCGAGTCGCTCACCCGGCCGACCCGCTCGAAGCCGCGGCCGCCGGTCGAGGTCGCGGCGGCGATGTCCCCGGTCTCGTCGCGGGCGACCACGCCGATCGTCCCGTGCGCCGGGTCGCCGTCGGACTCGTCTTCGGCCACGACACCCGCCATCTCGGCCTCGAAATTCTCCCGGCGCTGGTCGACCCACTCGGCGAATCGCTTCTCGGTCGTCGGGTCGTACGGCGGCACCTCCAGCTCCCGCATCAGCGCCGTCGCTCCCGAGGCGGCGATCACCCGGTCGCGCTCGTCCTGCAGAAACGACGCCAGCTCGATCGGGTGGCGAAGCTCACGGGCGTTGACCACCCCGCTGAACGCCTCGCGCGCCCCGTCCATCAGCGCGGCGCTGAGCCGCACTGCTCCGTCCGACTGCAAGACCGCTCCGGTGCCGGCGTTGAAATGCGGGTCGTCCTCCATCCGGCGGCTCCCCTCGACGACCACCTCCCGGGCCGACGCCCCGTCGCCGAGCATCTCGTACAGCTCGTCTCGCAGATCGCACAGAGCCTGCTCGACCGCCTCCGCGCGGGAGCGCTCCGTGATCGCCGTCCCCGCCCCGCCGTGCAGGATCAATTTCGGCTGGCAACTCGACTCGCTCATCGTCGCTCCCCAGCGTATTGGTCACCGCGGGCACTCGCAACCCGCGGGGACGCCGCCGTCGGCGAGGACGACCGCGGCGCCCGCCCGGCCTCACACATTCTGCAGGCGCGGCAGGATCAGCCCGTAGAA
>CAZRLK010000207.1:0-4239 GCA_964600555.1 uncultured Bradymonadales bacterium
ATGCCGTTTGCCTGTGGCCAGACCATCCTGGTCTGGGAAGTTCGCCGTTTTCCAAATCTCAAATTGTCCGTTCGTCCGACCGTCCGAGCGTCGGATGGTCGGATTGTCGGATGTTGTCCGCTTCCTCGACCCGGCATTTCGATCACGGCCCGAGGGTTGCCGCAAGGGACGCCTCCCTTGCTCGGTCAAAAGTGAACGGTTGCCGCAACGCTCGCGACGTCGCTCGACGAGATATGATCGGTTCACGCATGGCTCGACCATCCGACACGAACCTCTCGTCGTCGGAGGATCGAACCGAGCCTCCCGCTTCGCGCGCCGTGCTTTCGGTCCCTGCAAGGGACAACCCCCCATTGCGGATCGGTTCGCGTCGGAGGTCACCTCCGAGCCCGGGCGATCGAAACGGCAGCTCGTCGGTTCCGCCCTCCCGGAAGTTGTCACCGAAACGACTCGCCGAGCCTGCCCGCAACCGTTCGTTTCTCGCTGAGCGCCATCGCGAGCCATGCCGCCTCCGTTCCGATCGGATTTTTCGCCGTTTTTCGGAGGCCGCAACCCATCGACCGGGTTCGCGATCCCCACTCGAGGGTTGGGGCAACCGACCGACAGGGTGTGCAAACCCCTCCGCTCGGTTCGACGCATGGCGCGGAAGGGTGTTGGATCGGATCGATTTGCGACTCGTCCCATAAGATCGTAGGCTCCGTCCGAAAGTTGCCATATGGTTGTCGGGCCCCGTGCCCGCTCACCCGGAGTTTTTCGCGCGAGCAAATCCAATGGATTACCGCCACTGTTTTGTTGCCGCTGTCGTGTGTTGTCTGTTTGTCGTCGGCTGTTCGGGAGGCGACGGCTCCGACGGGGAGGGCGATCCCCCCTCGAACGACGCCGGACCGACCGCCGACGCCACCTCCGATACCTCCTCTCCGTCCGACGGTGGCTCTCCGAGCGACGCCGACGAGTCGGACGACGATACCGGAGGGGGAACCGGCGAAGACGGCGGGATGGACGACGACGGCGGCGGCGAGGGCGACGGCGGGGGGAGCGGCGACGACGGCGGCATGGGCACCGACGACGGCGGCGGGACGGGCGACGGTGGTGGCACGGACGACGGTGGCATGGACGACGGCGGGACGGGCGACGACGGCGGCGGCGTAAGCTGCAGCTCCGGGCTGACCGCCTGTGGCGGTACCTGCGTCGATCTCGAGACCAACGGCGACTTTTGCGGCGACTGCAACACCAGTTGCGGCGCCGACCAGGTTTGCTCGGGCGGCTCGTGCGCCGACCGCTCCAGCTCGCTTTTGCTCTCCGAGGTCAACAACCACCCGCCCCGCTTTTTCGAGCTGTACAACGGGAGCACCTCGCCGGTCGATCTCGACGGCTGGCAGATCCAGTGGCAGACCGCCGACGGAGCGAGCGGCACGACGGTCCTGCCCGCCGAAAACCTCGCGGCCGACGAGTTCGTAGCGGTCTACTCCGACGGCGATCAGGCGCCCGACGATGCGATCACCCTCGACAGCGAGGTGCCCGCCTACGAGGCAGTCGGCGTCCGCCTGCTGCAACCGGGCGGCTCCGGCGCCGATTTCGTCCGCACCGGCAACTCGTCGGTCTCCCCCGGACCCGGCGACGACTGGACCGGCAACACGCCCTCCAATCCGAGCCCCGGCCTCGACCAGTCGCTCGTGCGCAGCGTCTACGAGCCGGATACCGACAGCGGCGACGACTGGCATCTGACGACCCCCTCGTCGGCCGACGCCTTCTGCCCCCGGCCCGGCCAGTGCGGCACCGAGTGCGTCGACCAGTCGAGCAACCCCAACCACTGCGGCGGCTGCGGGATCACCTGCGGCGCCAACCAGATCTGCCGCGAGGGAAGCTGCACGAGCCCCAACAACGACCTGTGGCTGACCGAATACCGCCGCTTCCCGACCCCCGGCGTCGAGATCCAGAACCCGACCGCCCAGCCGATCAGCCTCGACAACTACCGCCTGGAGGTCGGCTCCGAAGCCTACACCTTCCCGAGCCGCACGCTCGAATCCGGCGAGTATCTGTTCGTCGCCGCCGGCGACGGGGCGGATGCCGATCGGACGGTCTTTTCGGGCATCGTCGAGACGGCCTTCTCGCACGACCAGCACGTCTCGCTGTTCGACGAGACCAGCCAGGCGCTCGATTTCGTCCGCTTCGGCAACTCCCAGGAGAGCGCCCCGTCGGGGACCGCCTGGTTCGGCGACAGCGTCCCGGCGCCGGCCGGCAACGACGAGTCGGCCCGGCGCAACACCGACAAACAGGACACCGACTCGGCGACCGACTGGGTGATCGACACCCCCTCCAGTCCCGGCGTCGGCTGCCCCTCCGGCCTGAGCAGTTGCGAGGGGTACTGCGTCGACCGCCAGATCGACGAGCGCCACTGCGGGGCCTGCGGCAACCACTGCGACGAGCACGAAAGCTGCGTGGAGGGAACCTGCCAGTCCGCCGGCGGCGTCGTCCTCTCCGAGCTGCGCAACGACGACCCCGAGCTGATCGAGATCCACAACGGCGGCACCTCGAGCGTCGACCTGTCGGACTGGTCGCTCGAGTGGACCGCCGACAACGGCTCCGGCGACTACACCATCCCCTCGGGCACCAGCCTCGAGGCCGGCGAGTTTCTCGTCTTCGAGGAAGCCGGCGGCTCGGCCGGCGGGCGGATGGATCTCAACTCCCCGGTGCGCTGGAACACCGGCATCTCGGTCACCCTGTTCGACGCCTCCGACACGCCGGTCGATTTCGTCCGCACCGGCTCCGCCAGCACCGGCCCGCCGTCGGGCGCGGCGTGGTCGGGCTCGAACGCCGACAATCCGGCCGACGACGACGGTGAGGCGCTGGTCCGGAGCGTCTACGAGCCCGACACCGACACCGCCGACGACTGGTCGATCCGCGGGGCGTTCAGCGACGGCCGATACTGCGTCGGCGGAAGTCGTACCTGCGGCACCCAGTGCGCCCACGTCAACGACGAGGAGCACTGCGGGGTCTGCGGGCGAAACTGCCCGGCCTCGGACGTCTGCCGCGACGGCGAGTGTGACCGACTCGAGGGGGCGATGCGCATCTCCGGGGGCGGCTCGAGCGGCCGGATCGAGATCCATCTCGACGGCCGGTGGGAGACGGTCTGCGACGACGGGTTCGACGATGTCGACGCCGCCGTCGCCTGCCGGCAGATGGGCTATGACGGCGGCCATGTCGATCACGGAAGCGATACCGATTTCGGAGACCCGGAGATCCGCAATGTCCAGTGTTCGGGCGGCGAGGCCCGCCTGACGCAGTGCAGCTACGAGGAGGCCGGCACGATCTGCTCGCAGTACGAAGACGTCGGGGTGGACTGCAACTGAGATGAGTGAGCCGCTTCAGCTCGGATCCTTCGAGGTCGACGACCGGATCGGCGTCGGCGGCATGGGAGAGGTCTACCGGGGCGCCCACCGCGAGACCGGCGTGCCCGTCGCCGTCAAGGTCATCCGCCAGAGCGTCGCCGGCGGCGCGATCGATTTCCACGAGGAGGTCCAGGCGCACGCCCGGCTTTTGCACCCCGGCATCGTGTATCTGTTCGACTACGGGCGCATCGGCGGGGGCGCCTCCCGGCTGACCGACGAACTGACCGAGGGAAGCCCGTACGTGGCGATGGAGCTGGCCGACCGGGGAACCCTGCGCGAGGCGATGCCGATCACGAGCTGGGAGCCCCTCTCGGCGTGGCTCGTCCAGATCCTCGATGCGCTGGCCTTCGCCCACGCCCGCGGCGTCGTCCACCGCGATCTCAAGCCCGAAAATTTCCTCTTGTTCGACGGCGACGACGGGCCGGGGCGCGTCAAGCTCGCTGATTTCGGGATCGCCCACTCGTTCGAGCGAGAGCGCGAGGTGAGCGGCGAGAAGCTAAGCGAGACGGCCGGCACGCCGTACTACATGTCGCCCGAGCAGTTGCGCGGGGAGTGGCGGCGCTACGGCCCCTGGACCGACCTGTATGCGCTCGGCTGCATCGTCTGGCGGATGGTCTCGCGCAGGCCCCCGTTCGAGGGCGACAGCGTCCTGGCGATCGCCTACAAGCACGAAAATGCCGACCGGCCGCCGCTCGAGCCGCAGTTTCCCGTCCCGGAGGGGCTCGAGGCGTGGGTCCACCGGGCGATGGCCGTCGACCCCGACCGGCGGTTTCGCCGCGCCGCCGACGCCGCCCGCGCGCTGCCCGGCGAGTTCGCCACCTCGGATGCCGACGAGTCCGCCCCGGACGGCGGC
>CAZRLK010000207.1:4339-8442 GCA_964600555.1 uncultured Bradymonadales bacterium
CGCCCCGGACGGCGGCGACTCGCTCGAGACCATCGCCGGCAGCCGGACGGTCACCCTGGCGCCGACGCTCGCTTCCGACGAGCAACCCGGCGTTGCCGAGGCCGACACGCTGGCGAGCGGCGTCATCGACGGGGCGCCCGAGACCGGGTCGGCCGGCGTCCCCGATCGAGAGACCCCCTCCGAGATCGCCGAGTCGAGGACCCTGGAGAGCGGCGTCGTCGACGAGGCCCCCGATGCCGGTGATCCCGACGCGAGCGACCCCGACGCGTCGGTCCCCCTCGACGATGCGACGCCGCCGCTGCCCGACGACTGGCGCCCCGAGGCGACCGACCCGGTCCCCGCGCCGCTGGTCGGCGCCGGCCTGGGACTGTTCGGCCTCCGCGAGCCGCCGTTCGTCGACCGCACCGAAAGCTGCGATCGCATCTGGGCCGCCCTCGAGCGCGTCGTCGACGGCGACGCCCACGAAGTCGCCTTCGTCCGCGGCGAGGCCGGCACCGGCAAAACCCGGCTCGCCGAGTGGATGACCC
This sequence comes from uncultured Bradymonadales bacterium, assembly GCA_964600555.1. Classification (GTDB taxonomy): domain Bacteria; phylum Myxococcota_A; class Bradymonadia; order Bradymonadales; family Bradymonadaceae; genus CAJXPB01. Next base: position 4,867 of record CAZRLK010000207.1, read on the forward strand.
GCCGGATCCACGAACTCGGCGCCGCCCGGATCATGCGCGCCGTCCACACCCCGAGCGGCGGTCCCCACGAGGGCCTGCGCGGCGCGCTGGAGCGCCGGCTGCGCACCCTCAAGATGCCCCGCGGCGAGGTCCACGCCCACCTGCTCGATCACCTCCCGGCGCTGGCCGACGAGAAGCCCGAACGCCGCGAGCGCGACGCCCGGGCGCTGACCGAATACCTGCGGCCGACCGACGACGACGCCGAGGAGGTCGACGGCCCGCGGTATCGCTTCTCGAGCGCCGGCCAGCGCCGCGGCCTCCTCGCCCGGGTGCTGCGCCGCCTGGCGGCCCGCCGCCCGCTCGTCCTCTGGATCGACGACCTGCAGTGGGGCCCCGAAGCGATCGCTCTGCTCGAGTACCTGCGCGACCACCCCGACGCCTCGCCGCGGATGCTCGTGTTGGCGACCCTCCGCTCCGACCTCCTCGCCGACCGTCCCGACCTGCGCGAGCGACTCGAAGCGATCGAGGGGACCGACCACGCGAGGGCGACGCACATCGAGCCGCTGTCGCGGCGCCACCAGCGGGAGTTGCTCGAGGGGCTGTTGCCGCTCGAAGACGACCTCGCTGCCCACCTCGCCGAGCGCACCGAGGGCCACCCGCTTTTCGCGATGCAGCTTCTCGGCCACTGGATCGACTGCGGCGACATCGAGGTCGGCCCCGCCGGCTTTCGGGTGCCCGCCGGCCGCGAGGTCGAGCTGCCGGGCGACATCCACGAGCTGTGGATGGAGCGCATCGAGCGCCTGCTGGCGACCTACCCCGGCCGCCGGGCCGACGCCGTGCTCGAGGCGCTCGAAGTGGGGGCGGCGCTCGGGCGGGACGTCGACCGCGAGGAGTGGCTGCGGCTGCTGGAGGAGGTCGACCTGGCCGAGCCCGCGCGTCTGATCGGGCGGCTGGTCGAACGCGGGCTCGCCGAGCGCACCAGCGCCGGGTGGACCTTCGCCCACGGGCTGCTCGTCGACTCGCTCGGCCGCCGGGCCCGCCGGGCCGGCCGCTGGCAGACCCACCACCGCCGCTGCGCCCGCATGCTCCGGTCCACGATCACCGGCGACGAGCGCGGGCCCCGCGAGCGGATGGCCGAACACTTCGTCGAGGCGGGTGAGCCGGAGCGCGCCCTCGAGCCGCTGCTCGAGGAGGTGCAACTCGCCGGCCAGCGCTGCGAGGACGACGAGGTCGGCCGGCTGCTGGAGCGCCGCGCCGAGCTGCTCGACGCCCTCGAGATCCCCGACGACGACGTCCGGCGGCTCGAGCAGTGGATCGAGTCGGCCAGCCGCCTCGAAAGCGACGGCGAGCCGAAGGGTGCCCGGGCGCTTTTGACGAACGTCTGGGAGACCCTCGAGGACGACCAGCACGCCATCCGGGCGAAGACCGCCGATCAGCTCACCTTCGTGGAGACGACGCTCGGCAACCACGGCGAAGCGCGCGAGTGGGGCGAGCGGACGCTGGACGCGAGCCGTGAGGCGGGGCTGGAGCGACTGCGGGGACGGGCCCACCAGCGGCTCGGCTGGCTCGACTTCTTCGCCGGTGAGCTGGAGATGGCCGAAACCCACGCCGAGCGCGCCCGCCAGCTCGTCGACCGCGCCGGCGACGAGTACGGCCGCGTCGAGGCGCTTCGGCTGCGGGGGACGGTCTGGAAGGCGCAGGACGACGAGCGGACCGGCGAGCTGTTCGAGCGCATCCACCGCGAGGCGACCGAGGCGGGGTATGTCGCCGTCGCCGCCCAGGCCGTCAACGGCCTCGGCCACCAGGCCCGCTACGCCGGACGCCTCGAGGAGGCCCGCTCGTATTACCGGCGGTATCTGCAAAAAATCCGCGAGCTGTCGCGGCCCGCCAGCGAGCCGATCGCCCGGATGAACCTCGCGATCACGGAACTGCAGGCCGGGCGCCTGGAGGCGGCCTGCGACGAGATCCGGGCGACCGAGCGGGTGCTCGACGAGGTCGAGGCGCGCGAGCGATGGGCCGACCTGCTGGAGCTGATGCACCTGGCCGTCGCGTGCGCCACCGGCGACGAGGAGGCCGTCCGGCGCCACGCCGAACCCCTCGAGGAGGGGTGGCCCGAGGAGTGGCAGGTGACCAGAGATCACCTCTCACTGCTCGAGATCGCCGCCGACTACGCCGCCGAGGCCGGACGCGACGCACGCGCCGGGGAGCTCCGACGCATCGCGAGCGAAATTCGGGAGTCGCTGAATCAGTGACGGCCGCCCGCCCGGCGGGACGGTTGGCGGAGGTTCCCCGTTTTCGCTACTCTCGGGGCGTCCGAACGATTCGCATCCACCCCTCCATTTGCGTTTCAGGAAACCGAGTTTCAGGATACCGACTGCCATGCGTGATGCCCTCTCGACACTCTCCGCCGCAGGCCTGCTCGCTGCCGGACTCGCTTTCGCGTTGGTCGGGGGCGCCGCCGGCTGTTCGAATCCGACCGCCTGCAGCGACGACTCCGATTGCTTCCAGGGCGAGGCCTGCTCGTCGGGCGTCTGCACGGCGCTCGCGGACCTGCCCGACGCCGGCGCCGAGGATGCCGACGACGAGCGGAACGACACCGCCTCGCCCGCCGAGGATGCCGCCCCCAATCCCGACCCGCCCGACACCGACGGGTCCGACCCCGACGACACCGGCGACGACCCCGACGATCCGGACGCCGACTCGCCTCAGGACGACGGTGGCTCGGACGACCCCGACGATGCCGGCGGCGGCGATACCGGCCCGCGCGACTGCACGGAGATTCCCTACGCCGAGGGCTTCTGCGAGGACGACGCGCTGGAAAACGACGACGCCTCCGGGATCTGCGTGCTCAACGAGGACCTGAAATCCGACGACGACCCGACCGCCTGTTCGAAGAGCGTCGGTTGCGCCGAAGACGGCAGCTTCTCGCCGGTCGAGGAGGAGACGATCTCGGCGAAGTTGTGCGCGGACGACGAGGAGGGGGACAAATTTCGGATCAAATACCACGACTGCGAGGACTTTCATTCCGAGAACTTCGACCGACTGGTGACCGTCGAACTCGAGCCCACGATCGCCTGCCCCTCGGAGATGTACGAGTTGACCGCGGGCCGCGGATGCACCGACGATTTTCCGCACATTCACTGTGACATCGCCGATGATGGCAAAAGCATCGATTATGTGATCGAGACAACCGATAGTGCGGTGACCGGCCAGTGGGTCAGTTTTACCGTCGAGCCGGCCTGCGAGGAGCCCTGCGAGATCGACATGCCCTACGAGCTAACCTACAGCATCGAGGAGCACGGCAACTGAGCGTCGGGTCGTCGGGATTGGGCGGCGGACAGAGGACGACCCCGGGCGAACTCGACGCGCCTGCCGCGGTTGACGCCGGCGAGGTCGTCGGAGATCCTGGCGTTGCTCGAGTCATCATCTGCCTGCGGGGAGTCCGAAGGGCCTCCGAGACGAAGAGCGGATTCCCGGGCGTGAGATCCGGTCGTTCGAGTTCTCAAACGATCTCGTAGCCCCGGTCGCAGGCGACCCAAGAACCTCGTAGCCCCGGTCAAAGGCCGGGGTAGTATGCCTTTTTAGGCATTTTTATGC
>CAZRLK010000208.1:0-8411 GCA_964600555.1 uncultured Bradymonadales bacterium
GCGGCACCGGCGAGTGCATCTCCGAGGAGAGCTGCACGCCGGCGACCGAGGATGCCGACTGCGTGCCCGGCGAGCGGTGTGCGACGCCGGAGGGCAGCGAGGAGGGGACCTGCGAGACGCCCGACAGCTTCTGCGACGACTACACCTGTGAGCGCGGTGTCTGCACCTACGGCGCCGGAGGCTGCACGAACGCCGCCGACTGCGAGGGCGACGATGCGAACTGTCTGGAGGGGATGTTCTGCGACGAGACCAACCGGTGTCGCCCGAACCTGTGCGTCCAGCAGGCGATCGAATGCGAGGAGGGTGGCCAGTGCGACCCGGCGACCGGCGAGTGCATCAACGCCGGCTCCTGCGAATCGAACGCCGACTGCGTGAACACGCCGAGTCACCTGTGCGTCGACAACGAGTGCACGCTCGAAGCCTCCGCCTGTGGCGACGCCTCGGGCGAAGGCGGGTGCCCCGGCAATCAGACCTGCGAGTACGACTCCGACGAGCTGACGACGAGCTGCCAGGAGCCCGACACCTGCGAGACGTCGCTCGACTGCACCGACGACCGGCGCTGCGCCGGCCGTAACTGCCAGGCGCCGCAGGAGTGCTCCGAGGACGAATTCGAACCGAACGACAGCAGCAGCGAGGCGACGAACTTCCACGAGTTCGCCGACCAGAACACCCTGTCGGCCTCGGCCTGTCCCGACGACACCGACCTGTACACCATCGCCACGGACCAGTTGAGCGCACCCGGCGAGACGGGGACGCTCGTCGTCGAACTCGACGTCCCGGACCGCGAGCGCGGCCTCGGCTCGCTCGACCTGACGGTGACCGAACAGGAGAGCGGCGACGAAGTCGGTTCAATCAGCACCGGCGCCCGGGGGGCCGAGGGTCACGTCGAAGTGACGAAAGAGCTGATGGTCTCGGATCTCGGGAACTACACGATCGAAGTCTCCGCCGGCGACGACATGACGACCGACGGCGTCGACTACGAACTGTCGGCCAACCTCCTGGAGACCGACGGCGTTCAGGCCTGCCGAGACGCCGAGACGATCCCGACGCAAAACTCCCGGATCTCGGGGACGACCGAGGGAGCCTCCTCGACGGCACTCGGCTCGACCTGCACGTCGGCCGACAACGACTCCCCCGAGAAAATCTATAAGTTCGAGCTCGACGCCCCGCAGGAAATCGACATCGATCTCGAACCGGAGTTGAGCAGCTCCGATCTGTCGATGAGCCTCCGCAAAAACTGCACCGCACCCGCCAGCGAGGTCGCCTGCAGTGACGAAGAGACGGAGGGGGGAGCGGAGTCGATCACTTGGGTTCTGGGCGAAGGGACCTACTATCTGATCGTTCAGGCGCCCGCCGGCGAGGATGCGGCCGACGGAGGCGCCTTCGAACTGACGATCGACAAGGTCTTCACCGCCTGCTCCTCCGAGGACGACTACTGCGACAGCGACGGCAACGCCAACGTCTGTACCGGCGACGGAGGTCGATTCAACGAAATCGAGTGCGACGCCGGATGCAACGCCTCGACCGGCGACTGCATTCCGCCGGAGGGCGACACCTGCGGCGACGCGCCGACGATCGATCCCGACAACACCGACAACCGACAGGTCTCGCTCAACCAGTCGACGAATGCGTACGACTCCGACGGCCTCGATTGCGACGACGGGTCGGCGAGCCGAACCGGCGGACCGGATCAGACCTTCGAGGTGACCGTGCCGCCGCGGACCGCCTTCACCGCCGACGTGATGTTCCAGGACGAGGTCGAGGGCTCGGCGTATCTCGTCGAGGACTGCAGCAACCTCGGAGACTCGTGTCTCGCCGGCGCCGAGGATTCCGTCGAGGACGACGACTACAGCGAGACGCTCACCTACTCGAACCTCGCGGAGGAGAGCGAGGACTCCGACAACTCCGAGACGCTGTATCTCGTGGTCGACACCGCGGCCGATCAGTCGGTGACGACCGCCGAGGTGCAGGTCACCTACGAAGAGGTCGTCTGCACCCCCGAGAATTTGAGCTGCTCGTCGGCCGACGAGGTGCAGGAATGCAAAGAGTACGGCACCGGCTTCAACACCCAAAACTCCTGTTACGCGGGTTGTACGGATGGCTCGTGCGACTCGAACTGTCCGAATCCCCGCAATGTCACCTCGCAGATTCAAGACGGCGCGACATTCGACGAGGAGTGGGACAATTACGATGCCAGCCAAAATGGCACCGGCTGTGGCGTCGACGATACCGATGCTACCGACGGCGACGATGCCGTCTGGGCGGTGGACTTGCAGGCCGACGAGGTTCTGACCGCCGACATCACGGATAGTACCGGAGGCACCTACGAATCAGTCTTCATCACGAGCGACTGCACCCTCTCGGAATCGAGTTGTCTCGATGGAGAATTCGACACCGGATCGGTCTCGGCCACTCACTACGCGGAGACGGCGCAGACGGTATACATCATCGTCGAAGCCGACTGGGAGAGTACCGGCGGCGATACGTTCACATTGGAGGCTGAAATTCAGTCGCCCCAGTGTGACCCCTCCGGATCGACCTACCCGCAATGCTCCGATTCGACGACGAGAGAATACTGCACCGACAACCATCTCACCGCCCAGGAAGCCTGTGATCCGGATCTGGGAGATTGCTCGAGCGGAGAGTGTACGTGTAACGCTGTGACCAATATCACCTCCGATGCCTCGCAAAGCAGCGGCTTTTCGCTGAGCGGTGAGAGTTGGGACGACTATTCGGCGGATCAAGACGGAACTGGTTGCGGGGTGCCGACCGGGTACACCGCAGGTCCGGACGAGGTGTGGGCAGTGGATCTTGCGGACGGCGAGGAATTGACCGCCGAGTTAGACAGTGAGACAGGATTCCTCACTAGTTGGGATTCCCTGTTCATTTCTACGGACTGTTCCCTCTCGTCTTCAACGTGCCAGGCCGGTGAGCACCAAGATGGGAGTTCCGCAGTTCCCATCTCGGCAAGCTACACAAACAACACCGGAAGCCAGGAAACCGTGTACGTTTTCATCGACAACGATGGCTACGACGGGGCTCGCGGTGACACCTTCGACCTCGACGTCACCATTCAGTGACGCATCGTCACAACCGACCACCGACCTCGCCCCCATCCGGAGACGGGTGGGGGTTTTGTTATGCGCAATACATCGGACGGTCGGACGATCGGACCATCGGACCCTTAAAAAAATGGGAGCGAACCGACGGGTGCTCCGCTCCTTGCACCGTCGATCGGTTGTCTGCTATCCCGCAGTTGTGTGTACACATCGACCTACGACGGAGACGCCACGATGAAGCGCCTGATCTTTGCCCTCTCGCTGATCGCCCTCGCCGGTTTCGGGTTTGCCTGCGACAAGAACAAAAAGGACTCGGACGAGGAGCCGACGGCCTCTGAGTCGACCGCCTCCGGCGGGGAGGCCGAATCGAGCGACGACGAGGAGGCCGCCGAGGGATCCGAGGAGTCCGAGTCGGACGGTAAAACCGGTTCGGCGGAGGTCGACGAGGCGCTTTTAAACCCCGAGGAGGCCGATAAGGAGGCCCCGGAGGCGTTCGAAGTGCGCTTCGAGACGAGCGCCGGCGAGTTCGTCGGGGAATTTCACCGCGAGTGGGCGCCGAAGGGAGCGGACCGACTGTACAACCTCGTCAAACTCGACTTTTACGACGACGTCGCCTTCTTCCGGGTCATCGACGGATTCATGGCGCAGTTCGGGATGAAGGGTGTGCCGAAGGTCGACGCCGCCTGGCAGGAGGCGACGATCGAAGACGACCCGGTCGAAAAGTCGAACACGAAGGGCATGATCACCTTCGCGAAGCGAAAGTCTCCGGATACCCGTTCGACGCAGTTGTTCGTCAACTACTCGGACAATTCCGAGTCGCTCGACAAACGCGGCTTCGCCCCGGTGGGCGAGGTGGTCGAGGGGATGGACGTCGTCGAGGATCTGTACGCCGGCTACGGCGAGGGGGCGCCGAGGGGCGACGGACCGAGCCAGAAGAAGCTGCGCGAAGAGGGTAATCCCTATCTGAAGGAGAAATTCCCGAAACTCGACTGGCTCGAGTCAGCGAGCATCGTCGATCAGGAACAAGACGGCGAGCAAGAAGACGGCGGTTGAGCAGAGTCGCGCTCGTCCCCCGGGACGATCGAAAGTGGATCCGAGCCCGGATCGAACATGTGGCCCGCCCGCGGAACCCATCCGCGGGAACCGTCCACTCCCCGCACAACTCAGCTTTCATCGCCGCGGGCCGACCTCGTCCGCGGCGACTGCAGTGCGCGTGGTTCTCAGCCCCCGCATCGCCGATGCCTCGCCGGGAGTTGGACCTCGCTTTGAGCCTCCCGTCCCCGGATTCCCCTAGGAAAAACGCCCCCCATCCGCCCGACGGTCGAGGCCGCGACGACTCGAGGCCCGTCCGTCTCGAGCGACGAGGACTTTTCTCCCGGACCACCCTTCTCATCTACGAATCAACGATTACACCTTTCTCGTGAGACGGGGCCATTAAAGACCAAAAATAAAAACCACACACAACTTAAGATCGGAGATATCTTCGTCGCCCGGTAAACCCAACATTTATGGCGAGTATCGACTCCATATAGATTCATTTTTCTTTTGATCTTAGCTGGCGAGGATACGGGCGCTCCAGAAGTTTCGAAGGTGGAGTGATTGGGGGAATGAAGGGATTTCAGTGAGTGGAGAGAATCTCCCCGGGCGAGAGGGAGGCCGTGTGTGCGGGGGGTTGGCGGGCGGGGACGAGCCTCGTCGAAGGGACGGGCGCGACGGGCGTAGCGGGCGCAAGTGAATGATGAGTCAGGATTCAAAGGTGCAATGCCACCTAACCGCCGGCGCCCCTTCTGACCGACCGGTCGGTCAGATTGAATTCCGACTGACTCTTCAGTCGGTGATAACTGACTGGTGATTCATTCATAAGAATCTGACTCAGGGGTCACTAAACCCGTCTGTTTTTCTAATATTTTTTCCTTGCTATCGCCGTTCGGTTTCGTTAATTGCCATATATGTAAGGTCATTCGGACGTCGGTGCTCCGCTCGCAAGGCGACTTGCGGGGAGGCCCGTCCGTCGCAGTCCGAACACCCGGAGTTACGCAGGATGAGCGAACAGGAATCTCGAACGCCCCTCGTCCAGGGGCCACGGCCGGAGCTGAACGACGCCCCGGCGTTTTGGCGAGCCGTCGACCGTGCGGGAGGCATTCCCGCGGTCGATTTCGGCAACGCCGGTGGTTCGACGGCCGAGCAGTGGTTCGATCGCATCGCCGAAACCGCCGGCGACGGCAACTTCGCGACCTTCGTGCGGGGACACGCGGCAAACCCCGCCTTCGAGGCTCATCTCGACGTACTCGGCGGAGCCGCACGCCGCCCCGCCCTGGTCTTTGTGCTCGACACTCCGCTGCACGCGGCCCGACGCCTCGAGCGAGACGGCCAGCCGGTCGTCTTCGAACTCGAAGACGGCACCGACCTGGGTGCGGCGGTCGACGAGGGGCTGAGTCGCTTTCTGGTCGACGCCGACAGCGTCGACACGCTCACCACGCCCCTCTCCGAATTGAGCGAGCGCGGTATCGACCCCGCCGACATGACCTTTTTTATCCGCGGCGCGAGCGCCGACGCCTGCGCAGGCGCCGCGGGCGAGTTCCGCGGTTTCGGGGCTCGGCTCGGCGTCGTCGTCCCGGGCGAGGCGTACCTCGCCAGCGAGGAGGCGGTCGAGACCGACGCCATCTCACCGGATCTCCGCGAGCGGACCGCCCGCTCGGAGGTCCGCACGATCGACGATCTTCATCGAACATACCGACTCGCGCCGTCCGACGGCGACGCGGGTGACTCTTCCAGCATCTCCAGGGAACGCACCTCTATGAGTTCGAGCCACGAGTCCACACGCACGCAATCGACCAATAGCGACATCGACGACGGTGCCGTCGCCATCGTCGGCATCGGGGCGACGATGCCCCAGGCGATGTCCGCCGATCAGTTCTGGGAGAACATCCAGAAGAAAGTCTACGCGGTCACCGAAACCCCGCCCGACCGCTGGGACCCGGAACTGTACTGGGACCCCGACCCGGAGGCGCCCGACAAGACGTACTCGAAGATCGGCGGCTGGATCCGGGAGTTCGAGTTCGACCGCAAATGGCACCGCATCCCGCCGTTCACCGTCGAGAACATGGACAGCGCCCAGTTGATGGCGATGGACACGACCAAAGAGGCGCTCGAGAACGCCGGCTATCTGGAGTCGGATTTCGACAACGAGCGCACGGCGGTCATCCTGGGCAACACCCTGTGCGGGGAGTTGCGCGACTGGACGAACCTGCGGGTGCACTACCCCGAATTCGAGATGGACGCCCGCAAGACGCTGCTCGAGAAGGCGGGCGACAAACTCAGCCAGCGCGAAATCGACGAGATCCTCGGCGAGGTCGAGGAGCGGTTCAAAGGCCGGCGCAACGAGATCAACGAGGATTCGATGCCCGGCGAACTGCCGAACGTCATCGCCGGCCGCGTCGCCAACTCCTTCAACCTGCGGGGACCGAACTTCACGACCGACGCCGCCTGCGCCTCGTCGCTGTCGTCGGTCGTCCAGGCGGTGCGCGGTCTGCGCAACGGCCGCTGGGACATGGCCGTCAGCGGAGGAGTCGACCGTTTCATGGGCCCGTCGGCGTTCGTGAAATTCTGCAAGATCGGCGCCCTCTCGCCGGACGGCTCGCGGCCGTTCGACGAGGATGCCAACGGCTTCGTGATGGGCGAGGGATGCGGCATCCTGTTGTTGAAACGCCTCGAGGACGCCGTCGAGGACGACGACGAGATCTACGGAGTCATCCGCGGGGTCGGTGCCTCCTCGGACGGCGCCGGCAAGGGCATCACGGCGCCGAACCCCAAGGGCCAGAAGCTCTCGATCCAGCGCGCCTACGAGGACGCCGGCTACGGCCCCCGCTCGATCTCGCTTCTCGAGGCGCACGGAACCTCGACGCCGATCGGCGACCCGACCGAGTTCAACTCCACCCGCCAGATCGTCGCCGAGGACAACGGCCCGGCGGGGGCGGACCGGATCGGGCTCGGCAGCGTCAAGTCGATGATCGGCCACCTGAAGGCGGGCGCCGGGGCGGCGAGCCTCATCAAAGTCGCCTACGCCCTGCGCGACAAAAAGCTGCCGCCGACGCTCAACGTCGAAAATCCCCATCCCGAGCTCGAACTCGATCAGACCCCGTTCGAAATCCAGAACTCGCTCGAGGACTGGGAGACGAACGACGACATGCCGCGCCGCGCCGGCGTCAGCGCCTTCGGCTTCGGCGGGACGAACTACCACGTGACGCTCGAGGAGTACGACCCGGCCCGCTACGGCTCCGGGGGCGTCTCGCCGGGCTACGAGACGACAGGTGCCTCGAGCGGTGGGGGAGACGAAGCCATTCACGCCGACGGCGGCGAAGCGGGGGCGATTGGTGCCGCCGGCGAAGACACCGCCGGAGACGGCCACGAGGTCGAGGTCGACCAGGGGCTGATGACCTTCGGCGGCGCCACCGAACAGGAGGTCGCCGACCAGTTTGCCGAGTTCGCCGAGCGCTTCCGCCAGGAGGGGCTCGAGGCGACGCGCCCGCACCACGTGCCCCTCGAAGCCCCCGATGTCGAGCCGCCGGAGGCGGAGTACCGCCTGGCGGTCGCCTACCGGGACGACGAGGAACTCGACAAGCAGGTCGGCCGCATCGAAAACGCCTTCGAGCGGGGCCGCGGCTGGAACATCCTCGCCAACCAGGGCGTGTATTTCAGCAGCGAAATCCAGGAGGGCGACATCGCGATGCTGTTTCCCGGACAGGGAACGCAGTATCTCGGGATGCTCTCGGACCTCAAACAGCGGTTTCCGCTCGTCCAGGAAATCTACGACGAGGCCGACCGGGTGATGCGCCCGGTGCTCGACGGCGAGAACCTCAGCGAGATCATCGACCCCGAGGAGTGGACCGACGAGGCGCGCGAGCGACTCAAACAGACCGAGATCACTCAGCCGGCGGTCCTGACCGCGGATACCGCCATCCTGAAGCTTCTCGAGAAATTCGGCATCGAACCCGACGTCGTCGCCGGCCACAGCCTCGGGGAGTACGGGGCGCTGATCGCCGCCGGCGTGATGCCGTTCGAAGGAGCCCTGCGGACGGTCGCCCGGCGCGGGACGGCCATGGCCGAAGCCTCGCCGATGCACGGCGACGACGGGCTGATGGCGAGTGTGTCGGCCTCGCCCGACGAGATCGAGCCGCGGCTCGACGAGATCGACGGCTACGTCGTCTGCGCGAACAAGAACTGTCCGAAGCAGACGATCATCGCCGGCCTGACCGAGCCGACGCGCCGCGCCGCCGAGATGTTCGAGGAGGAGGGCCACATGGTCCAGTTCCTCAACGTCAGCCACGCCTTCCACACGAAGGTCGTCGCCGA
>CAZRLK010000209.1:0-8364 GCA_964600555.1 uncultured Bradymonadales bacterium
AGCTGACCGACCTGCAGCGCGAAGCGGTCCCCGATCGCCCGCTGTTCGCCGAGCTGTTCGAGGGATGAGGCGGCGCCCCAATTCGCACCCCGATTCGTCGCCCAATTCGTCCCCCAACTCGTCCCCCAACTCGTCCCCCAATTCGTACCCCCGGCCAAAGGCCGGGGTTGTAACGACGTTTTTCGTAGTCCCGTAGCCCCGGTCGAAGGCGACCCTCGGGAGCCGAAGGCCGGGGATCGAATGACCCTAGGGAGCCGGAGGCCGGGGATCGATCGACCCCCGGGAGCCGGAGGCCGGGGATCGAATGACCCCCGGGAGCCGAAGGCCGGGGATCGATCGACCCCCACAAAAAAAAGCCCGGCCCGCCACCCTCGGCGGACCGGGCTTTCGTGTGTCGGCGGCTCGCCACCCACCCCCATTTCCGGGGGCGTCGACGGCTCGCCACCACCCCCATTTCCGGGGGCGTCGGCGGCTCGCCGACGCGCAGTGATCAACCCTCCCCCTCCCCGTCCTGCGGCTCGGTCGGCTCACTCGGATCGGAGGGTTCCCCCGATTCGGGGTCGACCTCCGGGATCTCGCCGCGGCGTCTGACGTACCGGGCGATCTTTTTTTGCTGGTGGATGACCGGCTCCATCAGGTCGTTCAGAGCCTCCGGGTCGTCGCAGTAGTTGCCCAGCACGACCGCCAGCACCCGGTGGTACGCCTCGCGGGCCTCGACCCGGGCGGCCTGGACCTCGTCGAACGTCACCTCCTCGTGGTCAGCGAGGTCGAGCTGCTCGTCGAACGTCTCGTACAGCGACTCGAGCGTCTCGACCTGCGACTCCAGGCCGAGCGTCTCGATCTCGTCGCGGTACTCGCTGTTCAACTCGTCGATCAGCTCGGCGACGTGCATGCGCTGCTCCTCGAACGACTTCGAGGTGATCGGGAAGACCCCGTTCGGGAAGACCTCCGCGAGGAGCTTCTTCGAGCAGCTCTTCTCGTCGCACTCCCCGGGGGTGTCGGCCATCGCCTTCGCCACCTGGTGGATCGTCGAGATCGTCCGGTCGATCGCGTTGTCGGTCTCGGCGGCACCGCGGCGAGCACTGGTCTGGCTGTCTTTGGTGCGCGTCCAGGCGTACTCGAATTCCGCGCACTTTTTGGTGCGCCGGATCGCCACCGCGAGCATCTCCTCCAGGCGCGGATCCTCGTAGTCGTCCGACCTCTCGGACATCCTGTCGAGGACGTACTGCCGGCTGCCCGTCTTTTGCTGGTAGGCCTCAAGCCAGTCGCCGATCGTCTGCTTTTCCGGTTCCTTCGACATCGGTTCATCTCCCTCCACGAAACACACGTTGACGCGAATAATATCGGCCGCTTCACGGCCGCCATCCCTCATCCACCCACTGAGAGCCCCGAAGTACGGCGTCGCTCTTCGATGCCCGGCTGAATGTCGGATGTCGCCCCCCAGCCTAGCAGCAACGGAGAGGTGGCGCAACGGACCCGACGCGAAGTCTGCCCCGTCCAGAGGCCGCCGTGCTCGCTGCCATCGCGGGTCTCCCTCGAGCGCGGCGTCGGCGAGTCGACGAGACGAGGGATCTCACCCCGGACGGGCCGATGGTTCGGTCGCAAAATCGGCGATCGCCACTCTCGAAATCCGGGGGGTGACCCCCCGGGGTGTCCGGGTGCAAATCGCGGAGCACGAGGGGCGACGATCGGCCTCCGCGATCGCGACCCCCGGCTCTCGCTGCCGTTTCGCGAGCGAGACCGCCGCAGCGTCGATTTTTGCGAAAATCGGGGCGCGCCACGATCGATCTGGCCCCGCGGCCGGCGCGAGTCGACCCTCGCTGCGATCGATCGCACCCCCCGCACCCCCAGGGGGTCACCCCCACCCGCCGCGAGTCGCCCCCGCGCCTTCTCCGAGCGCTCACAGCTCCTCGAGGCTCCGCACGTCGTTCGGCGGCGAGGCGTCGGTGTGGCCGACCACCGCGATGTACCGATCCGGCAACCCGTACACGCAGGCATTCAGGTGGAACCGGCGGCCGCCCGGCAGCACCGACGAGAGGCGCCCGAACAGGCCCGCCGGCGCCACCTCCATCTCGATCCAGGCGTCGCTCGGCCCCGCCAGGAGTCGCTCGTCGCGCGGGATCGGCAGCCCGCCGAACCCGATCCGCCCGGAACTCGCACGCAGCGTCACCGCCGAGGTACACCGATCCATCGCCCGCAGCTCCCCGGGCGCCAGCCGTGGCAGATGGCCGTCGACGAGCCGCAACTCGACCGGAAAGATCCCGGCGCCCCCGGCCGACAGCGACAGCACCCGCCCCTCGCTCATCCACTCCACGTGCGACTCGTCGTCGAAGCCGGGCTCGTCCGGCAGCTCGTCGAGATCCGCCACCACCAGCAGGCCGCCCCCGATCCGAATCTCGCCGAACACCCCGTCCAGGACCGTGTACTCGCCGAGCCCGCCGCGAAGATCGGCGAGCCGCGTCCGCACCAGCGCCTGGGTGCGGCGAAGCCCGCCGGTGTCCATGCTCACCTCGGCGGCCGCCTCGAGCATCAAACGGTAGCTCTCGAGCCGCTCCGGCTTTTCCATCCCCTGCTCGACGGCGTGCCCGGCGAAAAACCCGGCGCGCTTGAAGTGCTTTCGGCGCTCGCGGTAGCCGTCGGCCCGTTTGGCCCGCTTCCAGTAATGCCGGGCGAGCCGGTCGTGGTCCCCGGGCGTCACCGAGGTCGGCTCGCGGCTCGCCAGCGCCTCCAGCTCGTCGAGATCCGACGGAGTCTCCTCCGGTTCGCTCGGCGCCGCCTGCGCCTTCCCGTGGGCCGCCTCGCGGCTGTGCGTCCAGCTCGCTTCCGGCGGAATCTCGAGCTTGCGTCCGGCCGAGACCCCCTTGCGGGGGAGTTCGTCGAAGTAAGCGAGTTTCTCGCGCAGCCACTCCGGCTGCCGGCCGTGCTCCGCCAGATCCTCGATCGCCCGATCGGCCTCCTCGTCGTCGACCGGCCCGGCGTACGCCCCCGCCCACTCGCCGTGCTCGACGACCGGCAACTCGGCGACGAGCTGCAAGTCCCCCTCCTGCGGCCACCAGCCAAACTGCACGATCTCGTCGCCGGCGGCGACGTGGAAGCGATTGCCGGGAAGGTCCATCACCAGCGGACGCGCCACCAGCGCCGCCTTCCTCCCGACGGTCGGCATCTCGAACAGGCTGCTCGGCGCCGGATTGGCGTGGCTGGTCACGACCCGCAGCTCCCCGCCCGACGGCGCCTCGTCGAGATCCCGGCCCGCCTCCTCGAGGAGCGTCCGGAAGTCCTCCTCGTGCTGATCGAACAAAAAGGTCGAGGCGTACACCCGCAGCACATCCGCCGCCCACGGTTGGTCGACCCGGGCGACGACCCGGAGGATACGGCTGGGCCGCTCCCATCCGATCTTCGCCCGAAAATGCCGCGGCACCCGCCGCAGCGTCTCGTACAACACCTCGGCGTGCGCATCCGACTCCCACAGCTCGCCGACCACCCCCCACGCCCCGTCGACGAAGGCCGCCATCCGATCGCCGGCCGGCCGGTCGAACTGCTCGACCAGCACCTCCAGAATCGGCTCGATCGCCGCCGGGTCCCCGATCTCGCGCAGCGTCTCGAGGGCCTCGGAGCGATGGTAGCCGTCGAGCCTGTCGACGGCCTCGCGGTAGGCCTCGCGTTGGGTTGCGTCGCTCATCGCCTCGACCTCGTCGTCGGTATCGCCACGGTTCGAGAGGCTACGATAAGTGCGGGGACAGATCGGGTACAGCTCGAGCCTCCGGATGCGGGGGGAGCGGCGGGAGTCCGGTGGATGGGTCGGCTATCGAGTCGCCTCCTCGACGTCGACGAGCTCGCGGTTGAGGGTGTTGGCCCGCTCGACCAGCATCGCGTCCAGATCTCGGCGGTCGCCCTCGCCGGCGAGGCACTCCAGGTGGGCGGCGTGAGTCAGCTCCTCGAGATACGCGAAGGTAAAGCCCTCGGTGCGCACGACGAGTTCGTCGAGCGACTCCTCGCTCAACTCTGGCGCGCCGCTCAGACCCGCCAGCCAGTCGCGGAGATACGCCCGCCGCAGCTCGTCGTCGGGGAGCCCGAAGGTGAATTTGCGGTCGAACCGGCTCGGCCGATGCAACAGCGCCGGATCGAGCCGTTCCGGGTGGTTGGTCGTCGCGATCGTGAGAATCCCCCGGTTGAGGGCGAATCCGTCCAGTTCGTTGAGGAAAAACGACCGGTTGTCGGGGGTGATCAGGTTGTCGAGATCCTCGAAGATCAGAAGGCACGGGGCGGTCTCGCGTGCCCGGTCGAAGACCTCGTGCATCAGCGCCTGGGGCGTGTAGCGGTGAGAGGCGAAATCGCGGACGTACAGGCTCGGGACGTCGAGTTCGTTGGTCAGCGCCTTGAGCATCAGGGTCTTACCGTTGCCCGCCGGTCCGAGAAACAGCATGCCGCGGCTCCAGGGGACGTCCTGCTCGTCGTACAGCTCCCGCGAGCTGAAAAAACGACGCAATTCGCCGACGATCTCCTGCTTGAACGAGGGTCGCAACACCAGGTCGTCGAGCGACGTCCCGGAGACCTGCTCGTACAGATCGGCGTCTTTGTGCCAGCACCCGTCGCGAAAGACGAGAATTTCGTCGCGGATCCGGGCCGACCAGCGCCCGACTTCGGCCGACAGCGCCTCGACCCGCTCGCGGTCCGGCCCGACAATGAAGTAGCGCGTCCGGGAGCGATACTTCTCGAACCAGGTCAGACGAACGACATCGAAGTGAGCGCCCCGCCAGTCGAGCTGCATCCAGACGTTGGCCGGCCACTCGTCGAGCTCGCCGGCCGAGTCGTTCCAGCCGGTGCGATACTCCTGGTGGACGCTCGACTCGACCTCGAGCGAGACGTCGTGCGCCTCGGCCCACTCCCGGAGGTCGAAAAACCCCGACTTGCGCTGCTGAAGCCACTCCTGCTCGCCGAACATCTCCCGGAGACGCAGGCCCGCAGTGTAGGCGATGGCGGACGCCGGCTCGCGCAACTTCTCTCGGGCGAACGTCTCGAAGTCGACCTCGGTGCGCGTCATCTCACCCTCCGTCGGGTCGAAACCGTCTCGAGTGGATCGAAGGCTAACACGTCCGCGAGTGGCGTCGAAGGCCTGGAGCCGTCCTCGAGCAGTATGCACGTCGCCCCCGAACAGTTCCCGAGCTTTCGTCGACAGGAACCTACACCTCGATCGGCCCGTCGAGACATCGCTCGCCGAGCTCGAAATCGTGGGCGTTGACGAGCACCTCCTCCGGGTGGGCCTCGTGGTAGCGGCGCAGGGCCCGGAGGCTCTCTTCGGCGCGGGGGACGTCGTAGGCGAACGAGCGGGGGAAGCGGCCGAGCTCGCGTTGGTCGGTGACGTGCGGGATCGTGAAGGCGGTGTCGCCGACGTGCAGGACCTGGCGGCCGTCGGTCATCTCGAAGCGGTAGCCGACGTGGCCGACGGTGTGGCCGGGGAGGCCGACGGCGTGGACGGACCCGTCGCCGAAGACATCGTGGTGGTCGGTCTCGGCACCCAGCTCGGCGGGCATCTCGAAGGTCTCGATGCGGTCAGCGAGCGGGCGGTAATCGCCCGGCGCGTACCCTCGGGTCTTGCCGATAAGCGAGGATTGCCCCCGGGCGTACTCCCACTCGAGGTCGGTGGCGTGGATGGTGGTGGCGTCCGCGAGGGAGCCGAGGCCGCCGGTGTGGTCGACGTGCAGGTGGGTCATCAGCACGTCGTCGACCTCGGAGGCCGAATAGCCGATCTGCTCGAGGCGGCCGACGGTCGACCACTCGCTCTGAAACTCGAGGCCGAGCATCCCCAGCAGCCCGGCGGTCATCCGCCCGACGTTCGCCGGCCCCTCGCCGCCGAACGGCGCGTCGACGAGGATCGGTCCCCGCTCGCGGTGCTCGGCCACCGCCCCCATGAACGGCATGCGCGGGTACTCCCACGGCTGGCCGACCTCGAACAGGGGCCGGGGGACGGCGATCCATCCGCAGTGAAACAGCCAGATGCGGTCGATCATCGTCGTGACCTCCGGTCGGGGGGCTCCGTATGCCTACGGGAGTGAAACGGCTCAACAGCTCAACCGCTCAACCGCTGCAGTTTTCAGATCCTCGCCACCAGCTTGCCGTCCTGCATGTCGAGCGGCGCGTACATCCGGTCGCCGAAGCGCCGGTCCGGGTCGCCGGTCAGCTCGACGCGCAGGTAATCCTCGGTCATCCCCTGGTTGCCGTTTTCGACGACGATCTCGGCCGCCTGGCCGACGCGGCGTTTGCGGTATTGCTCGCCCTTTTTCTGGGCCAGCTCGCGGAGGATGCGGCTGCGACGCCCCTTCTCCTCCGGGTCGACCCGATCGCCCATTTCGGCCGCCGCCGTCCCCTCGCGGGCGGAGAAGGGAAAGACGTGCAGGTAGGTGAACGGAAGCCCGTCGACCAGCTCGCGGGTCTGCTCGAACTCCTCGCGCGTCTCGCCCGGAAAGCCGACCATCACGTCGGCGCCGAGCCCGAGATACGGCAGCCGGGAGGCGATCTCGGTGACGCGGTCGCGGTAATCCTCGCGGGTGTGCCAGCGGCGCATGTCCCGCAGCACGGAGTTGGAGCCGGCCTGCATCGGGACGTGCAGATGGGGGACGAGCCGGCCGCCGGAGTGTTCCAGCAGGTCGACCATCTTGTCGTCGATCTCGGTCGCCTCGATGCTGCCGAGCCGAAAACGCACGTCGGGGACCTCCTCGAGCAGCCGCTCACACAGGGTCGAGAGGGTGTGCTCCTGCGGCTCGCCACGCTCGCTCAGATCGCGGCCGTAGTGGCCGATGTGGATGCCGGTAAAGACCAGCTCGCTGTGCTGGCGAGCGAGGCGTCGGGCCTCGCTGACGACGCGGTCGGGATCGCGCGATCGGCTGGCGCCGCGAGCGAGCTTGGTGGCGCAAAACGCACAGTTGCGGTCGCAGCCATCCTGGACTTTGATCCAGCCGCGCGTGCGGGGCTTGTGCTCGCCGAGCAACTCGGCGCCGACCGGCTCCTCGTCGACGTCGAGATACGGCGACTCGGGGGCGATCGCGTCGGCCACCTCGATCTGATCGTGGCCGGCGACGACGCTCGCTACCTCGTCCATCTCGACGTAATCGTCGGTGCGACGGGCGGCCGAGCAGCCGGCGACGACGATCTCGAGGTCGGGATTGTCGCGCTTGGCGCTGCGGATCTCCTTGCGGGCGGTCCGATCCGCCTTGTGGGTGACCGTGCAGGTGTTGACGACACAGGCGTCCGCCTGGTCGGCCGATTCGACGATCGTCGCCCCCCGGGCCTCGAGCTCCTGGCGGAACGTCTCGGTGTCGTACTGGTTGGCCTTGCAGCCGTGGGTGATCAGGTGGACTTTCATGACGTCTCGGCGGGATCGAAGGCGGTCGTTCGGGGGCTCGTGCAGCGGACGGGGCGCGGGGAGAGGCTCAGCGGCCGGACTCCGACGGATCGGGCGATTCGGCCCCCTGCCCGGCGGGGCTCTCGGCCTGGATGCGCTCGGCCCGTTCGATCTTGGAGCCGAGACACGTCCCCCCGAAGACGCCGAGCGTCAACACGATCGCCGTGACCGCGATCAGACGCTTCTGGAAGGTCTCCGGCTCGAGCCCGGCGCGTTTGCGGTCGTCCCCACTCTGCCGAGAGGCCTCCGGAGTCGATTCCACGGTCGTCGTCCTCGCTTGCGAGTCGCTGCGTCCATCGCGCCTGCGATCCATAGCAGGTTGGCTGGTGAGAAAAAAAGCGGAAGTTGCGATCCATTCCGACCGACGGGGCGTCGAGCCGGCTCGCGGGGACGATCCCCGGGCGGGCGAGGTGCCCGATGCGGGTCAATTCGGCTCCGGACGGGAGGCCGGTCTGCGGAAGGCCCGGCGGAGATGCAGCCGACACCCCGGGAGGGCAGCGGGCGTCACGACGCAACGATCGGCGGGCGTGCGTCGGTAACGTACAGTGGCGGGGTGGCGTGTGGCGTCCATGGGGTAGATCGTCGGTGGGGACGCCGCCAGTTGGGAACCGTTTGACCGGCGGTCGGCGTCGCCCCCCGTCCGGAAGGCACCGGTCGGGGCGGAGCCTCAGGGCTCCCGGAGGGTGTTAGATGGGGTTCGTATATCTGCTGTTCAATCGCCCATCTCGGCGATTACCCAATCGTCCACCCGTCCGATGCCGTCCGCTCGTCCGATGGTCCGATTGTCCGACCCTCCGCTCGTCCGATGGTCCGATGCCCTCCGCTCGTCCGACCGTCCAATGGTCCGACCCTCCGATGATCCGATGGTCCGATGCCGTCCGCTCGTCCGCCCGTCCGATGGTCCGATGCCGTCCGATCGTCCGATGGTCCGATGCCGTCCGATGGTCCGATTGTCCGACCCTCTG